>CAZUAX010000120.1:11064-13435 GCA_964618435.1 uncultured Solibacteraceae bacterium
TGTTCCCGGATGCCCTACAGCACGGGCGGAATCGCAGCTTTGGCCCTAGCGGCGCGGTGGCGGGATTGACCTCTTGGCTCGACCAGGAGCGTGGCGTGTGGCGGGCCGCAGCAGGGCTACATGCCGCGTTTGAGGCGGTGACGCCAGGCCGCGACCTGGGGCCAGATGAACTCCCCCAGTTGGTGGATGCCGGCATTAACCCCATCCGGGACCTGCCTGGCCACGGCACAGTGATTTGGGGAGCGCGCACCCTGGCGGGCGTCCCTGGGTCTGCGCCAGAACAGAAGTACATTCCCATCCGCCGCTTCTTGCTGGCAGTGGAACGCAGCCTGCGCAAGGACTTACAGTGGGTGGTATTCGAGCCTAATGACGAACCCTTGTGGACGCGAGTCCGCAGCGTCGTGGAGACTTTCCTGACCGGGCTCTGGCGCCAGGGAGCACTGATGGGATCGCGCGAAAGTGAAGCCTGGTTTGTACGCTGCGACCGCTCTACGATGACGCCAACGGACATTGCGGCAAACCGCCTTGTGCTGTCCGTGGGAATGGCGGTGGTGAAACCGTCTGAATTTTTGGTGCTGCGATTGGAGTTCACCACCGCAGAGTCGCGGACCGTCTAATTGGCATAGATGGTCGGGACTGGCTGGCGAATTTGGTAAAAGTGAGTTGCCCTGTAATGCGGCAGCAGGGGCGATGCCCGTGCCAAAGGCGTCCACATAGCGAAACCAAACATCGCATTCGCAGCCAAGGGCTTATTGGCCAAATGTGGTACTCACGAGATATCCGGTGTATGCGAGAAAGCTAGCCACTAACAGGCCGCCCTCAAAGCGATTGATGCGACCGGGACGGCCAGGCCGGCCAAACGCGTAGCCAAGGACGAATAGCGAGAGGGTAAGCGCGAGCATCACCATCATGTCGCGCGAGAAAACCTCCGGCCCCGCATCCATCGGGTAAATGATGCCAGCTAGCCCCACCACAGCCAGGGTATTCAGCAGATTGGAACCCAGGACGTTGCCAAGGGCGATATCATGTTCACCCTTGCGGACGGCCACAATGGAGGAGGCGAGTTCCGGGAGGGAGGTGCCAATGGCCACCACCGTGAGGCCGATAATGAGGTCGCTTACGCCAAGGGCACGGGCAATCTCGACGGCACCCCAAACCAGGATACGGGAACTCACCACTAGTAGCAGCAACCCGATTACCAGCCAGATGACGGCCGACCGCAAGGGCATGGCGCGGGCGTCGATATGATGCTCAACTTCAACAGCAAGGGCATCAGCACTTTCCCTAAGGCCTTGCCGGATAGACCAGGCGAACAACCCTGCGAACACAGCAAGGAGCACGGTAGCATCCACAGAGCTGACGACTCCGTCCCAGACCTGCCAGGCGGCTAGCGCAGTAACCCCCGTAAGGATGGGCAGTTCCTTACGCAGCACCTGCGAGTGCACGGTGATGGGTGCCAGCAGGGCGGTGACTCCGAGGATGAGCCCTATGTTGGAGATGTTCGAGCCGTAAGCATTTCCTAATGCGATGCCGGGGTTTCCCTGGAGCGCGGCGAACACGGACACAACCATTTCCGGCGCCGACGTACCAAAGCCCACTACCACCATGCCGATGAGCAGCGGCGGCATGCCGAAGTGACGCGCAGTCGCGGCGGAGCCTTCCACGAAGCGTCCAGCGCTCCAGATGAGGAGAGCCAAGCCGAAGAGGAGTGCTAGAAATGGCAGGATCATTTGTAAACCAAACGGTGGTGATGTGCCCGCTGGCGCGGAAGTGGTGATACCTCCCTGCAAGACGCAGAGAAGCAACCCTACTATGGTACTCGTGATTGCGCCGAGCGGGTAACCTCAGACCATCTGGAACGCGCCGGAGTCCAACGCGCAGTATCCGGTGACTGAGCACTACCCGGACTGTGCGGGGTGGACTGGAGTTGACAGAATTCGACTGGGGCTACCGGAGGCTGCCTGATGCGGCAAGCCCGGGGTAGGATAAGGAACGCAGAACGGTATGCGAGGAGACAGCACCCCGGACGAGCGCGTATGGCAGGAGCGATGAGCAGAATGACGGGCCAATCCCGGAAAGAGTGGGCAGAGCAGGCACCTTGGTTGCTGTTTGCGGGCCTGGCGGCGATGTTGCTTGCCGCGCGCTGTGCCCATGTAGGCGTGCTTTGGGTAGACGAATCGTATGGGCTGGCGGCGGCGCGAACGCTGCTTGAAGGCAAGGTGCTGTATAGCGACCTATGGTTCGATAAACCACCGCTTTATGCCTGGATCTATTTGGCTGGAGGAGGCTTGGCGGGAGTACCGCTGAGGCTGCTGGGCACTGGGTTTGCGCTGCTCTGCTGCTGGCTGAGCTTCGGCGCGGCGCGGGCACT
>CAZUAX010000121.1:0-13384 GCA_964618435.1 uncultured Solibacteraceae bacterium
CCACAAAGTTGCCGTGGGCGGTATGGATGCCCTCCGGGCCATAAACGCCGCAAGTTCGTATCACCAAAGCGTTGTCCAGATAAGCGAAGGCATAGTGTTCGCCACTCAACTTTGACACTCCATAGGCGTTCCGGGGATGAGGCCAATCGCCTTCGTCATACGGCTGCCCCTTAGCGCCGTCAAAGACGTAATCAGTGGAAAAGTGCACAAGCCGCGCCTTCACCTTGCGACAGGCTGTGGCCAGGTTGCGGACGGCAAGCGCATTCGCATAGTACGCTGCGGCTGGCTCCGTTTCGGCGCGGTCCACGCTATTGTAGGCGGCACAATTTACTACCACCTCCGGGGACTCTGACTCCACAAAACCATGCACCACATCCGCTTGACGCACGTCGGCGGTGTGGCGGTCGAAACTTACCAGCTCCCAGCCGGCCCGAAGCAGGCCTCGGCAAATTTCGATTCCCAACTGTCCCCGGCTTCCGAAGACCAAAGCTTTTTTGCTCATAAATTTTCAGCTTAATGGATGATGATTTCGGGACGATAACAGGACAACCTGCGCCTACGCGATCCGTTGTCTTGCCACCCAGGGCGGCTACGCAGCGCGGTACAGAAACACGATAAAGCCAGTGCCAGCCGCGACAATCGCCGCCGCCCATGGCAGCACTCGACCCCATACCGATTTCGCGTGAGCGGGCTTTGCCGACTCACTGTGACGGTTCCAGGGAGGTGCACTCGCAGGTATGCGTCGCGGAGGAACCAAGCTGGACATAAAGTGCCCAGGCTCCAGAATTCGGGAATCCGCCCAAACAAACCGTGCCATGGTCGATTCCCGCGTCACGCTTTGGATACGGTCTGCAAACTTCCGGGGAAGGGGGACCTCGCCGGGCATGACGTCCGTTCCCTTGCCATCCGCAATCAATAGAACCTTATGCCGGAACGCTCCGCGCCCCCGCAGGCCACCCGTGGGAACATTACTGCCAGGGGAGGGAGGCCGTCCGCGTTCGGGGTTTACCAATTCCATAACAACTCAACTGCAGGGGATACCCCTAGATTTCCACCGCTACTGGAAGCTGATCTTCGTTTTCGATGCGCGAGGAGTCTCCGGCGTGTTCCAGAATCACCTGGATAAATCCAAGTGCCGCTTTGGAAAGCGCCTTATCTTTCTTGTAAATCAGGCCGAGGCGCCGAATCATCGGCTCCGGCTCAATGGATAGAGCGCGCAGGGTGCCCGCTTCCACTTCCTCCCGGCAATGTGTGTAGGCGAGAAAGCCTACGCCCATTCCGGCGAGGCAGAACCGCTTGATCATTTCCGTGGAGTCGAGCTCCATCGACACCTGTAGATTGTCGCCCGCTGCTTCAAACCAGGTCGTAAGCCGCTTTCGCGTGGTGCCATACTTTGGCATTAGCACAGTGTGGTTGGCCACTTCCTGGGCCGTTACGCTAGTGCGATCCGCGAGAGGGTGCGTAGGGGGCACAATCACCTTGATCTCATCGGAGTGGATCCGCACTATCTGTACCTTCTTTTCCTGCACAGGAAGTTGGGTGATCCCGAAATCCGCCAGGTTGTCCACCACCGCCTCTACCACTCGGGCGCCATAGGACCGATCCACCTGTAGCTGCACGTTGGGAAACTGCTTTTTGTACTCAGAGAAAACCCGGGGAAGCACGTGGATGCAGGTTGCTTCGTTGGCCGCGATCACCAGTTCGCCTCGCGGTACCCGATCCAGTTCGTTGATCGTGTCCTGGGCACGCCGGCGCAGGTCAAGGATCTGTTCCGCATAATCAGCGAAAATCTTTCCGGCGGGCGTCAAGCGAATGCGTGTACCCAGCCGCTCAAACAGCGAGGTGTTCAACTCCTGCTCAAGTTGACGTACCTGAGCACTAATGGCTGGTTGCGTCCGAAAGCAGGTCTGCGCCGCCTTGGAAAAGCTCTTCAACCTGACGATTTCAAGGAATGTGTGTAGTTGATCCAGATCCATGTACTGCTGCCCTTTCCGGCTCCGAAGGGGCCACTCCCGCTAGTCAACCAAATTGACTATCAGCTTCATGATTGATTGTCGCAGGAGAAAAATCAGAAATGTGAGGATGCTCTCCACACTCACAGATCTGCCACGCAAACTACTGTAGTTCCCATTGGGGCTGCCGCGATTGCTGACTAGCTCCCGATGCGCACATTACCCCAGTTTACGCAATACTACCCATAACTTGTAATTATAGCACCCGCTGGAAGGTATGGGGAAAGTGCGCCAAGGGCGGGCGCCCGCCGGAGCGCTCCTGGCAGCGAAAGGTCACGCAAAGGCCTACTTGGAATCTCGTACGCTTTTCTCTGGATTGGGAAGCTGGAACACACTCTCGTCCACATTCGGATTCAATGTGACCGTTTCCGTGAACATTTCAAAGGCTTTCTCGCCTCGTGACTCGCGCATCACATATTGAGGCCACAGCACGCCTCCACCCACATCGCGGAATTTGTCCCACTCCGTTACCTCCTCGATCGGAAGGTTGGTCTTGGGGTCGCGACGCGTAAACTCCTGGCGCACCGGCAGCTTTGTGGTTTGGTGAACCCACAGTTCCGTGACCCGAAAGTCAGGGTCCACCAGTCGGATGCCTACTAGTTGCTGATTCCGCAGCAGTTTTGTGCCGATATACTCCACCACATACTTTTCCAACGGAAGTCGCTGGCGAGCAATGTACAGGAAGTTGTGCAAGCGGCTCTCCCGGATGCGGGAAGTGGCCTCTTCCTCCATGGGGGTATAACCGCGGTAAGTAATCTCAAACGCCCTGTCGTAGAGGATCAGACTGGAAATCTCCTCTTTCTTGCCCAGGTACTGACGCTCCATGATGGCGGGTGCCCCGGCCGGGGCCTGCGATGCGTCGGGGTACCGAGTCACCTGTCGAATGACAGCCAACCCGGATAAACGGCCGCGACGAAACGAATACGCACGGCCTGCTTCTTCCACCGCCTGAACGTTTTGAAACTTCTCTCCCCCAAGCGCCGCAATTGTCTCGGCCAATATCGCTTCGGCTTTTGGACTGGAGACCCCCTGCGCGAACGCCTGCAGCATGCAGGCAGCGCAAATACCAACGGTCAAAAAGCGAAACAAAGTCCGAGTTTTACAAAACGAAGCCATAGCAAACTCATCCGCGGCGAACTGCGAATACCCCTAGTGTACGGTATGCGCTCCAGCACTTCGGGGTTGCGATGGTTGTTAACGGGTTAACCGTTAGACCTGAACAGCCGGACGAAACCTGACGAAACGAACGCACAGATTGAGCCGACGACAGCGAGGCCATCCGCGCACCACGCCCGGTCCTCTAGAGGGATGCCCAATGTATGGACGTCCGTGATGATGGTGCTCTGCTGCGCCTATGCCTTGCTATCTCGGAAGAGCTTATGGCCTCAAGCTGTGGCTTCGGTTTCCCCTTCTGCCGCTTCGCCAGACTTCCGTCCCAAATCCTCGGCAATGATAATGGCTTCAGCAAGGTCCCGCATAGGTTTACGGAGGCGTCGGCTTTCGTTTCTCATCTTTAAGTAAGCTTCTTCTTCCGTAAGATGATACTTTCGCTGAAGAATGCCCTTTGCGCGCTCCACATACTTCCGCGTCTCCAACTGCTTCTTCAGTTCGAGAGCTTCCTCCATCAGTTTGGAGTTGGCTTCCACCAACTGGCTCTTGGAGATGGCGACCCCCATCTGTTCGCCCACAAAAGTCATCAGCGCCACTTCACTGGAGCCGTACTCGTGGACATCCTTGTGGTGAGCGTTCAGGACTCCGATCAGGTTCCCCCCGCTTACCAGCGGCACCGAAAGGAAGGCCTCATAGGTATCCTCGACGAGGTCATTGAATCGCTTGAAGCGCGTATCTTCAGAAGAGTGCTGGGCAAGGGCGACCACGGAACGATGTTCGGCAACCCATCCCGTGACACCCTCGCCCACCTTAATCCGCATGTGACCCAATTCTTTGTCGTGCGGCAATTGCGAAGCGCGCAACACCATGTCGCCGTTATCGCTGTCCAGCAGATAAACGAGACAGGCGTCGCATCGTGTGACATCAACGGAGATGCCGATCAATTCGTCTAGCATTTCGTCAATCGTCAACCCGGAGCTGATGACGTTGCTTATTTTATGGAGAATGGAGACTTGGCGTTGTACGTGATCCATGGTCTTCCCCTTGAAGACCTTAGCCTAAACGGTATGCCGCAAGCGAATCAATTGAAAGAATTTATCTATCGGATGCGGCCTTTGTGGGAGGCGCGACGGACGGTACATAAAGGCAAAGAGGATCGGTTTCAAAGGGGCTTCCGGTAGCCTCATAGGCCCTTGCGCGGGAGCCTCCGCAGAGTGCATGGTACTCGCAGTATCCGCAGCGGCCTTCGAAGCTGCTGGAATCGTGGAGACGCGCAAAGAGCGGGGCGTTCCGGTAAACCTCCGCCAGCCGCTGCGTCCGGATGTTGCCCGCGCTGAGGGGCAGGAAGCCTGCGGGGCAGATATCCCCGGTGTTGGAGACAAACACGATCCCGTGGCCGTCACGGATCCCAAAGCCTCGCGCGACGCCGCTGGAGCGGATGGCATCTCCGCCCAAACCTTCCTGCCGCATCAACTCAATGGCAACCCGGCGATAGCTGGGAGCTTCGGTGGTGGCGACCAGGAAAGGCGACTTCCGCGAGGTTTCGAAGATCCACGCCATCAGTTGCTCGGCCTGATCTGGAGACAGCGGTTGCAGCACTTTGCCTCTGCCCACGGAGATAAGGAAAAACAAGCTCCAGCGGGCGATCCGGTGGGGCCGCAACACCTCATAGATTGCCGGGATATCTGCTGCAGTTTCGGCGGCTGCCAGGGTGTTTACCTGGATGGGGATCTCTAATTCGCTGGCCCACTCAATGGCCTGCATGGTGCGCGCAAAGGTGCCCGAAACACCACGGATGGAATCGTGCGGCGCGGCGTGTGACCCGTCCAGGCTTAGCCCAAGCCCGTCAATCCCATGGTCGCGCAATCTAGCAAGAACATCCCTTGTGAGGGCGGCCGTGGCAGCGGGAGTAATGGAGACTCCAATGCCCCGCCCGCGGGCCTCATCGATCAGCGTAAACAGATCCGGGCGCTCCAGCGGATCGCCTCCTGTAAGGATGAGCTGGGGCAAAGGCTGGCCGAATTCCAATATCTGGTCGAGCAGTTCCAGGCTTTCTGGAAAGGTGAGCTGGTCCGGGTTTGGCAGGGGCATGGCCTCCGCCCGGCAATGGCGGCAAGCTAAGGCGCAGGCCTGGGTCATCTCCCAGTAGATATTCAGCGGGGTCTGGGCATAATCGCGAGGGGCATGGTGGCCGCCAGCGTGGCCGCGGGCGGGCTGTCCGCCTTGGGCGTTGCCAGATTCCGCACTGGTTGGGTGGGGCATTGCCTGATCGTTCCTTCCCTTTAGCCTACACCGTCTCAAAGGAATCGTTCCAAGCCCATGTTAAGTTGTATGGTTAGCGCAACCAGCGCCGGATGGCAGAAGATTCATGATTCAGGCGGGAATAGTAGGGTTTCGGGGCTACAGCGGAGCTGAACTGCTACGGTTGCTGGATATGCATCCGCAAGTGGTTCCTTGGAGGATGGAACACCGCGCAGACGCCGCGGCCAGCCCCAGCCCGAGGGGCAAATCTGCCACCCAAACGCTTCCCGCCACCGCCGAAGCGGCGCGGGAGGCTGGGCTGGATGTGGTTTTTCTTGCTACTCCGCATGAAGTGTCCATGCATCTGGCCCCGGAACTGCTGCGCGAAGGCCTGCGTGTGGTGGACCTCAGTGGCGGATTCCGGCTCCGTCATCCTGACCTCCACGAGCGATGGTATGGCGAACCGCATGGCGACCCTGGCCTGCTGGAGAGCGTGATTTACGGATTACCCGAGTTTTATCGGGAGCAAGTCCGTGGCTCCCGTTTTGTCGCAAATCCAGGCTGTTATCCCACCGCCGCGAACCTCGCCTTGCGACCTCTGGTGCAGGCTGGATTGGTGGAACGCGGAACGCCCATTTATTGCGACGCCAAATCGGGCGTGAGCGGCGCCGGCAGAAAGGCGAGCCTGAAGACCAGTTACTGCGAGGTAGGCGATAACTTTAGCGTGTACTCCGCATTTGGCCACCGCCATGTGCCCGAAGTTCTGCAGCACTCAGGACTGGAGGAAAGTGAATTCCATTTCGTAGCGCAGTTGCTGCCCACGCCTCGTGGCATTCTGGAGACCATCTACGTCCGGCTGGCACCTGGCACGGACGCGGCCAGGGTGCAACGCTGCTACGACGATGCCTACCTGGATGAACCCTTTGTGAGGGTCTATGATGCGGGCACTTTGCCTGATTTGCACGGGGTGCAGCATACGAATTTCTGCGACCTTGGCTTCACCCTGGCTCCTGCCATCAATACCCTGCTGGTGGTGGCAGCCATCGACAACCTGGTGAAGGGCGCTGCCGGGCAGGCCGTACAGAACATGAACCTGATGTTTGGCTTTGAGGAGACGGAGGGCTTGCTGTGAACCTGCTCATTAAACTGGGGGGCGCACTGCTTGACCAGCCAGACTCGCGCCTGCGCATCGCGGCGGAAATTCGTGCGATCGCTTCGGAAGGGCACCGGGTTGTGGTGGTCCACGGGGGCGGCAAGCAGATGACGCGCCTGCTGGATGCGCAGGGGATTCAAAGCCGTTTTGTGGACGGCTTGCGGGTGTCCTCGCCGGAAGTGATTGATGCGTTGCTACAGGCCGTTGCCGGTTCCGTCAACAAGCGTTTGGTGGCCGCCTTCCGGCACGGCGGCGTACCCGCGGTTGGGCTCTCCGGCGTGGATGGAGCTCTGGTGGATGCCGAGCAACTTCGTGAGGATTTGGGTGCCGTGGGTAATCCGCAGCTCGCCCGGCCACTCGTGCTGGATACGCTGCTCGACCAAGGCTTCCTGCCCGTGGTGGCCTGCGTGGCGTCCAACCAGAATGGTGAAATTTTCAACGTGAATGCTGACCAGATGGCATGCATCTGCGCGGCGGCGCTTCCCGCCGACCAACTCCTTTTCCTCACTGATGTTGAGGGAGTGCTGGATGGAAATAAACAACGCATCCCCCATTTGTCAGTAAACGAATGCCGGGCGCTCATCCAGCAGGGTGTGGCCGTGGGCGGCATGCAGGCTAAGCTGGAGGCTGCCTGCCGCACCGTAGAGGCAGGGGTCTCCGCCATTCGCATCCTGCCCGGATTCCAGCCGATGGCGCTTTCGCAAGCATTGGCTGGAGACGACATCGGAACGGCAATCCAGGCTGGTCCCTACTAGGCCGTCATCAAATCGTTGCCGTCACGAAACGTTTTCTTCACCCTTTGGCTCGAACAGCAGCCACCAGGCTTGCTCCGTGTGTGGGAATCCGTACCGTCCACGGATGCATCCGCCGGCTACGCAGGCTAGTTTCTTGAATAGGCAGATGGTGGCAGCCAGTCTTCCGCAGGCGTCTTCATAAATTCACAATCTGCGAATCATTCTGTAAACATGATTGCTGTAAATTGTTGATGTAAGCCAACACCATAACCAACGGTGTGGTCTGCTGGCAGTAAGGGGAAATGTGGAGGAACGCAGGAACAATGTCCTTTCAATTGAGTTACGCCTGGTTGCCGGAGAAGAACTGGACAAGTGCGCGTACTGGCGTCTCGCTGCATAGCCACACCTCCATATCGCGAGAATCCATCGGCATTCTGTTTGAGCACGGTGCGCGTAACCCTCTTGTTTCCTGGGTCTTGGATCGGGAGAAGGCGCGCTATCTGCGCCGCTTCGGGAAACCCCTGGATTTCGAGTGCGCCTATTGGACCTCGCCTGTCACTCCGCACGAAGCTTTCACCTTGGAGGCAAAGCAGATTGAGCAAACTCTGGGTTTGGCACCGCTGGTCTCATTGACAGATCACGACCAGATTGAGGCGAACAAACTGCTTCAGTTGGTTGAAGGTGGCCAGGACATCCCCATTTCCGTGGAGTGGACCGTTCCCGTGGAACACACCTTCTTTCACTTAGGCATTCATAACCTGCCTAAATCGGAAGCGGATATGTGGCAGCAGGCGATGCAGGCATTCCGCGCCGCGCCTTCGCTGGAATCGTTGTGCGAACTTCTCTGTCAGATGGTGGCGAACCCGGATGTGCTTGTAGTGCTCAATCACCCGCTTTGGGACGAAGCGGGCATTGGCTTGGACCACCACGAAGCGGTGCTGCGGCGCTTGCTGGCCGGCACGTGTGGCCTCATCCACGCGCTGGAGTTAAATGGACTTCGCACTTGGGCGGAGAACCGTCGTGTGATTGGGATTGCTGGCGAGCACGGCATTCCCGCCGTGTCTGGCGGTGACCGTCACGGCTTTGAGCCGAACGCACTGCTGAATGTAACGAACGCCGGCAGCTTTGGAGAGTTCGCTGAAGAAGTGCGCGCCGGGCACAGCCACGTGGTGCTAATGGCGCAATACCGCGAAAATCGGAATCTGCGCTGTTTTCAAACTGCTTGGGACATGATTCGTGAGCATCCTCAACATCCCTACGGCCAGGTGACCTGTCTGGACCGCGCCTTCTTCGTCAAAGACAACGGTAAGCACGCGGCACTCTCCTCCCTCTTCACGAACGGCACACCAAAGCTACTGGCGAATGTGCTCTGGGCGGTGCGTTTGCTGGAGAGCCCCCGGTTGCGCCCCGCATTGCGTGTGGCATTATCGGATGGAGAGGGTCTGCCATCTTGAGCTCAAAGCCACGTGTTGCCTTTTTTTCTGACATCTTTTACGAAGTAAATGGCGCGGCACTTACCAGCCGCGAGTTTGTCGCCTACGGCGCACGGAACGGCTTTCCCGTACTGAGTGTTCACCCGCATACCGAAACCCGCCTGTTCGATGAAGGAAGTGTCCGCTACGTGGAACTTCAACGGAGTCTCGCTACCGTTCCCGTGGAAACGGACTTCGGCTTCGATACACTCATGTGGCGATACAAGGGCCTCATTGAGAAGGAAATGGATACCTTTCAACCCGACATCGTCCACGTCGTCAGCCCTGGGGATCTTGGCCTGCTTTCAATTGTGATTGCGCGCGGCAGAAAGCTGCCAATCGTCTTGGGCTACCATACCAACCTGCACGAGTTTGCCCGCCATCGCCTGGAAAAGGCACTGTCCTTCCTGCCCCAGCGCTTTATTGACTCCGCTGGAAAAATGGCTGAAGACCAGAGCTTGAACCTTTTGCTGCAGTTGTACAAACTCTCCTGCGCCTCACTGGCTCCCAACCGGGAGTATACGGAACTCCTGGAGAAGGCGAGCGGCAAGCGTTCGTTCCAGATGACCCGCGGCGTGGATACCGTCGGGTTCAATCCTGAGAAGCGTACGCGTTCTGATGACAAATTCGTGATTGGGTTTGTAGGCCGGTTGCAGCCGGAAAAGAATGTGCGCACGTTGGCTGAGGTAGAGCGGATTCTGCTGGAAGCAGGCGAATCGAATTTTGAATTTCTGATTGTTGGGGGCGGCCCGGAGCAGACCTGGCTGGCTGAGAACATCAAGCACCTGGAGTTGCCTGGAGTGCTGCGCGGCGAGGCGCTGGCGGAGGCTTACGCCAATATGGATGTGTTCGCCTTCACCTCCACTACCGACACCTTTGGCAACGTGGTGCAGGAGGCCTTTGCCTCCGGTGTGCCCGCCATCGTTACTCCGCATGGTGGACCAAAGTTCATCATTCGCGAAAACGAGACTGGTTTTGTGGCAAGCGACGCAGCCGAGTTCGCTGTCCATATCCGAATGCTGATGCGTGACCGGGAACGCTTGACCTCCATGAAGCAGGCAGCGCGCGCACAGGCTCTCGAGGCTACGTGGGATCGCGTGTTCGATGGTGTATACAAGGCTTACGACTACTGCCTCCGCCGCGACTAGCCAAACCGCAAACCCGCTCGCCAAGCCCCAGGATTAGTGCTTTTGGTGCCCCGTGACATACTGAAACAACATGAGTGCAGCAACAGACGCCAGCAGCGGCGGACCTCCCGCGCTGGTGAGGCAACTGGGTGTGGTGAGCGCAACGGCGCTGGTGGTGTCGAACATGATCGGCACCGGTATCTTCACCACCAGCGGGTTTCTTGCTGGAGACCTGGGTGAACCTTGGCTGGTGCTGGCTATTTGGGTAGTGGGCGCGCTGGTGGCCCTTGCCGGAGCATTCTGTTACTCGGAGTTGGGCGTAAACTTTCCCAGTTCCGGCGGCGAATACGTCTACCTGACACAAGCCTATGGGCTCACGTTCGGTTTCATGTCGGGCTGGGTATCGTTTTTTGCGGGCTTTTCCGCGCCCATCGCTGCGGCTTCGCTTGCTTTTGCAGAGTATCTGGCGCACTTCTACCCCAGCTTGCATCAGGAAGGTGCCCCGGTGGTGTTTGCCAGCAGTTGGCTAACGTTACGCCTGGGTCCCGCGCAGTATCTGGCAGCAGGTGTGATTGCCGCCTTCACTCTGCTTAACTGTGTAGGCCTGGCCCGTGTGGCCCGGGTGCAGAACATCCTCACTGCCACCAAAATCGTGGTGGTGCTGGCGTTTATTGGCTTCGGCATCGTGGTGGGTACAGGCGATTGGAGCCATTTCCAGCAGGCAACGGAACGGACCTCCAGTACCCCACTTGGTCCGCAGTTTGCCATCAGCCTGTTCTGGGTGTATTTCGGCTACAGCGGATGGAACGCCGCCACCTACATCGCTGAGGAACTGAAGCAGCCCCACCGCACTCTGCCCATTGCGCTGGCTTTGGGGACCGGACTGGTTGCGCTTCTCTACGTGGGCTTGAACATCGCCTTCATTTACGGAACGGATGTGGGCTCCATGAAGGGCGTGGTGGCAGTTGGTTCCCTGGCAGCCACCAAGCTGTTTGGGCCGGAGATTTCCGGGCTCTTCAGTCTGCTGATGGCCATTGCGATTCTTTCCACTGTGAATGCGATGGTTACCATCGGGCCGCGTGTTTATTACGCTATGGCGCGCAATGGTGCCTTCTTCGGCTTTGCGCGACAGGTGAGTCCGCGCTTCCGCACTCCCATCGCCGCGATTCTTTGCCAGGGGCTGTGCGCCATACTGATGACGATTACTCCTTTCCCTCAACTGGTGGTCTACATCGGTTTCAGCCTCACCTTTTTCACTGTGCTGGCGGTAAGTTCGCTGTTCCTTTTCAGGCGTCAGCCCAACTGGCAGCGGCTGGGCGTCGTGAGCTTCGCATGGCCCGTGATTCCCTTGGTGTTCGTGATGGTGGGAGTGTGGATGATTGCCTACGGCATCATGCTGCAGCCTATGGTTTCGGCAGCAGCCATCCTTACCATCGCAGCGGGAGCCGCAGCGTATCACCTTGCGGTGAAGGGTCGGCAAGCGCCCCAGGAGAGCTAGGGCAATCCGCGTCGTTTTGCCTGCCGTTTCCTCCGCAGTCGTTGGGCATTTACACAAAGATTACAATTCCGCACACCACGGATCCGTTAAGGTGAAATGGTCCGATGAATTCCCCGAGGAGTAGTAGTTTTGGCCTCTGAAGCAGTTTCCCTTCCTGATTCCACTCTGGAAACAAGCAAGACAGATAGTTCACGCGCGCAAGAAAATGCGCAAGCAGAAGTAATTGAGCTTCGAGATCCGCACAAGATCAATTGGATCACCACCGTAGCGTTGGTGATTTTTCACGCGGGAGCGATTGCGGCGCCGTTTTTCTTCGAATGGAAAGCGGTGATCGTCGCCCTGGTGTTGCATTGGATGTGCATTGGCTGGGGCATTGGCATGGGTTACCATCGCCTTCACACCCACCGCTCTTATAAGGTGCCGAAGTGGATTGAGTACTTCTTTGCGGTGCTCGGAACAATGACCTTGGAAGGCGGCCCCATTTTCTGGGTGGCCACCCACCGTTTGCATCATCAGTATTCTGACCAGCACGGTGATCCGCACTCCCCCAACGATGGCGCCTGGTGGGCACATGTGGGCTGGATTCTGCTGGGTGATGCAGGCCATAACGACACCAAGCGCATGTCGCGCTATGCGCCTGACTTGGGCCGCGACCCCTTCTATCGCTGGCTGAACACCTATCACTACCTGCCGTTGACCATCCTGGGCCTGGTATTGCTGGCCGTGGGTGGATTGCCGATGCTGCTGTGGGGCGTGTTCTTCCGCGTCTGCTTTGGGCTTCATGCTACGTGGCTGGTGAATTCCGCCACTCACATGATTGGCACCCGTCGCTTTGAAACGAAGGACCTTTCCACCAATAGCTGGTGGGTGGCCCTGCTCACTTTCGGGGAAGGCTGGCACAACAACCATCACGCGCATCCCACTTCAGCGCGCCATGGCCTAGTGTGGTGGGAGGTTGACTTCACCTGGATGCAGATCAAGCTTCTCGAAAAGCTTGGAATTGCATCCATGGTCCGCGAGGCAAAGGTCAACGAAGCGATTCCCGGTCGCCGTGCCGCTTAGCGCTGCGAACGTACTCGGGCAACCGAGCTGGATTCCAGTTTTTTCATTAGATTGATGCGACCCCTGCAAGGGGGTTTGACACGAGCCCTGCAAGGGCGCACCGGGTGTGCGTTCCCTGCAGGGCTCGTTGTATGTTCGCGATAGTGGATAGTCGTTCGGAGATGGGTTACACCTGTGCCGCTATCTCTTTGTGGCAACCCCGGCGCCGTTGCGCTTGGAGCCACGCGATGCCACCACGTGGTGTCACCACGTGGCGGCGTTGCGCTGTCCAGGTTGATACAATCCAGCCAATGCTGGCTCTGTTTCTTGCATTCTTCTTCGGATCTGTGACGGTGGACTTCCCCGGTGGAAGTGCCGGCAAGATTGAGTGGGTAGCGGAAAACCATCTGCGCGTGGCCGTGGAAGGCCAGGCCGACCAGGATGGGCGCAATCGCCAGGCGAGTTGGTATTTCTTCCGCGTAGACGATTTCCAGCAGCAGGAGATTCGGATTGAGTTTACCCACTTGCTGGGTGAGTACAACTACCGCACCGGCGTGCATGCGGTGAACGCCCAGACGCATCCGGTTTTCAGCTATGACGGAACAACGTGGACCCATTTCCCAGCAGTGGAGTGGGATAACGAGAAAAAGCACCTGAACGTGCGGTTCCGGCCTGAGCGCGCACCCTTTTGGATTGCCCACACCCCGCCTTACACCGAGACGCAGCTGAATGCTTTGGAAAAAGAGCACGCGGCGCACCCTATGTTCCATCGGGAAACGGTGGGGAGGAGCGTGGAGGGACGAGAGATTCCGCTCTGGAGCATCACCGACAGCTCGATTCCGCAGGAGCGCAAGAAGGTAATCTGGCTGATGTTCCGCCAGCATGCCTGGGAAAGTTGGACCTCGTGGGTGGGAGATGGAGCTGTTCGATTTCTGCTTTCTGCTGACGCAGAGGCCGAGGCGCTCCGGCGGGAAGTAATCTGGAAGATTTTTCCCT
>CAZUAX010000122.1:0-13240 GCA_964618435.1 uncultured Solibacteraceae bacterium
GAAGCAACCTGCCGCCTGGAATTCTGGCGCTATCCGGAACTGATGGCGCAGTGGCCGTTCGCGCATAGCCTGTTCCTCACTTACCGGCTCCGCAATGGCGCGCTAGAGGTGGAAACTGTCATCGAGAACTATGCTGTTGAGCCCATGCCTGTCGCCATCGGCTTTCACCCCTACTTCCAATTGCCCGGTGTCCCACGCGACCAGTGGCATGCCAATATTCCGGCAAGGAAAAAGACGATACTCAACGACCGGCTGACGCCAACTGGCGAAACACAAGCATTTACTCACTCTGAGCCCCTCGCGCTGCGTGACCATGTCCTCGACAATATCTTCGAGGATCTTGTGCGAGACGAGGAACAGAAGGCAACGTTTTCTGTGAGCGGCGGCGGACGCAGATTATCCGTCGTGTACGGACCGCGGTACTCGGTGGCGGTCGTCTATGCCCCGCGGGGGCAGGAATTCATCTGCTTCGAGCCTATGACTGGCGTTACGAACCAGTTAAATCTGGCAGCCGAAAGAAAGTACCCGGCCCTGCCGGAGGCACCCGCGCATGGGGTCTGGAAAGAAAGTTACTGGATCAAGATTGAAGGATAGCTCTGCTGACCAGGGTAGCCCAGCGTTTCAGAATGCGGGTAGAGCTACCGGCGGATTGCCACCGTAGCTTCCAAAGGGTAAGACGAGACATCCTCCCAGTATTCAGGTGCCACATTGTGGACAAAGTGGAGATGGTCGACCTTGAAACGACGTTCTTCCGCGTATGCTGCCCATTCCAGCCGAGCTTCCTCCAGCAGGGAATGGACGTTACCGGGCTCCGCGCTAATCACCAAGGTTACGTGGGGATGAAAAGCAAAATGCTCCTGATAGGCGAGAGCATCCACGTTGAGTTCCCGGTGGATCTCCAAAAGTCGATCGCGGCCAGCCCCGATATCTGCGTATATCACCGATGTGACATCAAAGATCTCAATCGTGGTGATTTCCAATTCAAATGGGGCCAGTGAGGCTGTCACCCTCTGCAAAGTAGCCTTTGCTTCCTCCTCCGAGCCGCTTAGGTGACGGGGTGGAAGCAGTGTGATGTGGGAGCGGGGTGTGCAGCCAGGCACCAACTGGCGGCTAAGGTTATCGAAGAATGAACCAATCGGCTGAGGGAGATACGCGACTAAGGCGTAGCTATCGAGCACCCGGGCACGATATCGAGCTAGATCCATGGGAGCTAACCTGCGGGATGCAGCTCCTTTGCCGTTGGCAGTCCCGCCTCCATTACTACTATTCAACCCGTTCCCATTGCCGCTATCAACAATGGAGGTACAGATCGCGGTCGTCCGCATTTTCATGCGTGGTGGTCCTTTCGAAGTTCAGGCACTACTTCAGCAACCTGTTGCTCCATATCGACAACCATCCACTCCGCAGGTTCGAATCCCGCGTACTTGCAGATCGTTGCTTGACCGTTTTCCTCCTGCAGTACATCGCCCACACGCAGATCCCTGCCGTCCCTGCGCAGTGCCAGCCATGCTTCATAGGGGGAAGATGCCTCAACCTCACCATCCTCGCGGTAGTCGGCAGGCTTCAACAAGACTGTAGAGGTCGTCTGCTGAGGAGCCCACCGGAACTTATCCTGTTGGGAATCACGAAGGCGACGGATGAAAAACGTTGCCATAAACTCCGGCTAACCAAAACCCAGAACAACCACTCACCTGTTGGATGTTCCTCGTGATGGTTTCGTAACAAATACTGACAGGAACGCCCTGCCCACGGCCAAGGATGGCACGGGCAACGCGCATTTTCAAGGGGGTGCTGGGACTGGTACTCGCTCCGCCCTTAGTACTGTATCGGAACCGCGACGGAATCCATTCAAGAAGCAAATAGCGTCAATTCGTATATTCGATACCCAACAATCTGCATACGAGGTTGGGACACCCGCTCTTGAGCAGCCCGCGAACACACAACTGGTATCGCACCGGCCGGCCAGGATCACCTCTTTGTTGTTCGCTACTAGGCGTTCAACGCGCGGCTGACTCGCTCAATCGCCTCGTCCACTTCCGCAGTATTCTTGAAGCCCATCGTGACCGCATCCACGCTACCCAACCCGAAGGCATAGTTTAGCGCTCGCTGGCGATCCTCGGCGGAAGTAAACCGTCCTTCGCCCACCAGCTTCATACCCAGCACACCGGTGCCCTGCCCATGAATCTTGGCCAGATGCCCCGATACTTCCGGAACATCCCCTGGGGTATTCCCCTCACTGGGGATCGTATCCATCCGGGTGCCGTTATGGTTGATGCGGCATAGCGCCACATCCAGCCACTTGTTGCCCGGGAATTGCCGGATGGGCATCAATCCGTGGCACGAAGCACCGTGGGACAACATCACCTTCTTCGCCTTGAGTTCGGAGAATTGGTCGCGCAGCGGCTCATATGTCTTTGACCAGTCCGGTGTCCGGACGCAGTGCAGTAACACGATATCGAAGTACTCAGAATTCAGTTCTCGGCGGAAACGGTCAATCGTGGCGGGGACTGGCTCAGTAGGTCGCAGTCGCATTTTGGTCATCAGGCGGTAGCTGTCCCGAGGAATCCCCTTCAGCGCTTCGGAGAGCATCCCATGCATACCGCCATAGGATTCCGCCGTCTCAAAGAAACGGATTCCCTGGTCGTAGGCGTGGCGCACCAGTTTAGTGAACTCCGCCTGCCCCAACTCACGCTGAACGCGCCCACCAAATGTGCCGGTGCCGAAGGCGAGGCGAGTGACCTTCACTCCGGACTCGCCCAACGTTACCCAGTCGGTAGCGCTGCGCTTTGCTTGCGCGGAAAGTGGGCTGGCGGCGATGCCACCTAGCGCCGCGGCACCCGCAACACCTGCTGTGGCCTTAAAGAAATCGCGCCGACTGAAGTGAGACATGCTGGACCTCCGGTAGTTGGATGCTTATGGGAAAAAGTACCACATTGGGCACATATATGCGAGAGGCGAGTGGATATCGCTGTCCCGTAGGCAGTTGGCGGTGGTATCAAGTCCTGCTAGTAGGATAGGATTGCGTTGCGTAATCCGGTTACGGAACTGAAACTTCAGGGGGAAGAACATGGGCGCAGTCCAACCACGCCGCGATTTCTTGAGAGCGATGCTTTCCATTGGTGGACTCGCCGCTGGGGGTGCCGTTACTGCTGGTTGTGGATCTCCCTCATCGGGCGGGGGATCCAAGCCGAATATTCTCTTCTTGTTTACCGACGATCAGCGCTTTGACACACTGCAAGCCCTCAACAATCCAGACGTGAAGACACCAAACCTGGATCGGCTTGTGAAGCGAGGTACGGCATTCACGCAGGCACACATCATGGGCGGAACCATACCCGCCGTATGTTCTCCCAGTCGCGCTATGTTGCTCACGGGCCAGTCTCTGTTCCACGTCGACGAGAGCATCGTCCGGCCCAAAGGGGAGGCAGAGCAAACCCGCCCACAGAAGCCCTTCCACCTGTTCCCGGAGGTATTCCGACAAGCCGGCTATCGCACGTTCGGCACTGGCAAATGGCACAATGGTCCCGCGCTGTATGCACGCTGTTTTGATGATGGCGGCAAAATCATGTTTGGCGGCATGTCAGACCATCTGAAGGTGCCAATTGCTGAATTTGACCCCTCTGGCGAATACCCCACATCCTCCCGCGGCATAGGAGCGAAGTTCTCGAGTGAGATGTTCAGCGATGCTGCCGTTTCCTTTCTTAGCCAGCAGAAGGGCGACCGTCCATTCCTCGCGTTTGTGTCCTACACATCCCCACACGACCCTCGTATGGCTCCCGCGGAATTTGTGGCCATGTATCCGCCGGAATCCATCAGAGTGCCAGACAACTTTCTGCCGGAGCATCCCTTTGACAATGGGGAGATGCGGATTCGAGACGAGATGCTGGCTCCATTCCCCCGCACCAGGGAGATTGTCCAGGCGGAGATTGCCGGCTACTACGCAATGATCTCCGAGGTGGATGCCCAGATCGGGCGGGTTCTGGACGCACTGGAATCCACCGGCCAGGCCGAGAATACCCTCATTTTCTTTGCTGGTGATAATGGCCTTGCTGTGGGGCAACATGGGTTGCTAGGGAAGCAGAGCATGTACGAGCACAGTATCCGTGTTCCCCTGGTGATCGCCGGCCCAGGCATCCCCGCCGGAGAAACTCGGGATTCGCTTGTGTATCTGTTTGATCTCTTTCCCACGATGTGCGAGTTGGCTGGTTTGCCGATTCCGGAGACGGTGGAGGGCACAAGCCTGGTACGAGCAGTTAAGGAGGGAACTGAAGTTCGGAGTTCGGTTTTCTCTGCATACCGTGATTTCCAGCGGACGGTGAAGACCAAGCATTGGAAACTGACTCTGCATCACGTGAATGGAACTGAGACGGTACAGCTATTCGACCTGCAGAAAGACCCGCTGGAGATGAAGAATCTTTCGGTGATGCCAGAGAACGCTCCCGTTGTTGAGGATCTGAGGAAACAACTGGCGGACTGGATGCGGAAGGTCGATGATCCCCTTGACATCGCGAAACCAGACTGGGGGCGTCTACCAAAGGTATAGGGAAGTCAGCAAAAGAAACGAGAAGGCCGCCGGAAAGCGACCTTCTCCTCAAGGCGGACTTTGGGGTTAGTCCGAAGTCTTGGCTGACGAAAGCGAACCAATCTTAACGGCTTCGGTGGCGGGGTGGTGCTGCTGCTTCCCTTGCCGGTAGCGCTCCAAAAGATAGCGCGCACCGAACACCGCACATCCCGCAGCGACGGCAAACACTGCGTTGGTGACCAACACACCGAAGGCGGTGACTACAAAAGCCGCTGCATCCGAGCGCCGCATACGCGGCAAACGTCTCCAGGTACTCCAATCGAGCAGGCAGAAGCCCATCCACGCGGTCACTCCGGCGAGCGCTGGAATGGGTACGTGCGAAACGAAACTGCCAGCCAGCGTCAGGAAAAGGATCAAGCAAACGCAGTGCATCACGTTTGCCATGCGGGAAGTGGCCCCGCAGCGAATCGCAGCGACACTTCGCGCGGGAATGCCCACACTCATGGGAGCGGCGAACATGCCGCCCACAATGTTGGCGATGCCGTACGCGCCAAGTTCCCCATCGGCGTCGCCTTTGCGCATGGGCCGGTGACGACCGCGAAAATGCTCTACTACTCGGGAAGTCAAAAGGATGTTCACTGAGGTAACAAAGGCGAGGCCAAACGCCGCGGGCAGCACGGTGTACACATCCGTGGCCAGCCATTGGAAGCCTTGAAACGGAGGAATCTCAATCGGAAGTGTGCCCACCTCCTGCTGATGCCAGTGAAACAGGTGGTAAATGCCCACCGCACCCAAAATGCCCATGAGCGGAGCAGGCCACTTTGGCGCATACCTGGCAGTAAGCGATGTAAATATGATTACGACGGCAGCCAGCACAAACGGAATGTACTGCATATCGCTGATCCGCACTGCCACCTGAAACAACTGCCCGAGCATCGACTCTGCCCATCCACCATCGGGCGCCTTTAGCCCAAAGATGGTGCGCAGTTGGGTGATCATCATCAGTGCACCGATGCCGCACGAAAACCCGGAGACGACAGCCAAAGGCACCTTGGAGATATGGCGACCCAAGCGCAGCACGCTGAACGCCATCATGATCACGCCGGCCGTTAGGCAGACTTTTGCGGCTCCACCAATTCCCTGATCGGTTACGGCCTTGGCGATGAAGGGCAGGGTAACGCTGGACGTCCCACCAATCAGCAAGGGGTTTCGGCCCAAGAGCACGGTAATGGGCGCGGAGATCATGGACGTGAATAGCCCAAGGACAGGAGGGAGGCCCATCAGTTGGGCCATTGCCAAACCGTAGGGAAGCGCGATCAGTGCCGCGATGAGACCACCAAACGCGTCACCCTGGAACTGGTGCCAGCCATAACCGCGTAGGAGGAGCTTCAAGACGCGTTTCCTTTCTTAAGCGAACAGGAGAAAATTTTGCGCGGAGAGCCTTGGCCCTCCGCGCTGTCCACCAACAAGGAGTTATGCCATCACCTTTGGAAGTGCGGCCATAAACTTGGCCATTTCTTCCTTGGTGCCAACTGAAATGCGGCTAAGCGTGGGCATGGCCGGCCAGGCGCGTCCAACGTAGATATTGTGGGCACGCATTTTGTCAGCAAAATCCTTGGCGGGCATCTTCACGTCCAGCATGAACTTGTTGCTCACCGAGGGGATGTAGCTGTAGCCCTTCTGGTCGAGGAAGTTGAAGACGTCCTCGCGCACATTGCGAATGATTTCGCGGCGTTGCGGCACCAGCTTGGCATTCTTGATGGAGACATGGGCACCCACCATGGCGGTCACCGGCAGAGCTCCGGAGTTCCACTTGGTGAACTTCGCCAGCAGGTCAGGCCGTGCCATCGCGAAGCCCGCGCGCAGTCCCGCCATGCCATACAGCTTTGAGAAGGTACGCAAGACCACGACATTCTTGTCGGAAGCCACAAGGTCACTGCCCATGGGGATATCGGCCAAGTGAATATAGGCTTCGTCGAGGACCAGGATCTGGTCTGCCTTCAACTTACCCACGAGCCAGTCAATATCCTCGCGGGGAGTAACTGTTCCGGAGGGGTTATTCGGGTTACAGATGTAATACACGCCGGCGTTAGGATCTTTGGCGTACATCGCCTTCACGTCGTGTTTGTACCCGGCATCCTTCATCAGCGGTACCAGGTGGTACTTGGCGTTCACGGTCTGCGCAGCGCGGTAAGCGGCTTCATATCCAGGATCGGCCGTCACCAGGCTCTTCTCCGGGCTGGTGTAGGCCATCACCACGTGGTGCAGCGGGAGGCTGCTGCCCCCGTAGGGACGCACGTAATCCGGCTTCACGCCTTCCTGCTCGGCGATGGTCTTTACGAAGTCGAAGGTCTCTTCGTAGAGATAACGTCCGCCAAGCGGGGTGAACTTGTGCATCACTTCCAAGGCCTCAGCCGAGGGGCCAAGCGGGTTCTCGTTGGCGTTGATCTTCACCGCATCGGCTGGAATACGGCCAATGGAGGAGAGTTGGGCCAGCGCAGCTTCATTCAGTATTGGCAGCGCAGAAGCAGCACCAACCACCGATGCGATTCGACCAAAAGACCGGCGGGAGAAGCTTGTCTTAAGCGCCTGCCGGACAGAGTCATTTGAGTTCATGTTCATTCTTATTCCCCAAAGTTTCCTTGAATTCCCAGATGCAGCCAAACCCCGCGGTTTTGACCGCGGGGTTTGGCTGCTTTCATGTTTCCCTAGACGATCCGTATTCCTTCTTGGCTAGAAGAAGAATCGGACACCCAACTGCACCAGACGGGGGAAGTTGACCTGAGAAGTGATCTGGCCGAAAGCGCCAGCGCCGAAGTTTGTATTCGGGCTCGCAAACTGCGGCGTGTTGGTCACATTCAGAGCTTCTGCCCGGAATTGCGCTTTGTACTTCTCCGCAAAGGTGAAGGTCTTGAATATGGAAGTATCCCAAGTGTGGATACCTGGTCCACGAGTGCTGATTTGTCGGCTGATATTGCCAAAGGTACCACGCGGAGCGAGGCTAAACGCGGCTGGGTTGATGTAGCTGGTGAGCCTGTCCCCAATGGGCCCGGACGTTGTGGGTGACGCGCCCGTCGCATTCGGGCGCTGAGAGAGCGCACCGTACACACTGTTCTGGTTTACTGCCTGGCGAACGTTGAGAGGGAAGCCCGACTGCCAGATTTGAATCGCGTTGATTGACCACCCGCCAATCAAATGGTCGAGCAGCGCACTGCTATTGGCAAACGCCCGGCCCTTGCCAAACGGCAGTTCGTAGGTGAAGGCGTTAGACCAGCGATGCGGCGTATTTACACCAGACAACGCGTATTCTGAGTCAATGTCATAGCCGTTTTGGAAACCGGAGACCAGGCTATTCAGCGAGCTGCCGACAGCGCCCACGCCGTTATCCGTAAACTGTGACATCGTGTAGGTGCTCACGAAGTTGATCCCGTTGCTCATGCGCTTCTGCGCCTTGATGACCAGCGAGTCATACTGCGAGCTGCTGAACGAGTTGATGCTCGGCTGCAGAGCCGCAAATTGGTTAAAGGGAAGCAGCGACTGCGCACGCGTGATGGTGCCTTGGCCAATGAAGCCCGGAGCACCCGCCTGGAAGTAGGGATTCTGCACGGTGGTAAGCAGGGATGCGCCTTGACTGTAGAAGGAAGGCTCCAACTGGTTGATGTTTACCGCGCTGCCAGCCGTCAGGTTCGAGCCCCGGCTTCCGACATAACCCACCACCATTGCAACGCCCCAGCCAATTTCCCGCTGGATGTCGAAGGAATACTGGTGCACATAGGGTGCGCGCATGTTGTTATCGATGAAAGAGGTTCCCTGCCCGATACCCGACAACAGACCGTTGGCGGCCTGAACTGGCTGCAGCAATCCGCTGGGGAATGGGTTATTGAACGATACGCCAGGGGTAGCTCCGCCATCGGCACTGCCCTGGAGGGGGGTGGTTTGCGCCCAGCCCAGGGTGGACTGCAATCCGTAGGCCACCGGCGCCCAGAACAGACCATAGCCGCCCCGGAGCGTTGTCTTATCATTCAGCTTCACGGCCGCACCAAAGCGCGGGCTGAGCTTGATCGGGTTTAGGTTGCCGGTCTGGTTGGGATAGCCATTGCGACCGGCGTACATGAGTGCTCCACGAGGAGTTGTGGGAACTGCCGTGCTGGTGATCTCGATGGGGCTGATGGCGTTACGGTCAAACCCAACAATCACTGCATTGGTCGGCGATTTCAGTCCAGTCTCATGCTCGATGCGGATACCAAAGTTGAGCGTGACGCGGTCGTTGAGACGGAAATCGTCGTGAATATATCCGCCAAAGTAGTCAACGAACTGTTCGATGCGTAAGGCCTGGATACCACTCCCTGAGGTGGGAGCACCCAGCAGCATGCTTGCCATGTCCGCACCGGTGATATTGTCACCCTGCGTTCCCGCGCGGGTGAAGGTGTCATCGAAGCTGAACTGGCCGCTGTTGTTGCCGTAGTTCAAGCCATCGTTGTTGACCCTTCGGAAGTCAAACCCGGCTTTCAAACTGTGACGACCAAGGAACTTGGACACGCCCACCAGGAAGTTCTTCGAGTGAAAAATCTGCTGCCCGTTAGAATTTGTACCAAGCCCCGCCATCTGCTGGAAGCTGATGTTCGGGAAAGTGGGAGACTGCACCTGGGACACGAACCCGGAGTCAAAACCGAAAGCCCCGAGATTGAAGCCGCTGCTGAACTGGCCGTTTTCATTCGGGAAACGGTTAAAGCCATAGCGAACGGTGATCACGGTGGTCGGGTCCGGTGTGATCAGGTTGTTGATTTGCGTCGCGTTCACCTTGCGTCCAAGGGTCCACTGGGCGGGACTGGAAACGGTCCCGAACCAGTTTTCGCCTGGTTCCAGGGAGTTGTACCAAAGGTAGCTGGCACTTGCGCGCCACCATGAGGTGACTTGATGATCCACTTTGCCTGTGAACTGGTCTGCCGTGTCGTCAAGAGAGGCGACGGCGGTATAGTTGGGTGCGCCGTAGCGAGCCGCCGCGTTGGTGGGGTTGGGGAAAGTGTTGGCGACATTCTGCCCCAGCGCATTGATGCGACCCACCGGAATGCGATTGCCTGCAAACGGTGTACGGGTAAAGGTTCCGTTGGGAGCGATCACCGTGGTATTGGGGTCAAAAATGGTCTGCATGCCGCCCTGGATATTGCGGCTGGCGGAGAAGTCTCCGACGCGCTCCCCGGCGGTAGGGACGTTGAAATTGTTGGTAAGTGAGGAAACCTGGTTGTAACCCTCGTAGCCGAGCCAGAAGAAGGTCTTGTTCTTGCCGTCATAGACTTTTGGGATCCAGATAGGTCCGCCAAAGGATGCACCAAAGTTGTCCCACTTGGTGTCAGGACGCTCGCGGCCAGCGCGGTTGTTAAAGAAGGGGTTTGCTGCCCAATTCTTCCGGCGCATGTAGCCAAAGGCGCTGCCGTGGAACTCGTTGGAACCAGACTTCATAAAGGTATTGAAGGTTCCACCACCGGTGCGGCCCATTTCGGCGTCGTAGGTGTTGGCCTGAATTTTCACTTCTTCCACCGATTCGATGGTGGGGATAATCACTGCGCGGTTGATGCTGTCCGTAATGGGCACACCGTCAATCAGGTAGTTATTCCCACGTACAGGCCCACCAGCGATAGAGATTTGTGAGCTTCCGCTCTGGTCCTGCATGCGATTGAAGTTGGGATTGCCGACCTGGACGATGTTCGAAGAAATCTTGGACATCATGAAGGGGTTACGACCCATGTTGGGGAGGTCGACCAGCTTTTGGCGGTCCACCGTCTGCCCTGTGGAGGCGTTGGAGGTCTCAATCAGCGGAATTTCTTCCGTCACTTGAATGCTCTCCGTCACGTCACCTACTTCCATGGTGAGATCCACGGTCAGGAACTCCTGTGTGCCGATGCGCGTGGGCCGCTCCAGCTTCTTGAAGCCGGGGAACTCCACGACAACCTTGTAATCGGCGGGTTCTACCGCGTTGAAAACATACTCGCCGCCATCGTTGGTTACTGTGTTGCGGGTAACGTTTGTACCCACGTCCACGAGAGCGACTTTCGCGCCGGGGATTGTGGCACCGCCGGCATCCTTAACGGCTCCGCGAACGCCGCCGCGATAGGACTGCGCGAACACGCTGAGCGAGAGAACAAGCAGCATCAACGCTAGACTTCCGATGGTACGGAAGGATTTGAAGCGTTGGCCCCATAGTCTTGGTGATTCCAAGAGACACCTCCTGTGTAAACTGCGAGATTCCTTCCGAGAAAGAAGGCCCTGAAGCTGGCCGAGCTTTCCGGAACATTGGTTTTAGGGAATTTGGAGGCTCTTGACGAGGAGCAGCGGGGAATTCGCGGAACAGGCCGCGAGACCGTCCTAGCAACCGCGTATCCGTCCCAAGGCGTGGGGGACAGACAACCCAGTGCGGTTATCTACGTCATTAGCGTACGGCAGACAGTTGCTTTCGACAAGATGAAATTGCCGATTCGCCACATTCGGAAACCTTATCAGAGCGAGATACGGAGGTTGGATGGATCACCGAGGATTCCAGAATCTGTAGAAAGAAGGAATCCAGCCTCGATACGAGGAGGCTGGATCGACCAGTACGCGACGGGTCGCTCAGCAGGTTACACTGCCCTTCCGGCGCCGAGACATGGTAGGCCGACAGTCCGGCGACTGCGGCCACTTGTCGCATGCGGCCGCATGGACCAGACCCCCATAAAGCTTCAGTGGGAAACTGGTCCACACAGGCGCTTGCAGTGCTGTGGCTAGGGCTTCGGTCAAGTGGACGAAAACATCCTTGTAATTGCAACTCTTTACCGTTTAAACCCCTCCGGGGCACACCCCAGGTATGGTTTGGCAAGGAGGTAGAGGGGCAGTCTACAGAGAATGCGAACGCAACAATGCGCTGGCGGTTGGGACTTGCAATCCGTTGAAGACCCTCTACGAAGGTATACCGAATTTCATAGATTTGGGCGAGCTTAACTCAGCAATCTGATCATTCTAAATTTTGATATCGGTCATTCCGGAGCAAGGCAGAGCAGTTGGACGCAGCCCGGGGGATCCAACTCGCTAGTTCGTTCCCATGGTCGGCAGTAGGCCCATGCGTTCGAAGTCTTCATAATGGAAGTCCAGACGGTCACAGACCATGTGATCTGGACTCATGGACTCGGCCGCAATACCGTGGGGACTGTGACTAGCGGTGCGAGCCAGCACGTGATAGATCTCATGCGCTAGCACACGTCCCATCGCACGCCCCAGCAACACCGGGCGCATCTCTTCAGAAACCCCTAGTAAACGCTGGCGCAGCGCGCCTGAGATTTGCCTGCAATCCAGTTCCACAAATGGAAGGATTTGCCCGTCCGTCACAAATGTACGCCCAAGGGTATCTGGCTTGTGACCGTTTGGGGGGGGCATGGGACCTAACTCGCAACGCCCTTTCACCCGCATTACGATGACTTCCGTGTCAAAAACAGGATGATCATTGCGCTCCAGCGGAAGTACCAGCTTAATCTTTGTGTCGCTGGGCCCGAAGACACGTATCAGTTCCCGCTCCATCGAACGGGTAAGCGTGTCGTCCAGTTCAACTGAGGTCTCCACCACCACCGACAGGGTGATGGGGCTTCCTCCGCGCCAAGGCAAGTCGCGGGAGGCGCCTGAAACAGGTTGATGCGCCAAGAGAGCGCAAGCAGCAAGTCCGCTAACAAGTTGAAAAAAGTACTTCCACTGCACGTCCGCCTCGCTTCTACTCGGAAGTTGGCAACCGTGAGTCAATCGACTACAAGGTCTCGTCGCTGACAGGGCGAGGCCACGATCGGCTCTGGTTTAAGTATACACGCGTGTTATCGGATGCATAAACAGCTTTGTTGATGAAATTTTGACTTTGTTTGCGAATTGGAGCGGGAATTGGCGGTGCCGCTGCTAGGTTGACCGGAGATTATTCTTTTTTTCAGTTACGTAGACTTAGAATCCAGATTTGACGCTCAGAAAAAAATTTGGCCCGGGGCGGTTAGAACCCCGGGCCAAAAACAGACTTTCGATTGTTTCTACAACTATGTGCTATAAAACGTCATCACTCCAGCCTTCCAGCACACTCTTGATCTTCAGGCAGAACTGGTCGGCTAGGGCTCCATCGATCAAACGGTGATCGAATGTAAGCGCCAGGTAGGCCATGTCGCGGATGGCGATGGCATCGTCCACCACCACAACCTCTTTGGTCACTGCGCCGATACCCAGAATGGCAACCTGCGGCTGATTAATAACCGGCGTGGCGAACAGACTGCCAAAGCTCCCAAAGTTGGTGATTGAGAACGTGCCGCCCTGAACCTCGTCCGGCTTCAACTGTTTGGAACGAGCGCGATTGGCAAGATCCGCGATGGAACGCTGAAGGCCAATCACATTCTTCTCATCAGCATGCTTGATCACCGGAACAATCAACCCATTGTCGAGGGCTACAGCAATGCCGATGTTCACTTCGTTGTGGAAAAGAACATTTGTACCCTGGATTGAACTGTTGATCAACGGGAACGCCCTGAGGGCCTCAGCGGCAGCGCGCGCAATGAACGGCAGGAAGGTAAGCGAGAAGCCATATCGTTCCTTCACCAAACTCTTCCGCGAATTTCGCAGCTTTGCCACCTTGCTCATGTCCACCTTATGCACGGTGGTGACATGGGCTGAAGTCTGCTTCGACATCACCATGTGCTCAGCAATTTTCTGGCGCATGACGCTCAT
>CAZUAX010000123.1:0-13152 GCA_964618435.1 uncultured Solibacteraceae bacterium
GCCCCGGTCTGCATGTCCATCACGCCCATTCGCCAGTTCTGATTCAGCTTGCCACTTAGCCTTGCGCCAAAGCGGATGGGTACACCGCCCAGCCCGATACGCCGGCTGAAGAACGGCCGGATTGTGTTGTAGCCAAAATTTGCAAACTGGTCGCCGTTCTCCAGGAAGAACTGGCGGCGCTCCGGAAAGAAGAGCTCGAAGCGGTCGAGGTTGGTTACCTGCTGGTCGACATCCACCTGCGAGAAATCGGGGTTGACGGTTAGGTCGAGGTTTAGAGCCGGGCCGATGGCTACCTTTGCGTCCATCCCAACGTCCTGTCGATAGTCCGTGGGTGTCTTTGCCTGATAATCGCGGCTCCCACCCCCCAGAGCATAAGGTATGAGCGAGATGTTCGGGCCCGGCGATGGTGGCGGTTCGTCCCAGATCAGAACTCCCGTGAGCGCAAGCGACGCAGTGGGAAATTGTCGTGGCACGGGCGTCCAGGAAGACTTTTCTGTAGTCTTCAGATCCAGCCGGCTGAAGTTCACGCCCCACCGCGTGCCTCCCGCCTTGTAACGAATGCTCTTGAACGGAATTGCCAATTCCAGTTCGTAGCGGTCGTCGTATTTCTTCACGGAGGAAGTCCACTTATTGTCCCAGTTGAGGTTGGCGCGGCCCCCATCAAAAAGCAGCCCATCCCACTGCGCACCTTCCGCGTTCACGCCAAAGGTAAAGCCGTTGGTGAGGTCGTCGAAGGTATCCAGGAAGAAGATGAAGTTATCGTTGCTGCCAAAGGACCAGTCGCGCCGTAAGGACTCTACCATGTAGGGGCCATCTACGCTGCCGTGATAGCAGATCGCACTGAGGTATACGTTGTGATCGTCAAAAGCCATGCGCACATCGGTGCGGACATTTGCACGGCCAGTGTCCATAGGCAGGACCATCCAGAAATTGGTAGCCACCTCTGCCGATTCCCATGCAGGTTCATGAGCGCTGCCATCAATCACGATGGGAGAGGGCGCGCGCCGGATGTGTAGTTGGTAGGCTTCGTTCTGCTTCTGGGCAAAGGCGTTAAGGACGCATGCCATCATCAGCACCCAAACGGCAAAAGCAGGGCTGGAAACCATGCGGCGCCAGAAGGGACGCACTGGCAGGAATGCGACTGGGCGCGGCTGTGGCTGTGGAATTTCCGATGTCAAAAGCCAAAACTTTCCGAAGTGTCAATCCAAGCTGTCTCGGCGCTACAGCAGGGTGTGCAGTCTCTCGCAGGATGCGAACCTAGGCAGTGGAGGCGCCCGCCTGCAACCTGCGGCACAAATGCCAGGATAGCGCGCCTTCCATTGTCCTAGCCAGAATAGATGCATTTTAGCGGGAAGATAGTTCCCTGGCGGCTTCGCGGCTGCCGAACGGTATGCCACCCAAAGCTGGAGGTGTTGGCTCATCACTCACCGAAGCGTCCCTGATAGGCCCATAGACCCAGCGCCGGGTTGCTGATGTAGTAAACCTCCTCGCCATCCACCATCTGGAACCCGTCTCGGAGAATCTCCGGATTGTAGCGAGCCATCATCTCGGCAAGATCGGCGTAGGCGAAGTTTACGCCTTCCACTTCCTCGCGCGTGAGGTGGCCTGGCGCATACGTGATGCGAAAACGGCCCTCGGATGAGCCGTGGATCAGATGCGCCGCCGCGCTGAGGTTTGCTGCAAGGTCAGCATTTTCGCGCGTGAGTCGCAAAACCTCGGGCGTACCTACGTAGCCATACTTGCGGATGAGGGCGTCGATTGCTTTGTCTTCACCGAATTCCTTTACCCCTGGGGCCAGCACAAGTAATTCCGCATCATCTGCGAGTGCCATGCGGGTGCGGTAAACTGCTTTGTTCCCTAGCCAGGTGCTGCGGAATTCCTTGGGGTCGAGGAATACCACCGCCTTGCGGATCTCGCGATCCATCATGCGGAAGTTCACTTTCAAGCTGAGTTCCGCGGCGCGCCAGAAGCACTCGTGGTCGTCACCAACAAACAGTCCGCGGGTTACCAGCTTGCCATCCTCATCCTGGGCCACTACGGTGTGGGCATACACAATCGGCAGGTGCGTGGCGAAGTGCTCAGAGGCGTAGTTAAGGACGCGTCTCACAGGGTTGTCCGCGCGTCCCATGATGCGCTCCATCCCGTACACCGCTCCCAGGTAATGGCTCTTGTTGATGCCCTCTCTCCCGCCCGTGCCCACGAAGACGTTTTTGTTGTAGTTTGCCATGCCGATTACTTCATGGGGAACCACTTGGCCGAGAGAGAGAATCAGGTCGAAGTCACCATCCACCAGCAGCCGATCCACCTGCGCGGGCCAGGTGAAGTCCAGCAGTCCGCCCGATTGTTCACGCACGAACTCCGAGGGAACCTCGCCAAGCGTGACAATCCCTTCCCGCCAGTCGTGCTCATGGAACAGGTGGTGGGGCATGCCGGGAAACATGAAGTCCAGCTCCTCCGGAGTCATGGGCACGTGGGTGCCAATGGCTGGCAGCACGTGCGTAAGGGCATGGCCGTAGTGTTGCCACGCGAATCGGGTTAATTCTCCGGCGCGAGAGTGATAGCGGGTAATGTCCGGCGGAAGAGCCAGCACTTTGTGGCGTGGGCCAATTTGTTCGAGTGCGTCAACCAAGCCCGCCTGAAGGTCCTCCGCGCTAAGGACAGAGCTTTCCGACCCGGAAGCAAAAAAGAGACTCATGGATTCCAGTAGAGCATGAGAGCCTGTCTGAATGAAGCTAAACGAAGAACACCAGCACTGCCAGTAGTTCCTTCGATGCCGAGAGCAAGATCTAACTTATTTGCGAGATCGTTCGTTCATTTTCCTGCTTACCGGGGTAATCTGGTTTTCCGTTCGCCCGCTTGGCCGGCCAGTCGTGACGATAGAGATTGAGCAGGTTGTGCGTCAGGCAGATCAGCAGCCATTCCGTCTTCGTTTTCTTGAAGCCTCGTATGCGGAATTCCCGGATTCCTCGCTTTTCCTTGAATTGCGCGCTCTCGTCGCTTGCGTCCTTCTGCTTGCCGCCATCCGGATTCATCAGCGCCTCCAGGTGCTGCTGGCGGATGGTGGCGATAGTGTCGCGATCCAGGCGCTGAATGCCAGCAAGATAGCGGAAGGGGACGCTGTCGTAGGTGGCCATCTCAATGCGATGCGAACTGGCGAGGCCGGTGGCGCAGCCGTAGAGCAGCAGTCGGGTGAGCATCTCCGGGTGGTAGACCTCAGCGCCGCGAGCGTCATTGCCCCAGGAGACGTCGTTGAGGTCCAATTCGCTGACGATCTCGACGATGAACCGGGCCAGATGATCCTCGGGCAACCAGTCCTGCAGGAACGGCGCCAGCAACAGGGGCTGATCGAGAGTATAGGTTTGAAATCTTCGCATCTAGGGCGAATGGATGCGGGAGCCTGGAATAAAGCGGTTGGGAGATGGCTCCGAGGTCAAGAAACCTGACGGCTGAATCTTCGACACGCTCATGTCGTGATACCGAATTTCGTTTCGGAGTTCCCGCGATGGACTCCATGAAATCTCAAACTTCCGCTGCCTCCCCGGCAGAGCCGGGGGCTTCCCCTGGTAGGCTAGAATCCGAAATTCAAACGCACACTCATCACCGCCTGCGTCCCCTGTTGCCGCCGTCCGCCGGAGCCAAAGATAAGCTGGAAGTCGGGTGTCAGCGATACGTTGCGTGTCCATTGCCAGCGATAGTAGGTCTCCAAGGCCTTTTCCGAAACAAGCCCGGGCTCTGAGGCGATTGGGAACGCCTGGGAGAAGCCAACGGAGAAGGCGGAAACATGATCTCCGGCGTCAATGAACCGCTTCTGAATTCCGCCGCTATACGATTGCGAGACGGGTCCAAATGCCAGCGATCCTCGCCCCGAGTTATTCCATGCGTATCGGCCGAAGACGCCGATGCTGTTTGTCAGCCACTGGTCTGCACTAAAGTGAACGCCGGTGATGCCGCCCTGATCAGCGACGTTGCCAGCCGATCCTCCAACTCGGTAATGTCCCTCGCGCCCGAAGAACTCGGTGACGCCTTCTACTTCTCCTGCCCAGAGAGGAGAGGTAAACGCACGGTTGGTTTGAGACATGGCGTATCCCGCGCGGAAGATCATCTGGCGTAGCTTTCCTTTGCCGATCTCCCGGAAATACTGTCCCATCAGTCCGGGCGCCGAGATTCCCGTTTTGAACCCAGCACTGTTAATGAATCCCTCATTGATGAACTGACGGGCCTCGTTATTCGCGAAGCTGTTCGTGTCGAAGAAATCGGACAAATTGATGATGCCTATGCGCCCGTTGATGGTGCCATTTGGCAGATCCAGATTCTGCTCGTAGAAGGCTTTGCTTAGGTAGAGGTTGCCACGCGACGTACCCTCGTTGAAGGCGCTTCGGTCCGCGGCAATTCCGTTGAACCTCGAGAACGAATTCGGGCCACCCACTACCGAGGAGTCCGCGGCGCCACCCGCTGCTCGCATCTGTACGAAGAAATAGCCGTCGCTAAGTCCCCTCACGCCTCCTCCAGAGAACGCGCGCAGGGTGAAGTTCACGCGCGCTCGTCCCACGGCCGTTGTGAGGTCAGCATTTCCTGGCACCGTCGCAGCCTGCAATGCGGAAACCACGTCTCCTGTGATTACAAGACGTTGGCCGACAGGCATTTCCGCCAAGGCGTCCTGCGCCTGCCGGATTCCCTCCAGGCCTCTCCCCAAATCCGCGATCTGTCGCTGTTCGGCAGCGCCACTGCGGGTACTCGGCGGGTAGGTGGTTACTGGCACGGATGCTTGCCCTTGGGCAGGAGAGGTGGCGGACTGTGTCCCTGTGCTCGCGGCAGCGACTGAGGTATCTTCCTCTCGACTGAGCTCTACTCGTAGCAGCGTGATCAGCGCGAGATCCTTAGTAGAAACGGCACCCGAGCCTCCAACTGCCAATCGCTCGCCCATGGCTCTTAGCGTCGCCTCCAGCTTCGCGTGTTGATCCTGCAGGTCTGCGGCTGAGCCCGGAGTCACGTACCGCTGGGCAAGTTCGTCCAGCGCGATACGCTGCCAAGGTTCCAGGTTCTGCGCAAGCGCGGAGGGGAATGAAAATGCCCAGAGCGCGAACGCCCATGAAAAGAAAGTCAAAGGACGAATTGGCGAATTCATTGGGGCCTCCGGATAGGGATTGTTAGTCAGCACCACGGGCTTCATGGCGTACGTTAGCACCTCCGGCATCCTCGCGCTGTTGGCTTGTCTAGGCAGCGTTGACGTGTCTGACAGCCAAGGTATTGAGTTGCCGGCAGAGTTGGGCTCAGTAAGATTGCAGTTGTGTGTGGGGGAGAACTTTGAGTGGACGTCATTAGGGGTGGTGCCCAGTTAGAACGGAACCGTCAGACTTCTAGGCATTGATTGATAAATGGCGCGCGGCAGTGCGTTGACCGGATGATCGTGAACCCTGGTTTGATTGAGGATTCGCCCTGGCGAAAGCTATCCTCCGAATCGTTAGCGTTCCAAAATCATCGCCCAGTATGGCGAACTCGGGCAAATCCACGACCTCCTCCATTCCTGTGCGGAAGCGTCCTAGCTGTCCCGCGCGTTGCACTCGCTCAGCTACGGGAGTCCGCCTCCTCTGCGAAAGCCGCTGCGTTGCGCACCACTGCCAGTTCCTCGGGCAGTTGGAGAGATCTCTCCGCGCGCGCCAAAGACAGCCTAGCGTGGATACAAGCGGCTTCACGCATTGCAACATCGCCAATGGAGGCGAGGGTTCCGAGCGCCTTTTGCAGCCGTACCGCTACCTCTACGGATCCAGCACCGTCTCGTGCAATCGATGTGAAGGCGTCATCGAACATATCCCGAATCAGTATCTCGGGAACCTCGACGTGGTCATACTTGACGCTGCTGTTCGCAGTTTCCGGTCGCTCGGCCCAAAGAACGAAGAGTCGGACCAGGGTCCCGATGATGTCGATCGCTGTCCCGGGATCGTTGACGGCCGGGGACAAAGCGCGACCTGCAATCTCTGAAAGGACTATGAGTCCGAACCGGGGGTCGTCGTCGAAGCGCCGGTCTTCACCGATTTGAAACGCTCGGCTCACTTTCTCAAGGTCAAGTTCCGACTCTTTCTCTTTATCGCCGCTAACGTATGCCAGAACTCGGTTTGGGACGGCGAACACGCCCGGCAAGGCCACAACGACGACTCGGCCTTTCACCTGCTGGGCGCAAGCTTGCAGCGCTGCGATGTCGATCCGCTGCACGTAGCCCACCGTTGCGCTGAAGACCGGTGTGCCATGGGGCTCGCGCGCACTAATCGCCAATCCGTTGAGCGTGGGAGCATCTCGGCGCTGCTTCAAAGCCGCGGCAGCGGCTTTCTCAACCTTGTCGACCGTGGCTCCAAGGCGCCCAAGGCGAGCGATGCGATCCACCCAGCGCACAAACGTGAAGATGACCCATCCGAAAACTATCGCCGTCAGTGCAAAGAGCGCAAAACGACCCGCTGGGTCAAAGACGCTGTTCTTGACAGCGGTTAAAGCCACAATGCTGAAGATAAAGGCGCCGATGAACGTGGAGAGCGCGTTCTGTGAAACGTCGTCGGCGATCACCAGGGAGAAGGTTCGGGGAGTCGCCGCGCTGCCCGCCGAGGCATAGGCCGAAACCATCGATGCCACTGCAAACGTGGCAATCACGAGCATGCTGGCGGCCATGATCGACAGCAGTGTCTCGATCGATTCCACCGTGATCGCTGGGACGACTTCGCCCAAGTGTACGCGGTCCGCAACCTTCGCGGAAAATGCCGCAACGATGGAGAGCAGACAGACGGCTAAAGGTTTTACCCAGAGCCGTTCGCGGGCGCGGTTGAAGAAATATCGGATCCGAGAGGTATAGAAGCCTTGCACATCAAGTCCCGATTTCCGTTTAGACAGAATCTCCATAGACACGATCTGCGAATCGCCAAGCGCAAAAACGGCCACCGAACAACTTCCATCACTGTTGTTCGACGGCCGCGGACTGCGAAGGGCTGGTTAGCTCAGCTTCGATTTGGCGCTCTCCCAGGCCGAGCTCAATTCGCTCCAGGCGGCCTCGAATCCCTTGCTCAGTTCATCCCAAGCGTCTTCTCCCGCTTGCTGGATTTCGCTGAGCTTCTGCCGCTGGCCCGCGATCTTCTGCTTCAAGCCTTCGATCTGCTCTTCGTATTCGATCCTGGCGTCGGCGGAAGCTTCGGCGGCCTTCGCCTTGAGCTTATCCAGATCGCTTTCCAATCCGTCAAGCTCGGCGCTGTACTTGTCCTGATAGGCTTGGCGTTTGTTGTCGGTCATTACGATTTCTCCTTTGACTTCAGCAAGGAAAGCATAGCACATCCTGAGCGGGTTCAAACCATTTGAATCACCATGGAATTTTGCCATCGGAATTGCACCAACAGGCCCATCGGAGATCAGGTAACAGACAGGCTGCGATCCGACGCTGACTCGCGCAACCGGGTTTCGGTCCGCGCCGTGAACTCCTTGGAACTGAACCCTGACCAGGTCTACGATGGTTTCTTCATCTGCCTGGGGTTCAGCCCGGAGATTCCCGATTCCGAAGGCCTCACCATCTTTTGGGAGCACACTCGATACAATCGAGACCTGCCTCCTAGCCCGGTTATCTTGACGCGTGGCTTTGCTCGCTTGAGCACCACCGTCGCCGCGTTTCGCGCGGGCACACCAGCCAAGGCACGACAGCTTCGTGTCTGACGTTCCCATTTTCGCGGCTGGACAAGCCGCAGTATTCCCAATATGGGGTGATTGGAAAGACCATTGAAGACCCTGGACTGATGTCCGTAACCCTGGATACGCCTGAGATGCTCGCCACCAAACCGGGTGAGCCGCTTAGCTTTGAATCCACCAACGTAAGTGGGCTGGGTATAACGGTCGCTGGCTTGAAACCTGTCCAATAGGCAGGATCTGGGGTTCATGGCAGCCGTGGGCACGCACTCGGGAGCACAAAACGGAGTTAGCCGGCATGGAATGTGCGCGCATGCTAGCCGAAGGCGCAGCGCCAAACCAGACTGCCAGCGCGCAGACTCTGACGGTTGAACCACAGGCGCCTGGCGTTGGCATCCATCACCGCCGGGGCTGCGCTTTCGGGAATGCCCAGTCGACCGCTGCGCAGCAGGTGAATTTCCAATTCGTAGACCTGGTCTGTTTCCATGACCGGGAAGTTGCTGCCGTAGACCAGGCGGGATTCGCCGAAGGCTTCCCAAATCTGGCGGATGGCGGGAACCAGTTCTGTGTAGGGAGGTTTGCCGCGCTGGTGCATACCGGAGACCTGAACGTGGATGTTGGGCTGGCTGGCCATGGCGAGCACGGGAGCCAGCGAAGGGAAGCGGGGGCTTTCATCGAGTTGGGGCAGGCCCAGGTGCGTCAATTGCAGGGCGTTGCCGGGGTTGGCGGCGGCGAAGCGGGTAATGGTCTGGGCGACCCTCGGGGGAAATGGCGCGGACGCAACGAGGTGCAGCCCGAGGTCCGCTGCCCTCTGCCAAAGGGGCAGGTGCGTGAGGATGGTTTCCGACGGCATGCGCATGCCGCGGAAGTGGCCGCTGCTGGCCCAGCGCTCAATCGCCGTGGTTGCGTCGGGGGCGTGGATATCCACCAGGAACACGCCGGAGAAGCGCTCGGGTTCTTCGCGCACGATGTTGGCGATGTAGCTGTTGTCGTATTCGCCCATGTGCTGTACGAGGTTGGCCCGGGCAACGCCGAAACGGTCTGTGATCTGCTTCACGTCGGCAATGGGGCGGTACTTGCGCAGTCCGCAGTGGCCGTAGGCGTCGGTGATGGAGAACATGGCGTTCAGGATATCGCAGTACTGGAAATAGTGCGCGGGCAGTGCAGCAGGCAGTTCAGCAGGGAGTGTCGCAGGGAGGCGGCGCGGCGGAAGCTACACTAGAAGGCATGATCCCTGACCGTATTCGCGTGGCTTCGCTGCAATACTTCATCCGCCCGGTGCAAACCTTCGACCAGTTTCGTGACCAGGTGGAGAGCCTTGTGGAGACGGCGGAAGACTATCGCTGCCAGCTTGTGGTGTTTCCCGAATACTTCACCATCCAGCTACTGACCCTGGGCAATGTGAAGCGCCCCATTGAGGAGCAGATTGGTGACCTGGCGAGACAGGTGCCTCGGTTCCAGGAAATGATGTCCGGCTTTGCGCGCACGTACAACATTCACATTGTGGCGGGCAGCATTCCGGTGCTGGAGGATGGCATCGTGTACAACGAGTGCTTTGTCTTCAGCCCCCGGGGAAATATGGGAGTGCAGGGAAAGATGCACATGACCCGGTTTGAGAACGAGGACTGGAAGGTGCGGGCGCGGTCGCAGCTGAAGGTGTTTGAAGCAGACTTCGGACGCTTTGCGGTGAACATCTGTTATGACGTGGAATTTCCGGAGATTGCACGGGCGGCAGCACGCAAGGATGCGCACATCCTGGTAGTGCCGAGTTGTACGGATGACCGTCAGGGCTTCTACCGCGTGCGCTATTGTGCCCAGGCCAGGGCGATTGAGAACCAGACCTATGTGATCCACAGCGGCACGGTGGGCAGTCTACCGATGGTGCCGGCAGTGAGTTTGAATTATGGGCAGGCCTCGATTCTTACTCCGAGCGACTTCGCGTTCTCGCGCGACGGTATCCTGGCCGAGGGCAATGCTAACCAGGAAATGATGGTAATTGGCGAACTGAACATGCGCACCATCTGCGATACACGGTCGAACGGCACGGTATTGCCGCTGATGGATAGCACGAGGTCAAATGAGATCGCCGCTAATTTGGAGGTTGACGTTTTGTGAGCGCCGCGCTTACCCAGGTGCCTCCCCGGATTGAGGTACGCGAAACCAGAGATGAGGATTTTCCGGCAATCAACGAGCTTTGCCAGGCGGTGTATCCACAATCGCCGGCCTGGCAGGAGCGCCATCTTGCTTCCCACCGGGCACTGTTTCCGGAGGGCCAGTTTGTAGCCGTGGACTGTGGTTCGGGCCAGGTGATGGGAATGGCGGCCAGCCTGATTGTGCTTTGGGACGACTACGAGCACAGGGATAACTGGATGGAATTTACCGATCGGGGGATGTTTACTAACCACGATCCGGAGCATGGGCGGACGCTCTACGGCGCGGAAGTGATGGTGCATCCGCACTTCCAGCGGATGGGAATCGGCAAGATGCTGTATCGCGCGCGCAGCGAACTGGTGCGGCGGCTGGGACTGTTGAGAATCCGGGCAGGGGCCAGGTTGAGAGGCTATTACGAGGTGGCCGCAACCCTATCCGCCGAAGAATATGTGCGGGAAGTAGTGAAGGGGAGGCGCAAGGAACCCACGCTGTCGTTCCAGCTTCGGGAAGGATTCCATGTGTTTGACGTGGTGCCGGGCTATCTGGCGAATGATCCGGAGAGCCTGGGATGGGCCGCATTGATTGAGTGGATCAACCCCGCAGTGGCTCAACCAGAGGATTACCGTCTGCAGCAGGAATGGCTGGCGCGACGACGACCGGCCGCAGGATAGAGGGCTCTCGCAGGGCGAGAGTTGGCCATCCAGAGGACTGGCGTTTACATGGGGCACAGCTTGGAACACGGATCCCAAATGGGCACCCACTGTGACGGGATGACCCACTCCTGGCCGGGCCGGTGATGGTAACTCCTTCATTTTCATAGAATGATGTTTGGTTGTAAACGTGCAAGGGTGGGCACACCGATGTTCTGCCAGCGGCTCATTTTGTTGCTTCTTCTTCTGCTTCCGGCAGGAGGGTTTGCCGTTACCCTGGAAGAGCTCACGCTTGAGGAAATGATCGCGGCTTCCACATACATTGTGCGCGGCCGGGTGGAAGGCGTGGTGGGCGTGACTGGCGCGTCTGTGCTCTACACGGAGTACGACCTGCGCGTGGTGGAAGTGCTGCAGGGTGACTTGCTGCAGGGTGAACTTCAGGGTGAAGCGACGCAGGGCGGGGGAAGCGCGGCTCGGCTGAGGCTGGCATTGCCCGGCGGAAAAGTGGGCAATCGGGAGCAATCTTTTTCCGGCGTTCCCATCCCGGTGGCGGGCAAGGAGTATGTGTTTTTCCTTTGGCGCGGGCGGAATGGCCTGTTGCAGTTGGTAGGAATGACGCAGGGCCTGCTGGAGGTGAAACGTAGGACCGGGGTGGCCATTGCAGAGCGGGCACCCACGGATGGGATGCTGCTGAACCGCCGCTCCGGCCTTCCCGTTCATGACCAGGGTCTGCGCATCAGTTTGTCCCGTTTACGGACCAATGTGATGACAGTTCGAGGGCGCAGCGGAGGGGCACAATGAGTGCGCGGTCCGCGCGGCGCCGGCTAGGATGGCTTGTTCCGGGGCACAGACGGATACCAGCGATGGCTGCGCTTTTCTGTCTGCTGTTGAGCATGCCGTTGAGCGCCTATTACCCCTTTCTGCATTGGCGTATGGACGATGGCCGTTTGGTGGCCATGCCGGAGCGTTTTGACTTGCGGGCCTTGCCGGGTGAGGCGGTGCCGGTTGTCGTTTCAAGGGCCGCGGACCCCGCGTTCGCCGAAGGAGACACGTGGGAAGCCTTGCGCAGCCAGTTACGGTTAGCGCTGGAGTTCTGGTCACGTGTGCCGAACTCGTCCTTACGCCTTGTGGACGCTGGGGAGATGTCGCCTGATCTGGTGTCGCCATCCCCCCACGTGCAGCTACTTTTTGATGAATTGCCGCCTGGCGTTATCGGCATGGCCGGCCCGGTTTCGGTAGGGCAGCCAAGCCGGGACGAGGCGGGGGCGTTCCTGCCGATTGCCAAGAGCATGGTGATTCTCAACGGAGACCTGCGGGAGCGTCCAACGCACACTGAGGGTTTCTTCCTTACCCTGATGCATGAACTTGGGCATGCCGTGGGCTTGCAGCATACATTCACCTCTAGCGTGATGTCCACCGGGGTAACGCGGTCCACCACCAAGGCCGCACCGCTGGCCGTGGATGACTTTGCTGGCGCAGCCGTGCTGTATCCGGGTAAGTATTTTGGCAGCGACACGGGGGTGATTCGCGGACGGATTACGCTGGAGGGCGAACCGCTGCACTTTGCCGCAGTCACGGCGCTGCTGCCTTCGGGGGGCGCGGTAAGCACACTCACTCTTCCCGATGGCTCCTACGAACTCCGTGGATTGCCGGGGGGCCGCTTCTACGTGTATGCCCAAGCCGTGCCACCTAGCAGCCAGGAAGGCCTGGGGCCAGGCCAGATTGTGCTGCCGAAGGATGAAGCCGGTGGGTTTATTGCCCCTGGGCCCGCCATTGCAACCCGTTTCTTTCCTGGCGTGCCGGATTGGAAAAGCGCATTCCTGGTGGAGGTGCAGCCCGGCATCCAGGTGAGCGGGATAGATATGGATGTTCCTCGCGCGAATGAAAGCAGCTTTCGAGGAGTAACCACCTATAGCTTCCCCGGTGGGTTTGCCGTGAATCCGGCGGTGGTGAGCGCCAGTGATGCGGACAGATTCCTGGTGGCTTATGCGCCGAACCTTACCGATGGGCAGCAGGTAATGGAAGGTTTGGAAGTAGATTCCATTGGTGCGGCGATCGGGCAGGATGGTGTTTTCCCCTATCCCTGGGCTCCTGAGTTTCTGCAGGTGAATGTGCGCGTGAATCCGTTCACGGCAACTGGCCCGAAGTCGTTGATCTGGAAGCGTGGTGAGGATGTGTATGTGCAGCCGGCGGCATTTCTGCTGGTGGGCCAGCATGCGCCCGCGTTGCAGGAGGCGGTTCACGAATCCACAGAAGACGGTGAGCGCATCAGGCTAAGTGGAACGGAGTTGGGTGCAGTGGAGCGGTATCTGCTGGATGGCCTTACGGCCAGTGGCAATGCTGCCGCAGATGGGCAAGACCGGAACGGCGTCACCACATTGCCAGTTCCCTATACCCAGGATGGGCGACCGGTGGCTATCGTGGCGCTGGCTCGCGATGGACAGAGTTCTCTGCACAGCAACCAGGCCCCGGTGTTTGCAGCTTCGCGGGTTGCCCCCACCGGTGCGGTGGTGATGCAGCCCGACTGGTTGCCCGTGGGCGGTGAGGCAATGGTAACGCTGCGGGCGGAGGAAGCCCTTTTCGCGGGAAGCACGATCCATGCCAGCTTTGACCACCCCGCGATTGTCGTCAAGCGCCTTTGGAAGATCGACGCGCATCATGTGGTGTTGAATGTGGCTGTTGCGGAAACCGCCGAGCC
>CAZUAX010000124.1:0-13113 GCA_964618435.1 uncultured Solibacteraceae bacterium
GCTGGCTTGCCGCCAAACACTGATATGGAAGCGCTGGATGCGGCGTTGCTTGCCCTTGCAGCAGAATGCCGCGAGATGGAGCCGGATCCACAATTGGGGACGCACATTGCCCGGGCTGCGGCAGCGTCCGGATTGCTGGCGGAAGATCCAGCGGGGAGGGGACGGAAGAACTCGCGGAATGAACCTGCGTGGCGGTGGAGCGGGATGCTTGCGGGTGGCGCTCTTGCCGCTACGGCGCTGGTGGCCTTCATGATGTGGCTGCCAGCGGACATGACAGGTCCGGGTGAGCTAGCATTGCCGACACCTGGACAGGCGGCCATAGCCTCGGCGCCAGCCGTCCCGCAGCCCGGTAAGGCAGTGCGAGCAGCGAAGCCTGAGAGGGTTGGCCGGGAGGTGAAGACGCGGTCCACCCCTTACCCTGCGTTAGCGGCTGCGCGGACTACGCAGCGGACAGCGCAGCCGTCGGTAGCGGAACTTGTCACGCCTGCGGCCGCTGCGGCGCTGCCTTCGCCAGCCATGCAGTGGCCTCCAGAGGTACTGGCTGCCGCACAACGCATGGCCCAGGCAGAACGAGGCTGGGCTGGAGACGGCGGGGCCTCGCCGGAACTGCCACTGGAATCTGTCCGAGTCCGGATGGGCGCGGACGAACTTTGGCGGATGGGCCTGGCCAGTGTCCCCGCCGCCAGGAATCAAGCGGTACTGGCCGATTTTCTTGTCAGCGACGAAGGAAGACCGCTGGCCGTTCGGCTGGTAGGCGTGTATCCGTGAGTCGATTCCCGGCAGGCGCGTCGCGCGCACTCAGGAATGCGAGTCTTCAACTGAGCAACAGCGAGTGAAAGAATCTGGAGGACCACCATGAAGTGCTGGATGAGATGTTTGGGCCGACTAAGCTTGGCCTGTTTCCTGTTGGGGCCGCTGGGGCTGGCGCAGACCGTAGCACCACCGCCACCGCCACTGCCACCGCCACCGGCAAGATTTGCAGGACCGACGATTGATCGTGATGTATTGATTGAGCGTGGTGGCGCCAATGTTCACTTCATTGCCGCCGAGCCGGCGTTCCTCGGCAAACCGGTAACCGGGGCACCGTACTCGGCCGAAGCGGTGAACGAAACCACGCGTGTGCTGGCTGATGGTACGCGCATCCAGAACACCACCACCACAAGGATCGCCAGAGACAGCGATGGCCGCATGCGGGTGGAACACTCCCTGCTTGTTCCCGCTGGGCCTGTTCCCGCGGGGGCAGAGCAAAAAGCACGGACGCATGTCACGATCTCCGACCCCGTCAGCCGGAAAACGACCATTTTGGATTCCGTAACGCAAACGGCAAGGGTGCTGACGCTTCCGCCGGTGCCTCCATTGCCCGTTCCTCCAGTTGGGATTGAGCCCAGGGAAATGACTTGGGTGAGCGAGTCCGTGGAGGGCGGAGCTGCGCAGCGGAATGTGGTGATTGAGCGAAGGATGGTGATCTCGACACCGGAAGGTGAGGGTGGAGTGGCCAAGGCACCCTCGGCGCCTCCGGCCCCGCCAGCGCCGCCTGTGCCTCCCCCTGCCCCAGCGCCATACGTGATGATGCTTCCATCAAGTGGAGCAGCATCCATGCAGGCGCACCGACTGGTGAAGCCCGACAATGTGACGATCCCCGATAATGTGACGATCGAAGGCTTGGGGGAACGTCAGATTGAGGGTGTACAGGCTGTGGGAACACGGCGAACGGCCACCATCGCCACTGGAGCCATCGGCAACGACCGACCCATTGTATCGGTGACAGAGGAGTGGCGTTCTCCCGAACTGCAGATAGTGCTGCTGCGGACAACCCGTGACCCGCAAGTTGGCGAAATCACTTACAAACTCATTGGAATCAGCCGGAGTGATCCGCTGAAGGAACTGTTTGAAATCCCCGCAGGGTACCGGGTGATCGAGCACTCGAAGATAGAGACGGAGACCATTCGAGGTCCAGAGTAGCCGGCCCATTTCCAGTCTCAATTACGACTTCAATCCGCCCGTCAGGAGCTGCAATGTTTCTGGCGGGCGTTCCCATTTGGGCGGAACATTCAGAAGGAAAGCGGACTCGATGGCCGTGCAGATTCGGGATCGTGGGGCTTAAGGATATTGGGGCTGGACTTCCAGGCCGTCTCGCAATTCATGGTCCACAAGCAGGGCGACGCTATCGCCTTCGGCCAAGCCCTCCAAAATCTGTGCCTGGGTAATGCTGGAGACACCGACGCGCACGGTTTGCCATCGAATCGAAGTGCCGGAAAGTCTCCAAACGCCTTCTTCCCCAAGACGGCGACGGATTGCCTGCTTAGGCACCACCAAAGCGCCTTGTACCTGAGCACTCACGATCTCGGCATTCACATTGGCTCCCGGCAACAGATTGCCTTCCGGATTTGCGATCCGACAGAGCACCTCACCCACCTGGCGAGTGCCAAACGCTTGAATGCGAGTGGGAAGCCGGTCCACAACGCCTGTCCACTCCACCCCAGGGAGGGCATCCCAGCGAATGGAGACAGGGATCCCTACACGCACCCGTCCGAGTTCGGGCTCGTCTACAAAAACCAGGATGCGGAGTGTTTGCAGATCTCCAACTCGCCCAAGTAGATCTCCTGGCTGCAAAAAGGCGCCGATCTTCGATGAAAACTCGTATAGCGTGCCTGCCGCAGGACTGCGGACCAGGGCATCCGCTGCGCGTCGCTGTGCATCTTCAAGGCGTACCCGTGCGGCGATGGCAGCAGATCGTGCGTCCTCTCGATCCGCGGCAGAGAACAGCACCTCCCGCTGCGCCTCCAGTGCTGACACGCGATCCTGTGCGGATTGCACCCGGCGCACCTCTGCCTCCAACTCTCCCGCGGTTGCCGCATTCGCGTCCACCAAGCGGCGAAGCTTCGCCTCTTCCTGCCGCGCGTGGCTGAGAGACAGTCGCGCCTCCCCAAGCGAGGCTTCCAGTTCCTTTTGGCGCAGGAGGCTGCCCCCAAGATCTGCCTGTTGCCATCTCGCTTCAGCCGCCGCAAGCGCAGCCTGGGCATCCCGTAGCGCGGTTTTTGCTTCCGCATCATCCAAATGCGCCAACGCCGTCCCGACAGCTACCCGCTGGCCTTGGCTCACCAGCACCTGGGCGACCCTGCCACTTGTAGCGGCACGAATTTCTGCTCCCTCGAATGGCTCTACCTGTCCGTTCGTCACCACTGTGCTCGTGAGTTCGCCGCGAGCCACTTTGGCGAATGGGACCTGCGGGAGCTTCGTCGACAGCAGGGTGTAAACCGCGAATCCCCCTGCGAGCAGAAGCGCTGCCAACACAAACCAACGGATGAGTCGCAAACTGACACTCTCCTTCTCCTGCCTACCAATTCTTCCGCCCACCCAAAATAGGCGGACCACCTAGATACCTGCAGGCTTCGTTTCGTGCGATGTCGCGCAATAATCGAACAGCAGTTGCCACTCCGCCAGCTGAATCAGAATTACTTCCCGCCTAAGTGGGTGGCTGCTGTCATGCAGCACTGCGTCGTAAAGATCAGCGAACCAGAGCGGATCCCAGGTAGCGGGCAGCTTTACTCGCTTGTTGTTCTCGGCAATAATCGCGATGGCGGCATCACGTAATGGCGCGTGTACCGGATGCTGTGCCACCTGCCGGAACCAGTATTTGGCGTTCCAGTTATCGGGCTCCTGCCGGTGGAGTATCCCGTGCCAGTAGGCTCCCTCCGCCGAATGCAGATCCTGTGAAATGGAGTGGCTCTCTTCGAAGCAGGAAAAGTACAGCCATAGCCCCGCTAGCGCAGCCTCCGGAGCGTATCCCTCGGGAAACCACTTCTCTGCCCGCGCACCCCGCAGCCAGCCGCGTGCCTTCTCCGACAAACATTTTTTGGCGACGAGGGGAAGCGGCCGCTGGCCATTGCCATCCAACCCGAGGACGGCGACAACCTCCGGGTGATACCGCGACAGCGCAAAGTTCATGCTTCCATCGTAGGCCAGCAAGGGAAGCGATAGGGCTTTGGAGCAGGCCAGACCAGATTGTGGTCCTCATGACCCGCCGCTACTGCAGGCCGACATCGAGATGGAACGACCAAATCCGGGCACATATTACACGGTTCGTGGCAAATTCAGGCTGCATTCTGATGCGCAACGCAGGCGACCAAATTTGTAAAACTATGAAATCAAGCCCCTTAGCTACGCATAGAGAGTTTGGCATCACATTTGCATGGATGTTGATCGAGGTGATGCGAATGATCAGTCTATTCTCGAAACCAGTAGTGATACTTGGTGCGGTGCTCGCAGTCGGTGTTTTCACTCAAGGGTGCGCCACCAAGAAGTATGTCAACCAAACAGTGAGCCCCGTGGACCAGCGCGTCACCGATGTGGCTCGACAAACGGATGCCCATGGAAAAGCGATTGAGGATCTGGATTCCAAGGTTGACACAAGCGTCAACCGATTGGATGAAAACATCCGCACCGCACAGCGAATTGCCGAGGATGCCACGCGGATGGCCCAGGGCGCGGGCGACACGGCCAATACAGCCTGGGGCGCCACCCAGGAGAACCAACGCACCATCAGCACCTTGGAAAATCGGCTCGGCAACGTTCACCAGTTTCAGCTGCACACTACGGAATCCGTACAGTTCGCAGTGAACAAGCATGAACTGGACGATGAAGCCAAGGCTCGCCTGAACGAACTGATGGCCAAGGTGAAGTCAACGCCGATCTTCGTTATAGAGGTCCAGGGTTTCACTGACCGCACTGGTCCCCGGGCGTACAACCTATCCTTGAGCGAGAAGCGCGCGGAAGCGGTGGTGCGTTACCTTACCACCACCTACGACGTGCCCCTTCGGAACATCCATAAGCTGGGTGTCGGAAGCGAAGATCCCGTGGCGGATAACTCAACCCGTGAAGGGCGCCAGCAGAACCGGCGCGTAGAGGTGAGGGTGTTCGTACCGGAAATCGCAACCGTTCCGGCGATTAGCAGCCGCAACGAAAGCGCCAGCCAGGTGAAAACTGCAGCAGCCACCTACTAGACCCAGGGATTCGTGCTGTCCTGTCGTCCCCCATTGCCCGCTGCCTCTAACGCAGCGGGCATTTTTTCGTACACAGATCATGAACTCAGGCTTCCGGCTTCGCCGCAGCCTCTGCTTGCTTCACGCCATCCTGCTTCAAGCGTTCCAACCGGCGCTGAATGTCCTTGCGCTCTTTCGCGCTCTCGTCTGAAGCTTCCAGGTATTGTTGGTAGGCCTTGCGCGCGCCGTCCAGATCGCTGAACTTTTCGCGCGCTTCGCCCAGCAGGATATAAGCCTCCAGCAGACTGTCGTCCCACTTCACGGCTTCCTGTGCCCGCAGCGCAGCAGCCTTGTGACTCCCCTTGCGCATATAGAAGCGGGCGACATTCAGTTCCTTGCGCGCCTGGATTGGGTTGAATGAGTACTCGCGCGGAGCAGCGTAACTCTCATCCTCTTCGGGAGGGAGGTCCGGCGGAGTTTCCTGGCAAATGGCTGGCAGACAGCCTAGGAAGGCCGCAAGCAGCAGCGAACCAGCCATCCGCCTAAAGGATTCCACGCTTCCTGGGAAATGCCGTGTCACAATTTCATTGTAGCGGCCTGCGTTTCTCACTAGTTCCCCTGATGTTTTCTCAAGATTCGTTTTCTCAAGATTCATGGTGCTCCCCGATCAGATCAGCGCGTTCCCTGCAAAGCCTGGGGTTTACCTCTGGAAAAACTCCATGGGTGTTGTCCTCTATGTAGGCAAGGCAAAGAATCTGCGCAGTCGCGTACGCAGCTACCTGAGCGACGAAAAGCTGGCCGAGGCCAAGACCGGCACCTTGGTTTCAGAAGCCTCGACGGTGGAGTACATCCTTGTAGACAACGAAAAAGAAGCGCTTGCTCTTGAGAACAACCTCATCAAGCAATTCAAGCCACGATTCAATGTACTGCTACGAGACGACAAAACCTATCCCTACATAAAACTGACGCGCGAAACCTACCCTCGCGTTTACGTCACGCGTCGATTACGCAAGGATGGCGCCAGCTATTTTGGTCCGTATTTTCCCGGTAACCTCGCACACCGGCTCATCCATTTCATCCACCGCCACTTCAAAATACCTTCCTGCAAGGTAGATTTCTCGCGGCGGCACACGAACCCCTGCCTTCAATATCACATTGGTCGCTGTCTTGGACCCTGCGTGGAAGGGCTCACCACCGACGAGACCTACGCGGATGCAATTCGGGATGTCCGGCACTTCCTCGAGGGCAAGACGCGCGACCTCCTGCGCGGTCTGCGCGCACGCATGGATGCCGCCTCCGAAGATCTGCGCTTCGAGGAAGCCGCGACCCTCCGAGATCTCATCGCGACTGTGGAAGAGATGGAGCAGAAACAGAAAATGGCTGCCGCTCATGGAGAGAATATCGATATCTTCGCCAGCTACGCGGAACCGCCACTGGTTGCATTGAACCTCTTCCACTTGCGAAACGGGCGGATTGTCGACCGGCACGAGTACTTCTGGGAAGATCGACACGAATTTGAGGAAAGTGAGTTCTACGCATCCCTGCTCAAGCAGTTCTACCTGGAACAGAAGTTCATTCCCAACATCATCCACGTGCCCGTAGACTTCGACGATCGCGTGACGTTGGAAGAGTTGCTAACGGAACGACGTGGCGCCAAGGTGGAAATCCACACACCTCAGCGGGGGCAGAAGCGGGCCATGGTGGCACTTGCTTCCACGAACGCCCGGCACAGCTTCGAGGCGCGCTTCCGAGTGATGAAGCCCAGTATGGCGACTATGAGAGATGCGCTGCGCGACACACTGAACCTGGAAGAGGCGCCCAATCGCATCGAGTGCTTCGACATCTCGCATATTCAGGGCACCGACAAGGTAGCCAGCATGGTGGTTTGGGAAGACGGCCGGATGAAGAAGGCAGACTACCGGAAGTTCCTCATCCAGACGGTGGAGGGAAACGACGACTTTGCCAGTATGTTTGAGGTAGTGACACGGCGCTACCGGCGGTTGCAGCAGGAAGAGAAGCCCATGCCTGGCCTGGTGCTGATTGATGGTGGCCTTGGCCAGCTACATGCGGCGGCCAGGGCTCTGGAAGAACTGGGCATCATCAACCAGCCGCTGGCATCTATCGCCAAGCGCGAGGAAATCATTTACGTATTGGGACAGGAAGATGAGCCGGTAAAGCTGGACCGTTTTCACCCGGTGCTGCACCTTATCCAAACTATTCGAGACGAAGCGCACCGTTTCGCGGTGACCTTCCATCGCCACCGCCGCCAACAGTCGCGGATGGCCACCGAACTCACAGAGCTTCCTGGTATTGGACCGAAGACTGCGCAGAAATTACTAAAGCACTTCGGCAGCTTGGAAAGGGTGAAGGCTGCCAGTGAAGAAGAGCTAGTAAAAGTCGCCGGGAGAGCAGCAGCGCGGATTCCGCAGTGGACGCATCGAGACGCATCCTAGCTCGCTATCCAGAAGCGGCAATATCGCTTGGCCTGCGGAGCGCAGAAGCTTCGGTTTCAGGAAATCCGCAGCAGTGGTCCGATTGGACGACCGAGTTGCAACAAATCGCCAGCCAACTGGACGCGAAAGGCCCAGCATGCGGACCAACATGCAACACGAGTGCGCCACAAATGCCCTAGGTATGGATTACCTGGGATTCACTTTCGGCGTTGCTTCGTATGATCCGAAACGGGCCTACTCCACCTGGGGAGCGCTCTTTTCGCTGCTATCGGTGGCATCACTGGATTCGCTGTCGCCACTGTTCGTGGCACCTAATTCCGGCTCAAACACCTGCTCCCAGAAGCGCTCCACTTGGTTAAACACAGCCTCCATGCCCTGGGAATCCAGCGAGTAGAGCCGCTGCTGCGCCTTGGCACGTGCTTGGATCAGCTTCGCTTTGCGCAATGCGGCGAGGTGCTGGCTGACCGCTGGACGGCTCATCGAGAAATGCGTCGATAGTTCGCCGGCGGAACGTTCCCCGACAGCGACCAACCGCAAAATCTGGCGACGCGTTGGATCGGCGAGCGCGCGAAGTGCTTCATCCAAGATGACTTCCATTATGTAAGAGTATACTTACCACCGATACACGATTCAAGGATAAAAACCAATTTCAGGCCTTCCTGATTTAGATGTACTTTTGCATGTGCGGCCAGGGAACCGCTGCTGTATCCTCCAGAAATAGACCGATTTCGACGTGAGGTACAGACGTGAAGCAAATTGTGAAGACCGATGCTGCCCCTTCGGCCATTGGCCCCTACTCACAGGCAGTGGTGTGGCAAGGGCTCGTTTTCGTGAGTGGGCAGATTCCCCTGATCCCCGCCACGGGGAACCTGGTGGAGGGAGACATCGCCGCCCAGACAAGACAGGTTCTGCTGAACCTGGATGCCATCCTGAAAGAGGCTGGCAGTTCCCTTGCGAACGTGCTTAAGACAACGGTTTATCTGAAGGACATGGGAGAATTCCCGGTGATGAACCAAGTCTACGGTGAGTTTTTTGGAGAAAGTCTGCCCGCGCGGGCCACGGTGGAAGTTTCGCGGCTGCCTAAGGACGTATCGGTGGAGATTGACGCAGTGGCCAGCGTAGGGTAGCCAGGATCCGCGGAGCCTTAGCGCGTGCGGCCACCCACCCGAGTGAACTTAGCTGCAATCGCACCGCCAATTCCAGCCAGCGCAGTGAAATACAGAAATAGCAGAAAGAGCGCCACAAGCAGCACCACGAAGAGTTTGGTACCGTCGGAAAACACCTCACGGACGAGCTTTAGCTGTTCCTCGGGAAGAGCGGAGGCACCAGAGGACTGCATAGCCTCAGTGAGTTGGCTAAGCAGGTTTCCGCCAGTGAAACTGATGACGGCAAAGGTCACTGCGTAAACGCCAAGAATGAGCAGGAAGAGCATCAAGCCGGATATCCAGCCAAGACGGAAGGCGTTCAAGTAGCCAAGGTGCGATTGCGTGCGGCGCTGGTACATCCACGCTGCAAAGAATCCTCCAGCCGCAAGGAGGATGGATTTCAGAATCATCGGCAGTGGCAGCAGCACCAAGGGGAAAAGCATGGCAGCGGTAAAGAATGCCAGACGAACCACCATCTTGTTGCGCAGGTCGATGGGTTCCGGGGGCCCTTCGAATGCCGGTGCCTCCAGCAAAACAGCCTGGGAAGTATCGGCAGGCGCTAACGGTGCAGGAGTTGCGGCAGCAGAAGCATCGTCAGGCTCTTGCGCCTCGTCCTCAAAGTGAAGCTCGTCGAAAACGGGCTTGCCGCAGCGGTGACAGAAGCGCGCATCCTCCGCGAGTTGTGCACCGCAGGTACAGCGGGTTGGCCGTTGCTCTGGTTCCATCAGGTTCATTCACGCCAATCAGTCTTCTGAAAAATAGGACGAAGTGCCCTTCTCTTATTGTCGCGTCAAAAGCGCCTCGAAAGGAAAAATCCAGCTTTCCGGCCTCGAATACGCCATCTTGCCGCAAGCTGCACGGTTGACGCCTGATTTTCGAGGTCCATACAATAGAGGAGACTACTGTAAGGAGGCCGAATGCGCTCAATCGGCGTATGGGAACTGATGGTGATTCTTGGAATTGCCGTGCTGCTTTTCGGCGGCAAGAAAATTCCGGAAATCGCGAAGGGCCTTGGAGAAGGAATCAAAAACTTCAAGGTGGCACTTAAAGACGAGCAAAAGAAGGACGCCGAACAGGAAAAGAAGCAGGCAAGCTAAGCCTCCCCTGTAGCCTTCTCTCTCGTGGTTGTCTGGCAACCAGTGGATTCTAAAAACAAAAGCCCCGCGAAACGACCGCGGGGCTTTTCCTTTTCGTCAGGCGAGGCGGCACCCAGCCAAGGCTGGACTGCGCCCCACTGCAAACCCGCGACTGCTCTACTTCGCGGCCTTTTTCGCCTTGGGCGGCACAATGGCATCCTGCAGCGCTTTCGCGATGCGGAACTTCACCACCTTCTTGGCGGGAATCTTGATCGCTGCGCCCGTCGCCGGGTTGCGTCCCGTCCGCGCCTTCGTTTCGCGCTTCACCAGGCGCCCAAGCCCGGGAGCCACAAATACGCCATTCTTCTTCGTTTCCCGAATGGCGATCTCAACGTACTTATCCAGGAACGCCTTGACCACCGTCTTTTGGATACCGACGGCCTCGCCCAGTTCCTTGATCAGTTCGGTCTGCGTCATCTTCTTCACTTCAGCCATGACGATTCACTCCTTAATTCTCGATTGCTCCCAATTCCAACCAGGAGACACGCGCCAACGAATCGCCATTCAAAAACAAGATCATTGAAGAATGGTTTCAGTGGGCCTGTCGCTTTCAAGAATAAGAAAGAACCGGACGCTTGTAAAGAGAGAAATGTGCTGGAACGCCTGTTTTTCCAAGGGTTTCGTGCATTCTGGCTCAAAAAAACCCCCAAAATGGGGGTTTTTGACGGTGAAGAGCGTAACAATAACGCCGAAATTACTGGAAACAGGCCGCTTTATCTCGGCCAGTCTTGATCTAGTCGTCCTAGAAAGTGAGTTGCGCAGAGGCGCTGCCTCGCTACGATTTTCCCTTCCCATTGGGAGGCGCCACCGGAGGATCGCCACCGGAATCTCCACCGGCACCATTCGCCTGGAGACCCAGCGTCTTCCGGAGCGTTACGTCCAAGCTATTGGTGAGCTCCGGATGGTCGCGCAGAAACTGCTTTGCGTTTTCGCGTCCCTGCCCAATCCGTTCCCCTTGGTAGCTATACCAACTGCCGGATTTCTCCACAATCTCGTGCTTCACCGCGACATCGAGAATATCCCCTTCGCGCGATACCCCTTCGCCGTACATGATGTCGAACTCGGCTTCCCGGAAAGGTGGCGCCACTTTGTTCTTCACCACCTTCACCTTGGTTCTATTCCCCACGATGCTCTCGCCGTCTTTGATGGCGGCGATGCGACGAATATCCACGCGCACCGAAGAGTAGAACTTCAGGGCTCGGCCACCCGTGGTGGTCTCTGGGTTCCCGAACATCACTCCGATCTTTTCGCGAATCTGGTTGATGAAGATCAGGCAGCAATTCGACTTCGAGACAATCCCCGTCAGCTTACGCAGTGCCTGTGACATTAAGCGCGCCTGCACGCCCATGGAGGAATCGCCCATCTCGCCCTCAAGTTCGGATTTGGGCACAAGCGCCGCAACCGAATCCACCACCAGACAGTCGATGGAGTTGGAGGCAATCAGGGTATTGGCGATTTCCAATGCCTGCTCTCCGTAGTCCGGCTGGGAAACGAGAAGGTTATCGACATCCACACCCAAGGCTGCGGCATAGGTGGGGTCAAGGGCATGTTCCACGTCAATAAACGCAGCCATCCCGCCCAAGCGCTGGGCACTGGCCACCGCTTGCAGGGCTAGTGTTGTCTTGCCGGAAGACTCCGGCCCAAAGATCTCGATGATCCGCCCACGTGGGAATCCGCCGATGCCCAGCGCGTAATCAACCGAAATTGACCCCGACGGAATCGCCGCGATCGGCACAATCGATTCACGGGAGCCAAGCCGCAGAATCGACCCCTTGCCAAACTGCTTTTCAATCTGTCCCAAGGCGAGGCTCAATACCCGCGCCTTTTCCTTATCATCGGCCATTGCTAATCTCCTCGCCGCAAGTTCCCAGAGCCTGATCCCATAGTGTATACAATTACACCGCTATGCGCCAGAAATGTCTATCTCAAGGCAGTATCCGCGCGAGACCCACTCAGGGGGAATAAGTACTTCTTGAGTATAGTGCGGCAAGGAGATGATGCTGGAGGGCGAATGAGGATGCGGTGATACAGTGAGGGTATGACCGGAGCCTTGTTATTCCTGGTGCTCTGTTTTCCGCTGCTGGCGTCCGCGCAGAATCCCTTCTTCGATGCCGTAAGGAAACATGACTCGGACACGGCCCGTTCGCTGTTGTCTCTGGGCAAAGCCACTCCTGACCAATTTGATTCGCTCGGCGCAACCCCCCTTCACGTAGCGTGCTGGGAAGGGGATACGGAGATGGCTTACCTGCTGCTGGAATATGGGGCGAAGGTGGACATCCGGCACAAGGAGGCTGGATCAACGCCACTGCATTACGCGGTAATCACCGACCGCCCCGAGATTGTGAAATTGCTGCTCGATCGCAATGCCGATGTCCATGCACGGTATCGCTCTGGCCAGACCCCGCTGCACCTGGCGGCCAACCGGGGGTATCTCTCCATCGCGAAAATGCTGGTGGAGCGCGGTGCGGAAGTGAACGCCCGCGACGAGAGCGGGGCCACCGCTCTGGATGAATCGGTTTGGAAGGGAAGTGCCTCAGTCACGCGGTTTCTGCTGGAAAGCGGTGCACTGCTAACGCAAGCAAAATCGCAGCATACGGCCGAGGCCCTGCACCCGCTTAATGCGCAGCGCCACAGCCCGCGCCCGGCCCCGCTCCATACCGCTGCCGTTCGAGGCCATGCCGAGGTCGTAGACGTTTTGCTTGATGCAGGCGCGGACCCAAATGCCATTGACGAAAGTGGAGCCACTGCATTGGATGAGGCGATTCGCTTCCGGCACCGCAAGGTGATGGAAGTCCTCATCAAACGTGGAGCGCGCCTGGATGACCCGAGTAGTCCGGGTAAGCGCCTGCGGGATGCCGTGATGCGCGGCCAAGCGGACCTGGTAGCACTGCTGATTGAAAATGGGGCGGACTTCCGGTCTTTCTCTGACAATGGATCTACCGCTTTGCACGATGCGGCGCTGCGCGGCAATGTGGAAGTGCTGCGTGTGCTGCTGGGGCATGGCATCCCTGTGGATAGCCCGAATGCCTCCGGCGCGACGGCGTTGCATGACGCCGCACTGGCCGGCAACCTTCCCGTGGTCCAGTTCCTGTTGGAGAAGGGTGCTGACCTGAACGCACGGGATGCCGAAGAAGGATCCACCGCCCTGCACCACGCTGCCAGTTGGGGACGCGTGGAAGTGCTGCGTTTTCTTCTGGAACAGGGAGCAGACCCTCACGCCAGGAACAAGAGTGGCAAGACCGCCCTGGAAGCGGCGCTGGAGGCAAACCAGGATCGTACGGCCGAGGCGCTTCGGAACGCAGCCCCCGCACCCTAGGCAGCCCGCACTAAAGCCAGCCTCCTCTTCCACCGATATGCCCGGTGTGGGCCCATCTAGAGAACTCCATTTCCCGCAGTT
>CAZUAX010000125.1:0-1432 GCA_964618435.1 uncultured Solibacteraceae bacterium
GTGAACCTGATGCACCGAAGACGAAGGCTCTGAGGCCTTGGAAATCTGGCATTAGGATGCTCCCCTTGGCGATGACATGATAGGCAGAGCTAACCACCATGCAACAGAGTGAGCACAAGCAGGGGGAGACCATCCAGGAAGCATCTCTCGGCTCCACTCCACGCACTGCCTTGCCACGATGGCTATGGCTAATCGCCTTAGTCGTATTCCCAGTGGTGATTGCGGTGCATGCCTGGAACACCATGGAGATGCTGCAATCGCAGCGGGAACTCTACCTGCGCGACCGGGTGTCACGCCTCGCGGCCCGGCTGGAAACCCTGCCCAACACGGTTCAGGAAGAGGATCCGGAGAGCGGCAGCGTCTTTGATTCGCTGTTCGATGAAGAACCTGCGCTTCTTGATGCCAGGCAGGGCGAACAGGGTGCTGGCGATAGCGCGGTGGATGCCATCCTGCGCGGGCAGGAGATCTTCCGGGTGCAAGCCATAACCTCGAATGGAGGGCCCGTCCTTCGCGCATGGGTACCGTTTCACCAAGGGGATGAACTGCGCGTGGCTGTGCTCGATTTCGACGCAAGCGCCGCGGACTTCTTGAACGCTTACGCCTATCAGAGCATCGGGCTGGTGAGTGCCATCGGCCTTGCATTGATTGGGCTGTCGCTCTACGTGTTTCGCATTGCATCGCGGCGGGCAACGCTGGAACGGCGGCAAGCGGAACTGGAGCACCTTGCCAAGCTGGGTGAAATGTCAGCGGTTCTGGCGCATGAAATTCGGAACCCTCTGGGAAGCATCAAGGGCTTTGCCCAGTTACTGACGGAAGATTCCAAGGGTGCCCCGCGCGGGTATGCCGCGGAGATTGTTGAGCAATCCGGGCGGCTGGAACGGCTGGTAAACGACCTGCTGCGCTACGGTCGTGTTCCTGAGCCAGTGTTCGAAGCTGTCGCGTGGAACCAGATTGCCTCTGCCCTGCGCCGTGAGTATGCCATCGACGATGGCACCGATGGTGTGAAGGTCTCGATTGCAGACAGCGCACTCCAACTGCACACCGATTCTCACCTGCTGGAGCAGGCCCTCGCGAATCTGGTGCGCAATGCCCGGGAAGCATGCGCTGGCCAAGTTGCGGAAACGAAGGCAAGTGGGGCGCCAGCATCTGCGATGGTACAGGTAACCGCCGAAGTTGAAGGGCGCTCTGTATCCATCGTGGTGCGTGATGACGGCCCGGGGCTGAGCGCGGCGGCAAAGTCCCGGCTATTTGAGCCGTTCTTCACTACCAAGTCATTTGGCACCGGCCTTGGCTTGGCGATCACCCGCAAGTGGGTACACGCCCTTGCGGGGGAACTGGAGATCCGGTCTCCATCTGAAGGAGGAATGGTTGCCACCATTCGCCTGCCGCTTGTATCCCAAGGGAGGAAGCATGTCGCAAAAGAACAACCAAA
>CAZUAX010000125.1:1532-3249 GCA_964618435.1 uncultured Solibacteraceae bacterium
CTGGCCAGCCCCGATGAACTTCGGCTACTGGTGAAGCGCGTACTCAATCAGCGGCAGGTGCAGCATGAACGCGACACCCTAGCCGAGGAACAGCAGGCAACCTCTTGTGGAGATCTTGTTGCTGAAGACCCCAAGATGCTCCAGGTGCTACAACTGGTGGCCAAGGTGGCGCCCACTGATGCCACCGTCCTCATCACGGGTGAGAGTGGCACCGGCAAGGAGGTGGTGGCCCGGTGCATCCATCGCCTTAGCAGCCGCGCGAACCGGGTCTTCGTCCCGGTGAACTGCGCGGCACTCACCGCAAGCCTGATTGAAAGCGAGCTTTTTGGCCACGAGAAAGGCGCCTTCACCGGGGCCGTCGCACAGCACCAGGGACGCTTTGAACGCGCCCATCGGGGCACTATCTTTCTGGACGAAATTGGCGAGCTCGATGCAAACCTACAGGCCAAGTTGCTGCGCGTGTTGCAGGAACGAACGCTGGAACGCGTGGGCGGCTCGCAACAGGTAGACGTGGATGTGCGTGTGATTGCGGCTACCAATCGCAGGCTGCTGGAGCAGGTAGCAAGCCGTGCATTTCGGGAGGACCTCTACTACCGGCTCAATCTTTTCCCCATTGAATTGCCACCATTGCGCGAGCGCCCTAAGGACGTGTTGCGGCTCGCGCACCTCTTCCTGACGCGTGCGTCCACGCGTATGGCGAAGGCGTCACCCACGTTATCGGAAGCAGCTTCCGAACTCCTGCTGCGCTATCCCTGGCCAGGAAACGTGCGAGAACTAGAAAACCTGATGGAGCGTGTAGCGATTCTCTCGGACGGAGAGGTAAGTGCTGCGGACTTGCCTTTGTCGCAGGGGCACCCCTCGGACTCGTCTGTCCCCTCCGTCGCTACGCCGCCCGCCGCTACTGTGAGAGAGGCGGAGAAACAGGCGATCCTGCAGGCACTTGAAGCCCACCAGGGCAACCGCACTCACGCCGCCCGTCAGTTAGGCATCAGCCTGCGTACCCTGCAATACCGGCTGAAGGAATACGGCCTCAGCATCATGTAGGAATTTGCTTCCCTTCCACTTTCCGCGCACTCACTTGCATGGAACCTAGGTTCTTGTTTGCTGTAGGCTTCCACCCGCCCTGCAGGAACACGGCATGTGCCTCCTCGCGCGTACGCAACTGCATGACCTAGGTCCGTTTCTGTAGCTAGGCGGTTCACGTTACACTACGGGTTTCCCCCCCTGTCGCGTGGATACCCGTTATGTCACCGATTTCTTCCATTTCCGTTCCCGTAATTCGTGTTTTCGCCATCATGGGTGCATTGCTGGTCCTGTCCGTGGCACTGCTGGCGCAGAGTACGGCAGTGTTTCGGCATACGGTGAGTTTTCCCCAGGCTCAGAATCACTACGTCCACGTGGAAAGCCAGTTCCCCACGGATGGCGCACCCGAACTCGAAGTATTTATGGCGGTGTGGACGCCCGGCAGCTACCTGGTAAGGGAGTATTCCAAAAACATTGACGTCGTGGAAGCGTTCAGCCCTCAGGGTGACCGGCTCTCTATTTCCAAAACCAGGAAGAACCGCTGGAAGGTGCTCACCGGCGGCGCCTCCACCGTCACCCTTCGTTATGCCATCTACGCGAGGGAAATGAGCGTGCGCACGAACTTTGTGGATGCCAGCTTCGCGATGCTCAACGCAGCGGCCACCTTCCTTTCTCCAGTCGGGCAGAACCACAA
>CAZUAX010000125.1:3349-13060 GCA_964618435.1 uncultured Solibacteraceae bacterium
GAGCACTATGAAGGCATGTGGGGAGGATTGCCGTACGACAAGTACCTCTTCCTGAACATGCTGGTGGAAGCGGGCGGCGGGCTGGAGCACAAGAACTCCACGGTCCTGATGGCCAGCGCCCTCACCACGCGCAGCGAAGCGCGCTACCGCAGTTGGCTGGGGCTGGTGAGCCATGAGTATTTCCATGTCTGGAATGTGAAGCGGCTGCGCCCGGTAGAACTGGGTCCGTTTGACTACGAAAATGAAAACTACACGCAGGGTCTTTGGGTGGCTGAGGGCTTCACCAGTTACTTTGACGACCTTGCCCTACACCGCGCTGGCTTGACGACCCGGGAACAGTATCTTTCGGCGCTCTCAGGCACCATTGCATCCCTCCAGGACAAGCCAGGAAGGCTGGTGCAGACTGCGGCGGACTCAAGTTTTGACGCGTGGGTAAAAGGGTATCGTCCAAACGAGAATTCGCCGAACACCGGTATTAGCTACTACACAAAGGGTGCGGTGATCGGCTTCCTGTTGGATGCGCGGATCCGCAAGGCCACCAACAACGGACGGAGCCTGGATGACGTGATGCGCCTGGCCTACCAGCGTCATGGAGGGGATCGCGGCTTCACGCCCCAGGATTTCAGCAATTGCGTGAGAGAGATTGCGGGTTCCACGGTGGCGCAATGGATGGAATCAGCATCCACCAGCACCGAAGAGTTCGACTATCGCGAGGAACTGGCCCACTTTGGTTTGCGATTCGCGGGTAGCCCCGCCGCGGGAAGTGCCAGCGGCGCGCCAAAGGGCTGGCTGGGTGCGGATGCGCGAGCCAATGGCCTAAGCATGGTGGTAACTGGTGTGCGACGTGAGACCCCCGCCTTTGCGGCTGGTTTGAATGTGGATGATGAGATTCTGGCGGCTGGGGACCGGCGGGTGACCGCCACGCTGTGGCCTCTGTTGGGCGATTACTTCCGCGCCGGGGAGCAGGTGGAACTTCTGGTATCTCGACGCGGTAGGCTTGTGAAGCTGCCCGTGACCTTCGGCGCACAGCCCAGGAGTTCCTGGCGTCTTGAAATGGACCCCCGGGCCACTGAGGTGCAAAAAGCGGCACTCCACAAGTGGTTGACCGGGCGCTAGCCGAGCCATCCCATCTTTCCCCTGCGACTCCGCAGGGCTACCTCTGCCAGCGACGGGGTGCCTCGCTCGCGTGCAACCTCAAGACCGCACCCGGAAGGGAGACGGGGCCAGTGAGACGCCAGGAATTGGTGGAATTCACGATAAGGTAAAGAGAGTGAGCAACCGTTCAGGTAGAGCGAACCGTCCATCGCGCCGCGAGTGGCTTGCGCTCAGCATGGCTACGGGGGCCATTGCGACAGCCAGCGGCACCCTTGCCGGATGTCGGCGCCGCGCCGGGTCCGCCGCGCCAACCTTCGAGGTGGCTACCCAATACGGGCGGCAGGTGCGGTTGGAGGACTACCGCGGCAAACTGCTGCTTCTCACCTTTTGGGCCACATGGTGCCCCTACTGCCGGTCGCAACTGGCGGCAATGGACCAACTGATGAAAGGACCCGAAAGCAGCAAAGTGGCCTTGCTTGCCCTTTCCATCGATGCGGAGGGCTGGGACGTCGTGCGACCTTATCTGGGCCAGGCAGGCCATGGGTTCTCCATTGGGGTGGCGGACGGCAGCACCCGCCGGGCTTATGGCACGTCAGGCGGCATTCCAATCACCTACGTCATTAGCCCGGAAGGGGTGATCCTCACCGACATCGTTGGCGGCCTGGACCTGCCATCTCTGCGTGAGGTTGTTCAAGAGTACGGCGGATAGCACCATGTCGAAAAAGAATGAGAAGTTGGGCAAAGCAGAGCGAAGCAACCGGCGAGCACAGGAGGCGATTGCGCGACCTCAAGGCGCCCCAGAGAAGGCAAGGCTGGTGAGCTTGATCACCGACTTTGGGCTGGCTGACCTCTATCCCGGCGTGATGAAGGCAGTGATCCTCGGCATTTGCCCTCAGGCGGAGGTGGTGGACCTCACTCACGGCATCACCCCGTTTGGTGTTCCTGAAGCGGGTTTTGTGCTTCACCAGGGCTGGCGCTATTTCCCCAAGGGCTCTGTGCATGTGGTTGTGGTTGACCCTGGCGTGGGCACGGAACGACGTGGGTTGGTGGTGGAAGCGTTTGGCCATCAATTTGTGGGTCCCGATAACGGCGTATTTTCCATGCTCTATCGTGAGGCGGCCCGAGCCGCTAAGCCGGGCAAGCGCGGCTATACCGTACGGGTGATTGAAAACGAAAAGTGGATGTTTCCCGATCGCAGCAACACCTTCCATGGTCGGGATGTCTTTGCGCCGGTGGCAGCGCACTTGGCGGCTGGGAAGAAAGCCAGCGCGGTAGGCAGCAAGGTGGAGGACGCACTGCGCCAGGATTGGGACCTTCCCGTACGCACAGGAAAGCGCTTCTGGAATGGAACGGTGCTTAAGGTAGACCATTTTGGCAATCTCATCACCAACCTGCCCGTCAACGATTTCCCCCTGAGCGCCGACGGTTTTGAACTCCAGGCGGGCGCCGAGATCATCTCCAAAATTTGTGGGTGCTATGCCGATGCGTCTCCTGGCGAAAACTTCCTGATTGCCGGCAGTGCGGGCTTTTGGGAAATCTCACGGAACCAGGGATCTGCCTCGAAGGCGCTCGGGCTGGTAAGTGGATCTCCGCTGGAACTGGCGATCCTTCGCTGATTGAATCCGCGGACCGCCTGCGCAATTCAAGCACCCGACGTCATGCCAGAACTTCCTGAGGTAGAAGCAGTCCGCCGGAGATTGGCGCGCGATTGCGTTGGTGCACGAATCACTCAAGTAGAAGTGCGGCGGGCGGGGACGATTCGCCCACAGCCTGAATGCACATTCCGAGCGCGGGTTGAAGGCGGCATGGTGATGGCAGTTTCGCGACGCGCCAAACACCTGTTCCTCCATTTGGACAATGCCCACACGCTGCACATGCACCTGCGCATGACAGGCAACGTCTACGTCCTGCCCGATGCGCATTTCCCGCCAGCGCGGGCGCGGCTTTTTTTCTACCTGGAAGATGGCAGGGCACTCGTCTTTGACGACCCTCGCTGCCTGGGAAGGGTGAGCGCAGAGAAAACGGAGGAGATTTCGGCATTGCTGCCTCCGCTCGGACCCGAACCCTTGGACCCCACATTTTCCGTTGAAGTTTTTGTTGACATTGCGCGAAGGTCGAAACTCCCTGCCAAACTCTTTTTGATGGACCAGTCCAAGTTAGCGGGGCTGGGCAACATCTATGCAGCCGAGGCGCTATACGAAGCACGCATCAGTCCGAAGACGCCTATACAAGACTTGAGCATCACCCGGCTGAGACGCCTCCATGCAAGCATCCGGCATGTGCTTGAGATCGCAATCCCTTGCTGCGAAAGGGCTTACGCGAAACCTGGCCAATTCGTAGAGGCGGACGAATATCCAACGGCAGTGTATGGAAGAGCTGGGCTTCCCTGCCCCCGATGCGCAACGACGGTGGCCCGCATGCCTCAAGGTGGACGAAGCACCTACTTTTGCCCGCGCTGTCAGCGCTAAGTACTATAGTACCTTCCGGCCCGAATCCGACAGAATGCAGAAAATGTGGGATGGAAGGGCGGCAGTTAGTCCTACTGGGGTACTTTCCCGCATGCCCCTATTTTTTCAATCATTTACACGCAGTAATGCCCCCGTTAGGGCTAGGACTAAAACACTGGTACCCCAGCCTCTTCGGCAGCTATTCGCCTAGGGTGAACTCGCCGGGCACGGTAAGTTGGGTCATCGCCGAAAGCAACGCGGACAAGCCGCAAAGCCAAAGCGAAAAAACGGAGGGCAAAGGCAATGACGAGCGAAAAGCAGAAAGTAAACATCCTGGTGGTTGGCCCGAACAACAGTGGAAAAACCACGTTCCTCGAAACCCTTTCCATGACTCCGCTGGTAGAGATCGACTACCGGAGCAGTGGCGAAGTGTTGGAGAGCAATAGCTCAGACTGTGTGGAATACGGTGCATTCCTCACCCAGGATGTGGAAGTGGAACTTCGGAGTCTGCCAAGCCGCAACACCGAAGACTTCGACATGACAGACATCAACTGGGCAATGGCGGAGCGGGGGGCGGACGGCGTGATCATGATGGTTCCCGCCGACGACCCCCAAGCCTTCCTGCTGGCGCACAAAATGTTTGACCATGTGCAGCAGCGCCTGGATGTCCCCTTCCTGCTTGCCGTTACCCGTAATGACGAAGGCCTGGTGTGGGAAAAGGCGGAAGTGAGTGATTGCTTCCACATGCCGCAGGACTTTATCACGTACCTCGATCCCCGCAACTACAACGATGCGTTTTCAACCTTGAACTTCCTGTTTGAATACGTTCCGGCTTCCTGCCAGACTGCGGATTCCTACCAGACGGTGGAAGAAGAACTGGAAATGCAGATTGCGTAAGCAAGGCAGCCTGCATCACGTGCAGGAAAGCTAATGCGCGGGAGCGCCCATCCAGGGCGCACAGCAGATGCAAAAAGGTGAAATGTCCGTGCCAGCTACTGGGGAGCCCGCAGGCTAGGCTTACGATCTTCGGGAATGTGATCGAGAATGGTCTGCTGCAGCATTCGGTTTACTTCTTCGTCGTACTCAATCTTCAAGTGAGATCCTAAAAAGACACGCCGGTGCCAAGCCTCAGCCTCATACTGCACACTGCCTAACTGAAGCCCACCCTTGCCGCGGTAGTGCCGGCGATGATTGCCCAGAATTTTTGTCGCGGTGGGGTCCTCCGCCACCAGATTTTTTTCCCCCTTGATGAGCAGATGATCGCGCTGGTAGACGTTCAGGGCGGCCTGTACGTTGGGTGGCACCGTACGATCACCACCGCCGTAGCTATCGATCATTGCCACCAGAAGGACGGGAATGCCCCGCTGGTGCAACGCCCTGGCCATGCGCATGGCAGCTGAGCCGCCGAGGCTCTGGCCGTAAAGTATCAGCCGAGCACCCTGTTTTTCGTCAGCATCCAACTTCCCATTGCCATTCCAGTCCAGGGCTTTCTCAAGGAGTTCCCGGGCGAGTTCCAGCTTGTGATTTTCCACCGTCTCTGCATAAACGCCGGGAAATTCCTGCTCACGTACTTTGAGGGCGGCGCGACGCACAATGCGAGGGGCATCCCATCGCTCCCACCCGCCGACAATGCCCAGGACAAGGACATCTCCGCGCTTGAGAGGCATCGGGGTGGTGAAGTCAGAGAAAACCTGGTTCTTGCTGTCAGCCTGAAGGCGTGGGGCAGACGCCGTAAGCAGAAGAACCAAGGCAATCACCCATCGAAAATAACCGAGGCGCATCACGTTGATTCCATTATCACTGGCATCCAGTATGACCGTGAGAACACGGAAACGGTTGCGCAATTCTACTCGTCGGATCCATCCGAGGGCTGGCGGGGCGGTGGGTCGGCAGCGCCATGTCGGAGACGCTTCCGCTCAATCAGGGCGCGCCGGAGCAGGAACTCAATCTGGCCGTTCAGACTTCGCAGTTCGTCGTCGGCCCAACGCTTCAGGGCGTCGTGGACCTCCTCATCAATACGCAATAGAAAACTCTTTCGGGCCATATCCATTTCCTGCTGCCGGCAGCGAAGCCTAAAGCCCGGCACGTGATTCGTGGTGCCAGGCTGCGAGTGGTGCACCCCTAGTGATGCCTAACCCCTAATGATGCTTAAGCCCTAATGGTGCATCGTGCCGGTATTCACCACCGGGGTGGTGTTCCGTTCACTGCACAGCACCACCAGCAGATTGCTAACCATGGCCGCCTTCTGAGATGCGTCCAGGTCGATAATGCTCTTCTGTGCCAATTCCGAGAGCGCCATTTCCACCATGCCTACTGCCCCTTCCACAATCTTCTGACGGGCAGCGACAACAGCCGACGCCTGTTGACGCTGTAGCATGGCAGCGGCAATTTCCTGGGCGTAAGCGAGGTGGCTGATCTTGGCTTCCACCACCTTCACGCCAGCCACATGCAGGCGGTCCTGGACCTCCTTCTGGAGATGTTCCGCGATCTCGTGGATGTTGCCGCGAAGCGACATCTGCCCATCCTCATGGGCATCGTAGGGGTAATTCGTAGCCATGTTGCGCACTGCGGCTTCACTCTGAACATGGACATAGTTGGAATACTCATCCACCTCAAACATCGCCTCAGCGGTGTCCACCACCTGCCAGACTATTACGGCGGCGATCTCAATTGGATTTCCGTCCAGATCGTTCACCTTGATGTGCTCCGTCTGGAAGTTGCGCACGCGCAAACTGATGGGGTGCTTGGAAAAGAACGGATTGGTCCAACGTAGACCGGGTTCACGCGCGGTACCGACGTATCGACCAAATAACTGCAGAACAACACCCTTATTCGGCTCCACCTTGAACAAGCCACCAAGGAACAATAGCTCGGCGGAGAGCACGACGATAATCCCAATCACGGGCAGAACCCGCTCGCCTCTCTCCAACGATGAAATTGGCACGATGCCGTATACCGTTACCGCAATCGCCAGCAGGCCAAGAAGAAGCATCGGAATGCCCGGCAGAGTGGCCCTCGGCACCTCACGCATAGTTGGTTTCGCTTCCATCAATCCTCCTCCGAGAATCTAGCGTTTATATATTGATATGATATCACTTTGCTATGAACAAACAAGCGAATTTTTGAGGTGCCGCAGGGGGGTGGAAAGAGAGCGTTGGGGGTGAGATATTCGCTATCCTAGAGTTTAGCGAGAAGGATCCTCGCGACTTTATGCTTCGATTCGAAACTGCTGGTGAGTCGCACGGCGAGTGCCTTGTGGCGACCCTTACCGGCCTACCCTCCGGGGTCCCTATAGAAATTCCGCGGATTGATCGCGAACTGTGGCGGCGTCAGCAGGGCTTTGGCCGTGGCGGACGCATGAAAATTGAAACAGATCGTGTCCACTTTGTATCGGGCATCCGCCATTCCCACACCATTGGCTCACCGATTGCGATCCTACTGGCCAATAAGGATTGGAAGAACTGGACGGATGTGCTTCCGGTGGAAGACTACGAAGGGTCCGACGCAAAGAAGAAGCCGTTGAACCGGCCGCGCCCGGGGCATGCAGACCTGGCGGGGGCCATCAAGTACAACCAGCCCGACGCGCGTTATGTGCTGGAGCGGGCAAGCGCCAGGGAAACCACCGCGCGAGTAGCCGTGGGCGCTGTCTGCAAGGAGTTCCTTCACAATTTTGGCGTAACTGTATTGAGCCATGTGGTGGCAGTTGGTGAAGAACGCTTGGAGCGGCAGGCTTCCTGGGCAGAGATTGAAGCACTCAGCCGTAAGGACGAGGTTCTGCTGAACTGCGTGGACGGCGATACGGAAACGCGATTCAAGGCAGTGGTCGATAAAGCCTTCCGCACCGGAGACACCGTGGGCGGAGTGTTTGAAGTGGTGGCCCACGGACTTCCCATCGGGTTGGGGTCGCATATCGCCTGGGACACTCGCCTGGATGGACGTCTGGCTCAGGCGATTGTAAGCATGCAGGCGGTAAAGGGTGTGGAAATCGGATTTGCCGCCGATGGCGCAGCCAGTTTCGGGTCCAAAGTGCAGGACACAATTGGCTACGACAAAGAAGAGCGTGCGTTCACCCGCGGCGCAAACCGCGCTGGCGGGTTGGAAGGCGGCATGACCAACGGCCAGGATGTCATCGTAAGAGGACTACTGAAGCCAATTTCCACCTTGCGCCGTCCATTAGAGAGTGTGGATTTGCCCACGCGTGAGAGCGCTTCGGCGGCCTACGAACGCAGTGACGTTTGCGTCGTGCCAGCAGCAGGGGTGATTGGCGAGGCGATGGTCTCCATTGTGCTCGCACAGGCAATGCTTGAGAAGTTTGGTGGCGATTCGTTGGGCGAGACCCTGCGCAATTTCGAGGGCTACCAGAAGCAGGTTCAGGAATACTGATGTTGTACAAGGTTGTGAAATACGGAGATCCGGTGCTGGAAACACCGACGGAGCCGGTAACCGATTTCGGTTCAGAGGAGCTCCGCCAGTTGGTTGAGGACATGTTTGAAACCATGTATGCCAATAAGGGCGTAGGATTGGCCGCACCGCAAATTGGCCTGTCAAAACGGTTGGCGGTGGTGGATACAAGCGCGGGAGAGGACCCGCAAATGCGCCGTGTGCTCATCAACCCAGAGATTTCGTTTCGGGAAGGCAAAGAGGTGGATGAAGAAGGCTGCCTCAGCATTCCCGGCTTCCGCGAAAACGTCTCGCGGGCCAAGGCGGTAGTTGTGAAGAGCAAGGACCTCTTTGGAAACGATGTGGAACTGCCTGCCGAGGACCTGATGGCGCGTGCCTTCCAGCATGAGATCGATCACCTGGACGGCATCTTGTTCTTGCGCCATATCAGCCCACTGAAGCGGGATCTCATTAAGCGGAAGATCCGAAAACTGGTGCAGGCCGGCGAGTGGAGCTAGTATCCGCGTAGACTGAATGAGTGTTTGCCTTGGTGGGTTTGCACACATTGCGAACCCTGTTGCCATGCATCTGATTTTCCTGGGAACCCCCGATTTCGCTGTACCTTCCTTGCGAGCTCTGGTTGAAGCCGGCCATCGCGTGAGCGCGGTCTACACGCAACCGGATCGTCCGGCGGGCAGAGGCCAGAAGCTCGCCGCGAGTCCCGTAAAGGAAGCGGCCCTGGCGCTGGGAATCCCGGTGGAACAACCCCGCAAGGTGCGTGAAGCCGCCGTTGTAGAACAGCTCCGCGAAGCCAGGCCAGATGCCATGGTGGTGGTGGGCTACGGGCAGATTATCCCGCAGAGCATCCTCGACATCCCGCCAGCAGGCATCATCAACGTGCATGGCTCGCTGCTGCCAAAATACCGCGGTGCGGCCCCAATACAGTGGGCGGTAGCGAATGGCGAGACCGAAACCGGGGTAACCACGATGCGCATCGACGCTGGCCTGGACACCGGCAACATGCTGTTAAAGGCGTCCTGCCCGATTGATGCCGATGAAACCGCCCTTGTGCTGTGGCAACGGCTCGCCACGATGGGCGCTCAGCTGTTGGTGGAAACTCTGACAGCCCTGGAAGCCGGCACCCTTCTCCCGGAACCGCAGGACCACAGCGCAGCCAGTTACGCACCCATCCTGAAAAAGGAAGACGGCCTGATTCGATGGGGTGAACCTGCAAGCGTGGTTTACAACCGCTATCGCGGCTTTCAGCCCTGGCCGGGAGCATGGACCTACTTTCGTGGTGCCCGGTTTCAGATTAAAGAGATGCGCCTGGCTGGGGACTGCCACCTGCAGGCTGCCAGCCTATTTGCCCAGGAGAAGCGGCTATTCGCCGCTTGCGGAGACGGCCACGCCGTGGAACTTCTCCGCGTACAACTGGAAGGCAAAGCAGCAGTTTCCGCGGAGTCTTTCCTGAATGGCGCCAAACTGCAGTCGGGTGAGCGGTTCGCGTCCACGCAGGCCGAAGCAGATACCATTCCCTTCCCCGAAAAGGACCACCATTCGTGAACCATCCACCTCTCCATCTGCCGAAGGGCTTTCGCTATGCATGCACCTATGCCGGCATTCGCAAGAAGGCCAAAGACGATCTCTCTCTGCTGGTGAGCGAACCACCCGCAAATGCCGCTGCATTGTTCACCACCAACCGCGTGAAGGCGGCGCCGGTGCTTGTGTCGATGGAGCACCTGAAGAGTTCAAAAGGCAAGGTGGCAGCGGTAGTGCTGAATGCGGGCAA
>CAZUAX010000126.1:0-4238 GCA_964618435.1 uncultured Solibacteraceae bacterium
CGGCTCTTCAACAGGCGGACGGCCTTTGCGGAAATCGTGGAAGCGTTCTTAATCGCTTGAGCTTCGTCGAGGATTATATAGTCAAATTCAAGCTGGGAAAGGTGCGCAATGTCGCGCTGCATGGTGCCGTAGGTGGTGATGATCAGGTCATGGTCGTTAATCAACGCTAGATCGCGTCCCGATCCGGAATGTTCCAGCACCCTCAATTTCGGGGTGAATCGCTCTGCTTCCTGCCTCCAGTTAAAAAGCAGAGAGCGGGGTGCCACTACCAGTGAGGGGCCGTGCTTGCCAGTCCGCCTCTGTTCGAGTGCGGCCAGAACCTGGGCCGTCTTGCCCACGCCCATGTCATCGGCCAGAATGCCTCCAAACCCGTATTCACGCAGGAACTCAATCCATCCAAGGCCGTCGAGCTGATAGTCGCGTAGTTTTCCGCGGAACCCTCCTGGTTGTTTTGCCGGCTGGATGCCCTGAAAACTCCGCATGCGCTCCCGGGCGCGAGCGAACACCTCGTCCACCTGGACGTCGGGTTGTACCGCTAGCAGGGCGTCGAGCAGTGCGGCCTGGTTGGGCCGAAAACGCATGTGGTCTCCGCTGGCCTCGCCCAAACCCGCCAGTGGCGCGAGGCGGTGTAGCCAATCCTCCGGAAGCATTCCAAAGGAACCATCACCAAGGCGAACCATGCCATCCCCACGCCGGATCGCTGCCAGCAGCTCCGGGAGCCCTGCCACCTGGCCGTCGAAGTCCACACCGCCGTGCAACTCAAACCAGTCAATACCGGAACTTACTTCAAGGCGCGTGGCGCCCGGCCGCCGGAACGCGCTGCCCTCCGCCTCCACATGCCACCCCTGCGCCACCAATTCCCTTACCAGCCTGGGCATGGACTTTGGCGGAAGCCGGCCAGGAGAGGCGCCGTCGGTGGGTGGGCGCACGCCCAACTGCTGGATGGTTTGCCAGGCGTCCGCTTCGGCCGTTTGATCTCGAAGGAGGTAAAGGCGCTTTTCCGGAAGCCACAAGCCCTGTGCGCTCTCACGGAAGACGGGCTGAAACCCTGCGCCGTAATCCGCCAAAAGGGTGGCTTGCAGGCTTTCCCCTTCATGAGTTTGCGCGGATTCCTTCAGGCGCAGTCCGAAACGCGCATGGCCCACCCTCTGTTCAAATTGGAGTTCGGCATCCAGATCCAGCGGCGGTACTACGGGTGCATTCAGCAGCGATTCCATCACCGCATCACGATCCTTATCCGGGAAGATGATGGATTTGGATGCCTTCAGATACTGCGCCCAAGGCAGTGCTTCGGCATCTTCGAAGCGGTTCAGGACATTCCCATGCATCAGCAACCCGCACGGAAGCAGCAGTTGCGGCTCGTCTAGCGCCATACGCTGTTCGTTGCGCCGAAGTTCGCCGGTGAGTTCCCACAAATCGCGCTCATTGCGCTGAATGCAGGCCCAGAATCGCCAGGCGTCCTCGTTGTCCCAGCTCACCCGCATAGGGTCGCCACCATGGCCATCCGGCCATGTCCAAAGCCGCCCGAGTTGCGCCATAACCGGCAGGATCTTCAACGCCAGGTGAATGGGCAGTGCGTGGTCACCCGCGGAAGTGCCGAAGGTGCTGGAATTGTAGGCATACGAGGATTGCGCACCGAGCACAAGAGACACCAATTCGGCGTCCTCTGGGCAGGGCAGATGGCGTACCTGTGCCGGAGTAATGCGGAAGTCCTTGAATACGGTCCAGTCTCCGTTCCGTTTCTTACTGCGGCTTTGCAGCACCAGCACGATGGTCCCCGATTGCCGGGAAGACTGCTGGTTGATGAAATAGGCAAGCTCAAAGCCGGGTGGCCATGTATTTCGCTTGCGCACCATCCCCTGCTCGCGGGTGAGCCTGGCGATGTTTTCCAGATGTTCGCGCCACAGCGGTTTCGGCGGGGTCTTGGGTTGCCGGGCATGTCGTGGCGTACCGGCAAGGTAGTCAAAAAGGTCGGCGTAGTCGCCAGCGCCATCCTCATCGTCAGCGTAATCGGATAGGGTAAGGCGCGGCGCGCTCCGCGCTTCCTCCAGGGCGCCTCGCCGGTCTGCCTCCAGAATCGCCGCCCAGGCATGCTTGCAGGGGCCGTACTTGGTGAATGCCGGACACGCACAGTCAACCTTTAGCACTTCGTCCTGATACCTCAGGTCCACCCGGTAGGTTCCATTGCCGCGGACATCGGCCAGAAGGGAGCGGGGTGTGGCTTCAATCACACGTACCCCATCCTCGCGAAAGATCTGATATCCACGCCACTGGGAGGACTTATCGATCTGGAATGCGAGCTTGGACTGTAGCGACATCAGGAATACCTATTGTAGACAGCCGGTGTGCCGGCCGTGCCTCTGTCCTGGTCATCTCACCGCCTCTGCCCATGGAGTGCGTTCCCGGATGCCATCTTCCGGCAACTGCCGGCGGCACGATTGGAGGAGGTATCTGCACGCCCGGCAGGGTGCCGTGGCGGTGGCAAGCCCGCGGGCGGGATTGCTGCCCGCTAATCTCCAGGAAAGAGCACCCACAGGTCGGGCCTTCCGGCATTGCAGTGCACTGAGCGTGCAAGCAGCCCAGGGACTGGCCAACTCAGGTAAAGCGCCAGGCGTGCGGCCTGCCAGGCTCCCCAGCGAGGCCGGGGACGTGCCAGTCTCGCGTTCACCGATGGCACCGGGTGGAAAATTCGCTCGATCCACACCGCGCGTGCCGGTTCATCATCCTGCAACTGGTCCAACCGGCGCGCGGCGGTCTCCCAGTCCAAGCCCTGTCGCTCCGCTTCACGATCCGCCAGGAACACCGCTGGACGCGAGATGCTGGGCAACGTGAGTAGGCCCAGAAACGACCATAGCGTGAAGCCAAACACCAGGTGCAAATACTCGCCAGGGGAGGCAAAGCCCGCTCCCGGAGTGAGCGCGCAGCTCACAGCAAGCCCTGTGACGTTAAAGGTGAAGGCCGCCAGAAGGCCAGTGCTTCGCGTTCCCTGTCGAAGCGCCGCATGCCTTCGCGTGTGCTGTACTGCACGGGTGGCTTCATTCCACGCGGCGGGCAGCAGCAGTTTGCGGGCAGGGCCAATCCCGACCCAACCGCCTACGAAGGCCGGATCGCGGGATTCCAACACTTGCGTGGCGTCGATTTCTTCCCTTGGTTGCAGGTCGGCCACCAGGCGGGCTATCCAACCTTGCCCCACGATGAGCATCATCATCAGCATCGCCATGGCTGCCGTTGCACCGGGAAGACCTGCAGAGGCGCCAGCGGAATAGAGCAGCATCGAAGCCATCCACCACAGCAATGCCTGTACAGCCACGCCACGTGCCCATCCGCGGAAAGTAGTCTGGGGGCGGCTGTGCCAGCGGGGCAGTAGTACGCCGCCCAGATAGTCGAACGGAGCCTGGACGAGGGCATAGATAGAGACAAAGACAGCGAGGGCTGCGGCTCCGCCAATGTCCTGCCAATGGCTGCCCCACTGCCAATATATGCCCGCGAAAGCGATTGTTACCCAGGTGCCGACACCAGTTATGCCCAGCCAAAGCCGGGAACGTGCATAGCTCATCCGGTTCGTCAGATGCTGGGTATCGGTGCCTGGCAAGACTTTCCGCGGCTGCTGGCTGCGGATCTGTGCAGGCCGGCTACTTCCCCGGGCTCAGGCGAAGCCGCAGAATGCCGTAACCAACGCCTGCTTCGTCGGCGGACTTCGCCACCTGAAATGCGATGAAACTACCGTCGGTGGCCACCACAGGGTTAGACGCCTTCCAGCCCTCAAAATCGTTGAGGTAAGTGACACGGGTAAACGGTGCGCCACTGCCGTCGAGGGGAAGTTTCCACAAATCGATATTACGGAACCCGCCTTCCCAACCCTTCTGGCGCGCCTGATGGTCGCTTTCCACCAGAGTGAAACTGCCATCGGGAAAGATGCCCTCCACTTCGTTGTACTCGCCGGGCAGCTTGGATAGCTCGGTAATCTTTCCCGTGCTTATCTCGATACTGAATACTGCGGCGTTGCCCTTGGGCTGATAGCAGGAATAGGTGAGGTGACGGTCGTTTTCGTAAAAGTCCTGGGCTTCCAGGATGCAATCGCGCGACGGACTGGTGTGCAGCAGCTTCTTGTTTCGGAATCCGGGCAGGGAGGCATCAAAGGTGGCCATCCACAGTTGCGAGTGGCCATCGGGCAGGCTCTTATCCTGCGCACGCGTGATGGACCACGCCACCTGCATAGACTGCTTCGAGATCGCTGC
>CAZUAX010000126.1:4338-12891 GCA_964618435.1 uncultured Solibacteraceae bacterium
GCGATCCGTTGATTGTCCGGAGAAATGTCCGCGCGTTCCCCGAAATCAGTAAGTAATTCCATTTCCGGGGGCAGATCTTCCAATGGATTCCCCGCTTTCCTCTGTGCCGCCAGCGGGGACAGGGAAAGAATACAAAACAGACACAGCCACCGTTGCATCGTCATTTTCAAGACTTGCCTCCTGGATCGGCTTGACATTCCATGGTTCCGGCTAAAGAATATCGTGAACTCCCACAGCGGAAAAGCCCCGCAAATTCGGGAGTGCGCCGAGGAGGTTCCATGCATCCGCGGATGTCCCAGAGTCGTTCTGAGGGTGGCTCGCTCAGCCGCCGTGCCGCGCTGGCGGCGATCGCCTCGCCGATTCTGGCTCAGGATCGCAAGTTGCGCATTGGGATCGTGGGAGGGCGGTTTGGCGCCACATTCCAGTTTCACGAGCATCCCAATTGCATCGTGGAGGCTGTGAGTGACTTGGTAGAGAGCCGCCGTGCGCACCTGGCCAGGACCTATTCCTGCGCGAAAACCTACGCTTCGCTTGCGGAGTTATTGCGGGATCCGCAGGTGCAAGCGGTGGGGCTGTTCACCCCAGCTCCTGAACACGTGGCTCATACGTTGGCATGTCTGGAGGCAGGCAAACACGTGTTGTGCGCCGTGCCCGCGGCGATGTCTCTGGAGGAGTGCCACCGGTTGGTGGAAGCGGTGAGGCGCAGCGGCCTTACCTACATGATGGCGGAAACCAGCTACTACCAGCAGATGACGATCTCCGCGCGGAAGTTTTTTGAGGAGGGAGCCTTTGGGCGGATCTACGCTTGCGAAAGCGAATACCATCACGCGGGCCTCGATGTGCTGTTTCGGCAGGATGGCAAGCGAACCTGGCGCTACGGCCTCCCGCCCATGCATTACCCCACCCACAACACGGCGCACCTGATCAGCGTTACGGGTGAACGCCTTGTCGACGTGAGCTGCATCGGCTGGGGCGATGACGACCCCATTCTGAAAGACAACAATTACAACAATCCTTTCTGGAACCAGACAGCCCTTTTCCGTAGCGAACGCGGCACCTCATTCCGGGTGGCGGTGTGGTGGAAAGGAGCACACCGAGGCACAGAGCGTGCCCAATACTTCGGCGATAAAATGAGCCTGTTCTTCGCGCATCCCAACGGAATGGGGCCTGCGATTGTGCGCTGGAGCGAAGGCCGCGAGAAAGATAGTGGCGGCTTTGAACGGCAGGGTTCCATCTTGGAGCGCTACCAGGAGCCCCAGTGGTGGGCCACCGATATGTTGCCTGCACCACTCCGCCATAACAGCGGCCACGAAGGCTCGCACACCTTCCTGACGCATGAGTTTGTAGATGCCGTGCTGCGTGCGCGGACCCCCACAGTGAATGTTCTGGAGGCGGTGGCCTATACCGCCCCAGGGATTGTGGCCCATCAGTCCGCGCTACGCAATGGCGAGCAGTTGCAGATCCCCCAATTCCAGTAGGGCGGCAGGCTCACCAAGAAGCTGAACGTAGAGGAGACCAGCGATGCCATCCATTCAGCAACACCCTGCCGGTCACCCCTCCTGGGTGGAACTGGCTACCAGTGACGTGAAGGCCGCCAGGCCCTTCTATGAAGGTTTCTTTGGCTGGACCTGTCACCAGGTGACTCCCGACGGGCCCGGTGCTTACTTCATGTGGAGGCATAAGGGCTTGGATGTCGCTGGCATGTACGCCGTACCCTCTCATTTGGCGGAGAGAGGAGTGAAGCCGCATTGGATGGTGTACTTCGCCACGGTGGATGTGGAAGCCATGGCAACGCGCGTAAACGAAGCGCAGGGTGGCATGCTCTTTCCCCCCTTTGACGTGGGTGAGTCTGGCCGTTCCGTGTGGTGTTTTGACTGCCACGGTGCAATGTTTTCCGGCTGGCAACCCAAGAAACACTGCGGAATCCGGCTATCTGGCGAACCAGGCACTTTGCATTGGGTGGAATTGGCTAGTCCGGAACTGGACCGCTCCATCGAGTTCTACAGTGGTGTCTTTGGTTGGAAAGCCGAACCGAAGACGCCCGACAAGCGGGGTATCCCCACCCGCTATGTGGAGTGGATGGTGGGTGATGCTCCAGTGGGTGGCGCGCTGCAGATGACCGCCGAGTGGAAAGGCATTCCTCCCCATTGGGTGCCTTACTTCGAGGTCGCTGATTGCGAGGTGGCCGTGGAACTTGTGAAGGATCTGGGGGGCAAAGTTCCTCATGGGGCGTTTCCCATGTCTGGCGTGGGGCAACTGGCGCTCGTGGAAGATCCCCAGGGCGTGGTCTTCATGGTTATCCAGCCGGAACACTAGCATCCAGCCCGAACGCCAGAGCTGTTTTCATCTACTTCGGGGCGTGCCAAAGCGCTCGCGTAAGTTGCTGACCTGCTCCTGGGATAGCTGCTGTCCGCGCGCATTCAGCAGGAACCAGATCTTGCACTGTTCCTCCAGTTCCTCGGCGAGGGCGGAGGCGATGGACAGGTCCGCACCCCACGCAATGGAGCCGTGGTTTCGCAGCAGGATCACGGGCCCCTTCGCGGCTACCCCCTCCACGGCAGCAGCCAGTTCCCGTGATCCAGGCGGGTGGTAGGGCACTACCGGCAAGGTGGCCACACGCATCGGGAAGTAGGGCGTGAAGTAGGGCAAAGGGTCCTCGTCCGCTAGATCTTTCAGACACGAGTATGCGGTAGCGTACGTGGAGTGCAGATGCACCACGGCGCCCGCTTCTGGCACCGCACGGTAGATGGCCAGGTGGAAGTTGATCTCCTTGGTGGGCTTATCCCCGCTGATATGTGTTCCAGCCGCATCCAGCAGCGAAAGCGTATCGGCGTCCAGACGCCCAAACGAGGAGTTGGTGGGGGTAGCTACAAACGCGTCCCGGACGCGCGCGCTGATGTTGCCCGCGGTGCCGTAGCTGTAGCCGCGCGCAAAGAGCGACTGTGCGACCTCCAGTATCTGTTCCCGTATTGTCTGTGCCATCGCAAACTCCTCTTGTGGATCTGTGGCCCTTACTTGGACGCCAGCGGCTCTTGCCCCGGGGGCGGTAGCGAACGCATCCCAACCCAGCAGGCGATGGCAATGAAGTTCATCGCAGCGGCCACCGCAAAGTAGGCGCTGCCAGAGCCCGTCAGCCTCAGCAGGATGGGGAAAATGCTGGCGCTGGCAAACGAACCCAGATTTCCAATCATGTTCATCGACGCGGAAACGCTGGCTGCATGCTCGCCTCCGATGTCCCCGCAAAAGCTCCAACTGGGGCTGATGGTCATGTCCGCGCCAAATGTGGCAATCGTGAAACAGACCACCGCGAACCCAGGGGAGTCCGCCCATACCAGTGCCAGCATCCCTCCGCCTGACAAGCCGAAGCCGGCCATGGCAGGCAGGCGGCGGCTCCAATGCCGCCAGCGCGAACGGTAGAGTGCATCCACAAACCACCCGGTTACCCATTGCGAGGCAGCGCCGAACAGCAAGGGCAGGGCCGCATAGCCCGAAGCCTGCTCCGGCGTGAGGCGATAGGTCTCCATCAGATACACAAACATCCACGTGAGACACAGGTAGAACGTGAAGTTGCTGAAGAAATACTGCATCATCGCCAGGAACAGTGGCCAGGAACGGAACACCGCCCAGGAGAACTTCACACGCCCGGCTGCGCTACGGGCAGCGCCACCGTCATGGGCTTCAGAGTCCTTCGGGTAGTTGCGGAATAGAATTAGCCATCCTGTAGCCCATATCAAGCCCACCGCTCCAAGAATGAAAAAGCTTCGGCGCCAGTCCGTAGCTGCGATCAACCATGTGATGGCGGGAAATGCGAATGCAGCACCGATGCGGGAGCCAGAGAACAGAATTCCGTTGGCAAGGCCGCGTTTGCCTGGTTCTAGCCAGTTGACGATCGCGCGGGCTGCTCCAGGAAATGCCCCGGCTTCCGCCATCCCGAAGCTGAAGCGCGTCGCCAGCATCACCACGTAGCTGTGCACCATGCCGGTGACGGCGGTTAGCGCGCTCCATGCCGTCACTACCCCGAACAGGCCAATCCGCGGTCCGTAGCGGTCCATCAGTGCTCCGCTGGGCACTTGCATCAGTGCGTAGCCAAGCGAGAATGCCCCGAAGACCACTCCCATCTGGTCGTTGCTTAGGCCCAGGTCCACTGCCAGGGGCCCTTTGGCCGCGGAGATTGCCACTCTGTCGATGTATGTAAGCATCGACAGCAGGAACAGCCCCATCATCAGGATGAATTGCTTCATGCGGGTAGCTCCAGCTTGCTCCAGTACGCAGATGCATTACTGGGAGCGACGCGCACCATCATACTTCATGCTTCACTTGGCATACTCCTTGCCCCATTGAGGCGGAACTTGCTGGCGCAAGTAGCTGGCACGGGTACTCTGCTGACAGTGGTTAACCGCCATGGTTGCTGTCATCGTTCCAGTTCCACATAGTTTCAATTCGTTACACTTAGGGGAGACCCGCGCGTCCACAGCACCCATGATTTTTCACCTTGTCCGAATTGTGTTTGCCTTAGCCCTTCTGCTTGGATGGTCATCCCGGTCAGTTGCGCAACCCGCTGATCTGGAACAGGCTACCAGGCAAGCCCGGCAACTGCTGGATGACGGGAAGTTCGCTGAGGCGATTCCGCTCTTGCTGGAACTGCGCAAGGCAGCTCCTGAAAACACCAGCCTGGGCATGACCATCGGACAGGCGTACGCGAACACGGGAGACTTCCAGAAGGCCATCCTTGAATACGACTCCGTCCGCCGGCGCCTGCCTAACTTCAAGCCCGCTGTAATCTCCCTGGCAACCTTGTACCTTAACCTCGGGCAGGGGCGCGAAGGGGTGGCGCTGTTGGGCGAATTCGTCGAGCGGAACCCTGGGGATGCGGATGCCCGCGCACTGCTGGCTTCCGCCTATCAGGCGCAAGGCGACTTGAGCCGCGCCAATGAGCAACTTGTGGAAACCGTCCGCATGCAGCCCCAAAGCCCGCAGGCGTGGTTCGCACTTTTTCAGAACTACACGGCGATTGTGAAGGAGTCCATGGCGCTCACCGAACAGGCTGACCCCGAATCCGCGCAGATGGTGGCCATGGCCGGAGTCGAACGCATCGACGTCCAGCAGGATGAGAGCGCCTTCTTTCTGCTACGGGAAGCGCTGCGCCGCCGCCCTACGCTCCGTGCCGTGCACAGCGAAATTGCCGCCATATACGAACGCCGTGGCCAGGCGCAATGGGTGAAGGACGAGTCTGCCCGTGAGAAGGCGCTGGGGGATCCCGATTGTGCACAGGAGCCCGCAGCCTGCGCGTTCCTTGCCGGTAAGCTTTCCGACGTGATGAACGCGACCCGCTTTGCTCGACTGCCGGAGGAACTCTACTGGCGCTACCGTGCCGCCCGGCAACTTGGCAAGGAGGCCTACGACCGGTTGCAGGCACTTCCCCCCAGCGTGCAGGCCCACGGGGCGCGAGCCGAATGGCTGCGCACACGGAATCGCCACGCCGACGCTGTGAAGGCTTGGCAGCAGGCGATTGCCCTCGCTCCCGGAAATCCTGGGCTTCGTAAGGAATTGGTAGTCTCCCTCTACCAGTCCAAGGAGTTTACGGCCTGCGCGAAGGAAGCGGACAGCTTGTTGAAGGATGCCGTAGCCGATCCGGAACTGCTCTTGCTGCGTGGTGATGCCTCTCTCAATCTGCAGGATGCCGCCCAGGCATTGCCCTTTTTGCAGCGAGCCCTTCAGGAAGATCCCTCGTTTTTGCCCGCGGAGGCATCTCTCGGTCGTGCGCTACTGCAATTGAACCGCGCTGCTGAGGCCATTCCCCATCTGGAGAAAGCGCTTCCTTACGCGCCAGATTCCGCGGTGCTTTATCAGTTGTCCCAGGCCTACCAGCAGGCGGGCAAGGCAAGCGAAGCGGCACAGGCTCTGGCTCGCTACCAGGAGATCCAGCGTCGTGAACAGAAAGAGCGCGCCGATTTTGAAGCTCGCTTTCAGATCACCCCGCCTTAACTGCAATCCTTGCCACCTGCCGCCGTGCGGTTGCCGCAGACATCTGCCTTCCCCTAACTGTGGCGAGGTTGCGGCCCACTGCACCTTGAGAGGGATATTTATTTCTGGGGCGCGATATCCATTCGTAGCCATGATATTGCTTGTGTGGTTCCGGCGGCCCGCATAAGGATTTGCCAGGAAACGTGACACGTGGGCTCCCGTCTAACCCATCAGACTTGATATTCTTGTTAGAACTCAGCTATATCAAGCCGAAACACCATGCCGACAGGAGTGAATTTCCATGAGTGATGTGACTCGCCGGGGCTTCGTACAGACCTCAGCCGGAGCGGCCATGGCCGCCGCGCCCGCCTTTCTTGCGGCGCAGAACACCAACAACAAGATTCGCGTGGGCTGGATTGGAGTGGGAGGCCGCGGCGCCTACTGCCTGAAGGCCATGCTGGAAAGCAACAAGGATAGCGTGGTCACCACCGCCGTCTGCGACACCTACGAAGGTGCGAAAGCCAAGGGTAAGGACATCGTACAGACGGTTTCCGGCAATTCCCCGAAAACCTACCACGACTATAAGGATCTGTTGGCAGACCCGGAAATTGATGCCATCGTCATCATGACTCCGGAGCACCTGCACTTCGCCATGACCATGGATGGTCTGAAGGCGAAAAAGCATATCTATGTCGAAAAGCCCCTTTCCCACCTGGTGGAAGAAGGCTTCCAGATTACTGAGCTTGCCGCCAAGACCGACGTGGTTACTCAGGTCGGCACTCAGAACCGCAGCAACAAGCTGTATCAGGCCGCCAAGGAACTGATTGGCGAAGGAAAGATTGGCGACGTCCACTATGTGCGCGCCTTCTGGTATCGCAACTTCACTGAGAAGCAGGTGCTGGCGCCGCGCCCCTGGCGCTACGTAATTCCAGAGGACACCAACCCCAGCAACACCGACTTCAAGCGCTTCTTGGGCGATGCCCCAGACCGTCCATTCAGCAAGGAACGCTACTTCCAGTGGCGGAACTACTGGGATTACTCCAGCGGAATCTCTACAGACCTTTTGGTGCACCAGACGGATATCACCAATTTCATCCTCAACAATCCCCTGCCTACCCAGTGCATGGCTTCCGGCGGTATCTACCGTTGGAACGACGGCCGTGAAGTTCCGGATTGTATCTCCGCTATCTACGAGTACCCCAACAAGTTCCACTTGAACTACTCAAGCTACTTCGGGAATAAGTACTTCGACTATGGCGAGCAGTTCATGGGCGATTTCGGCACCATCGAGGTGATCGGGCGCAAGAAGTTGCGTTACTACCCCGAGGATTTCGGCGCGGCCATGAACCCGGAACGGCTGAAGGGACTGAAGCCCATGGAACTGGATTACATTAAGGACTTCAGCCAGCCCGATGCGACGCACGCCCACTTTGTGAACTGGGTGGAAGCCATCCAGGGCAAGACCAAAGCGATTGCCCCGGTTAGCGTCGGCCAGGAAGCCGCCATCCCGGGACACATGGCCACGCAGAGCTATCTGCAGGGCAAGAAGTGCATTTGGGACCCGAAGAATCGCAAGTTCCTCTTCGCCTAATCGCTGTTCACCTCCAGAACGCAAACAGAAACGAAAAAGAGCCGGGACGCCCTTAGGGTGTCCCGGCTCTTTTTCTGTCGTGGTACAGCAAAGCCCTCCTTGGTGGAACGCAAGTGTACGACCAACCCGAGTCCTTAGGGAACAGTCGATGAGGGAGCGGTCGATAAGGGAAAGGCGAATCTCGTTGAGCTGAGGGAGTACTGGATTCGTTCTCTTCGCTGGACTGGGGCGAGTAACCCGTGATTCGGTGCCGGGCGAGAGGTCCGCGCCCTTTGGGGGAGCGCGGGGATGCGCTCTACTCAAGAACTAGCATGCGGCCGGAAAGGCGTCAAGGAAAAATCACGCTGGGAGCGAAGTGTTTTTCGCGGATTCCACATCGCCAGCGCTACGGGCCGCTAGCAAGCAGGCTCGCGTCGCGCCCTCCGTTGCGCGAAGATCAAGGTCGTGAGCGAATCTCACCTACCACCGTCACGCGACGAACTCATTCGGCGGATCGCCGAGCGTTACCGCGAGATGTCTCGGCCATTCCCCAACGCGGACCTGAAGAAGCTCTGTCCGACACGAGAAGAGAGAGGTGACCTTCATGGCTACCTGGACCTTTGGCTTGGCGAAGTTGCTGGTTATTCCTGCATGCCCAACCGCCTCCATCGGCGCACTCGCGCGGAGTTAGAGAAGGCGCAGGTCTTCCTTTCAAGCTCGTTCTTTGAGCGGTATCCGAGATTTGCGGATCTGGCGGACAAAATCCAGCCGGATACCATGCCGGATCTTCACTACGATCTGATGCTTGCTGACAGAAATCGTTCCGACCTGCTGGCGCTCATCGCAGGCATCCTCCAGGACCAATCGAAGTGACCTCAACTCAGGCTCGCGAAATCTGCCAGGAATGGGCCCGCTGGTAGTGTGCTCCGGAGCCGAATTCCACATCCTGGTGCCCATGGTGCCCGCGGGACCAGTTTCTGCATATATAGGGGACCTCGTTTCTCTCCGTATTGCGATAC
>CAZUAX010000127.1:0-11021 GCA_964618435.1 uncultured Solibacteraceae bacterium
TCCATGGGCTAAGTGTATCGGCTCCCCAAAACGGTCGGCTACCGCAAGCGGGCGAGCAACAGAAATATACAGGCCCCACCGCGATGGCGACGCGTGTAGGGATTTATCGAGGAAAGTCGCTTAAGCCACAGCAGGCTTGCGAGTGAACCCCTGCAGGAGCCAGGCGCTCCCCACCACCACCAGACAACCGATCACGTTGTACCAGAGGAAGCTGATGCCGGTGAAGAAGAAGCAGTAGAAGATCGCTGCTTCGCCAAGAATGACTCCCCAGAACGCCGCGTTTGATCCAATACTGCGCATGTAAAAGGCAAGCACAAAGACGCCCAGCATACCCCCATAGAAGAGGCTTCCCAGACGGTTTACTACCTCAATCAGCGCGCCCATGTTCGTTGCGTATTGCGCAATCACCACGGCATACACTCCCCAAAAGAGCGTGAAGATGCGGGAAGCCCACAGGTAGTGGCGGTCTGTGCCTGTGGTCTTGATGCGGCGGTAAACGTCTACCACCGTTACGGTAGCCAGGGAGTTGATCTCCGCGGAGATTGTGGACATGGCGGCGGCAAGAATCGCCGCCATCAGCAGCCCTACGATTCCGGCTGGCATGTAGCGGGTCACAAAATGCAAAAAGATGTAATTGGTGTCGTTTACGCTGTTGGCGTCGCCGGTTGCCTCGGCGGCCAGGGCTCCCGCGTCGCGGCGAACCTCCATCACTTCTCCCACTGCCTTCTGGTAGCGAACGCGCTCCGCCACTTCACGAGTGGCATCCCCCTCGCGAGTGGCATCCAGCAGCGCGCGGGCCGCCTGTTCACGCTCGCTATGCGCCTGTTCGTAGCGGTCCCGGATGGGCCCATAGCGGTCTGCCAGCGCCGGGCTTTCAATCGCCTGCATGGCTACCGGCTGGAAAAGCAAAGGCGGCCGCTCAAAGGTGAAGAAAATAAAAACCAGCGCACCCACCAATAGGATGACGAATTGGAAGGGAATCTTCACCACGCCGTTAAACAGAAGGCTGATGCGGCTATGGGTAACGTTCTTTCCCTGCAGATAGCGCTGTACCTGGCTCTGGTCTGTCCCGAAATAGGCAAGGGCCAGAAACATGCCACCCAATAGGCCGCTCCAGAGATTGTAGCGGTCGTTCCAGTCCACGGTAGTGGTGACGGCGTTCAGGCGGCCAGCGGCTCCGGCAAGGGTAAGCGCATCAAACAGTGACACGTCGGCCGGCATCAGAAGCACCACCAGAAAGAACGCGAACACGATGCCCGCAAACATGATGAGCATCTGCTGGAAATCTGTCCAGGTGACTGCCTGCACTCCGCCAATGGCAGTGTAGGCAACCACCACGCTTCCCACCACCACGGAGGTCACCGCATCGCTCCAGCCAAAGATAATCGCCAGTACAATTGCCGGCGCGGAAAGCGCGACACCCACGCCCAGTCCGCGAGACACAAGGAACAAAAGGCTCACCAGGCTCCGCGTCTTCCCGTCGAAACGCTGCTCCAGATACTCATAAGCCGTGTAGACATTGGCCCGGTGAAAGATGGGGACTGCGGTGGCGGAAAGCAACATCATCGCGATTGGCAGTCCGAAATAGAACTGAACAAAGCGCATCCCATCTACATAGCCTTGGCCTGTCGTGGAGATGAAGGTAATGGCGCTGGCCTGGGTGGCCATGATGGAGAGGGCCATCGCATACCAGGGCATCTGACGCCCGGCACGAAGGTAGTTTTCCACTGTGGTAGCGTTACGGCTCTTGTAGAGCCCGTAAACTACAATGCCGCCAAGCGTTAGAACCAGCACCAGCCAATCGAGCGTGGTCATGGTTCGAATACCTTGCGGAACAGATAAAACAGCACGATCAGCCCCACCAGATAACAACTGATGGCCACGTACACATTGCGCCAGGAGCCCAGGAAAGGTGGTGGAGCTTCCTCGGTGTGAGGGACGCCGGGTTGTTGCGGTAACGCCATGGGAAGGCTGCAAAGAAAGGCGGCGGGTGCACTGGCACTTGCCACTTCACCCACCGCCGTGATTTCAAGAAAACACTTAGCCGCGCGCTATTCGGGGGCGCCGCCCAGCCACGAAGCCAGATAGTTCTGCATGCCCACTTCTTCCATCAGACCGAACTGCGCTTCCAGCCAGTCGTAGTGGTGCTCTTCATCCAGCAAAATCTGCTTGAAAAGTTCCCGGGAGCCGTTGTCGCCCACTGCGGTGCAGTGCGCAATGGCCTCGTTCAGTGCGGGAATGGCATCTTCCTCAAGCTTGAAGTCGTTCTCGAGCTGTTCCTTCACCGTCTTGCCTACGTGAATAGGGAACATATCCACCATATTGGGTACGCCCTCAAGGAACAGGATGCGCTGCATCAGCAGGTCTGCGTGCATCATTTCCTCGACAGATTCCTTCTTCATGTAAGCGGCCAGCTTGGTGTAGCCCCAGTTTTCACACATTTTGGAGTGCAAAAAATACTGGTTGATTGCCGTGAGTTCCCGCTTCAGGCAGATGTTCAGATGTTCAATGACTTTGGGATCGCCCTTCATACATTCTCCTTCGCTGCACGCTCGCCCCGCCGTGGTCTGGCAGGAACGAAACAATCCACATTGTAGCAATGCGTGCCGGTGAATCTTGAGCAGCAGGGGCAGATTACGCAGATTAAGGAAAGGTCCTTCTAGCTAACCTTCACCACATGGCGCCCGCGATGGCCGCCGCGCAGCATGGTGGCAGCCGCATCCTCAACGCCCGAAAGCGGAATCTCTTTCACCATTGCGTCCAGACTGCCGGGGGGCAACAGCGATGCCAGGCGCGGCCACACCCGCAGGCGGCGCTCGCGAGGTTGGTTCACACTGCTGATGCCCGCCAAGGTGACGCCACGCAGAATGAAGGGGAACACCGTACTTTCCAGGGAGGCGCCCCCTGCATTCCCGCAGGCCGCAACGCACCCATAGAGTTTGGTCTCGGCAATCGCGCGGACCAGGGTTGCGCCGCCAACAGTATCAATCACGCCTGTCCAGCGGGCGGGCTCCAGCGCCTTCGCGGGGGCGCTCTGTTTCTCGCGAGGCAGCACATCGGCAGCCCCCATGGCCCGCAAGCTCTCCACTGCGTCCGCCTTGCCAGATACAGCCACCACGCGGTAACCCAGTTTAGCCAGCAACATCACGCTCATCCCGCCCACTCCGCCGGTGGCGCCGGTGACAAGCACATCCCCATCCCCTGGCTTTACGCCATGGTTTTCCAGGGCCTCCACGCACAGCATAGCCGTAAATCCAGCAGTCCCCAGGGTCATGGCGTGACGGGCGCTAAAGCCGGATGGCATGGGGATAACCCATTCCGGCTTGAGCCGCGCAAAGCCGGAGTAGCCGCCCCAATGTTCTTCCCCAATCCCGCAACCTGTCGCCAGGACAGCATCACCGGGCTGGAAGGAAGACCCCTCACACGCCACCACCGTCCCTGCAAGGTCAACACCGGGCACCATCGGAAAATGGCGCACAATCTTACCCATGTTGGTAACGGCAAGCGCGTCCTTGTAGTTGATGCCCGAGTACTCCACCTTCACCAGCACTGGATGGTCTGGCAATTCCGCCACGGAGATGTCTTCAATGGCGGCGCTGACAGACTCCCCGTAGCGCCTCAAAAGCAAGGCCGGGAAACGCTCCGGCAGCTTTGCATGGGACATCGCTCCGGTTTCTGGCATTGCTCCTCCTTGGGGCCTTCCTCTGGTTTACGGTGCTCTTTCTTCCTGGCCGTCACTGGTCCGTCCACTGGCACCGGCGCGCCGGGCACGCAAGCCGCTATTGCAGTGGCAGCGAGCCTTGCCCGTTATCGCCCACGTCGCCATTGGTGCTCTCTGGCTCTTCTGGAATCACTGCGGCCGACGCCACGGCATCCCCTTCGTCCAGACGCACCAGAGTGACACCCTGCGACGCGCGGCCGGCCTTTCGGATTTCGTCCGAACCGGTGCGGATGATCTGCCCGTTGCGCGTGATGATCATCAGGTCGCTGTTCTCATCTGGCAGTTGCAGAGTGGTTACCACCTTGCCCGTCTTGCCGGTGGTCTTCATGTTGATGACACCCATCGCCCCGCGCTTCGTCTCACGATAAGCGCTCACCGGGGTGCGCTTGCCGAAACCGCGCTCGCTGATGGCGAGCATGGGCGTTTCAGGGTCTGTGGGAACCGCCATCGACACAATGTAGTCGCTCTTACCCAGCATCATGCCACGGACACCCCTCGCGGGGCGGCCCATCGCGCGCACTTCACCTTCCTTGAACAGGATCGCCTTGCCATCGCGTGAGGCCAGGAAAACATAGGCGTCACCCTTCGTGAGACGCGCTGAGATCAGTTCGTCCCCATCATCAAGGCCAATAGCGATAATGCCGCGGGCATTGATGTTGGCGAATGCCGTGAGTTCACACTTCTTGATCACGCCACTGCGCGTAACCATCACGATGTTTTGCCCCTCAGTAAGTTCCTTCACGGGCAGGAAGGTCTGCACCGTCTCTCCCGGCATCAGGTTCAGCAACCCGCTTACGTGCTTCCCCTTGCTGGTGGGGCCTGCATCCGGAACCTCGTAAATCTTTACGATGTAGACACGCCCAAGGTTGGTGAAGCACATCAGACTGGTGTGCGTGGAAGCCACAATCAGTTGCTCCACCAGATCCTCAGCGCGGGTGGTCATGCCCATACGGCCCACGCCGCCACGGCGCTGCCGCCGGTAGGTATCCAGCGTCACCCGTTTCACATAGCCCGAGCGGCTTACCGTCACCACCACGTTCTCGTCGGCGATCAGGTCCTCGATGTTGATGTCGCCCGGATCTTCGATGATCTCCGTGCGGCGGGCATCGCCAAACTTGGTCTTAATCTCTTCCAACTCTTCAACAATCACGCCACGGAGCACTTCCTCCGAGCCCAGGATTTCCAGGTAGCGCGTAATCCGCTTCTGGATTTCCGCCAGTTCATCCAGAATCTTCTGTTGCTCCATGCCGGTAAGGCGCTGGAGCTGCAATTCGATAATCGCTTGGGACTGGCGCTCAGAGAATTCAAAGCGTTCAATGAGGCTTGCCTTCGCTTCCTTCGGGCTGCCTGAACGGCGAATGAGTTCGATCACCTCATCGAGGTTATCCAGCGCCCGCTGGAACCCGACCAAGATGTGTTCGCGATCGCGCGCCTTTCGCAATTCGAACTCGGTACGCCGCCGCACCACTTCCACCCGGTGCTCAATGAAACGCCGAATGCAATCGAGCAAGCCCAGTTCGCGGGGCTGTCCATTCACAATCGAGAGCATAATCACGCCAAAGCTGGTTTGCAGTTGCGTGTGCTTGTAAAGGTTGTTGAGGATAACTTCGGCGTTCTCACCGCGTTTCAGCTCAAACACGATGCGCATGCCCTTACGGTCGCTCTCATCTCGAATCTCGCTGATGCCCTCAATCTTCTTTTCGTTCACCAGCCCGGCCGCTGTTTCAATCAGCCTGGCCTTGTTCACCTGATAAGGAATCTCGGTGACAATAATCGCCTGGCGGTCCCTGCCGATATCCTCGAAGTGCGACTTTGCGCGCAACTTAATTGACCCGCGGCCCGTGTTGAAGGCGTCCCAGATTCCGCTGCGACCCAAAATGTAGGCGCCCGTTGGAAAGTCCGGACCCTGCACCACCTTCATGATTTCCGTAATGGGCGTTGCGGGGTTACGAATCAGTGTGATGGTGGCTTCCACAATCTCAGTGAGATTGTGCGGCGGAATCTTGGTGGCCATGCCCACCGCAATGCCTTCTGAACCATTGATGAGCAGGTTCGGCACCTTGGTAGGAAGCACTTCCGGCTCTTGCTCACTGTCGTCGTAATTCGCGCGGAAGTCGACGGTTTCCTTGTCGATATCCTCCAGCAGGCTAGCGGCGATGCGCCCCAGCCGCGCTTCGGTGTATCGCATGGCCGCCGGCGGGTCTCCGTCCACGCTGCCGAAATTTCCCTGGCCATCAATGAGCTGATAGCGCATCGAAAACGGCTGCGCCATGCGAACGAGGGAGTCATAGACAGCGCTGTCGCCATGCGGGTGGTACTTGCCCAGCACTTCGCCAACAATCTTGGCGCACTTGCGGGTAGGCCGGTTGAAGGACAAGCCCATTTCGCTCATGCCGTAAAGGATGCGCCGATGGACGGGCTTCAGTCCGTCACGAACGTCGGGCAGGGCGCGGCCAATAATCACGCTCATGGCGTAATCCAGATAGCTGCGCCGCATCTCTTCTTCGATGTTTACGGGAACGTGCAAACTGGCCAGCGCATTGCCAAGGGGCAGCATGCCATCGCCACCCCCAGGGTTACCGGGCGCGGCGGGTTGCTCAGGCTGTTCGGGGCCACCGGGAAGCTCTTGATCTGCCAAGGGAAACTCCTTCGAACCGGGAAGCGCCACCGGCGGTGGGTGCCAGCGCCACTTCGAAAACTCCTTCTAGTGTAGCATAACGTATTGAAATCGCTGGACTTCACCTGTAATTGACTGATTCCCAAGCGGATCCTTACCCGCTGCACCAGCCCACAGCGCCACAGCCTTCATGCTGACAACAAATCCATGCAAAACTGTTTCGGGTAGCGCGACCACACGTTCGTCCAATCCCGACCCTTCGCGCTCACCTCCTGCCCCGTCCGCCCTGTCGCCCGCCGAGATTGGCTCTGCTGTTCTCTAGCTATCCGCTATGTGATGGTCCCCGGCGACAATGTCCCTCAGGCGATCGCCAGTGATACCGGTGGAGTCGACCTTGTCCAACGGCCTATGCGGCCAACTCCATCTGACGTCATCAGCGCGGCCAAGCCACACGCGAAATCGCATGGCCAGGACGGTGTTCAAGCTCCCTTCATTATCTGTGCAATTATTGGACCCGATAGACTTTTTTTATAGTAAGCTGGAAGTGTAACGAGGTTACGGAATTAAGTAACCATTCAACGAATCAGCCCGGAAGGAGGGCGCCATGTTTTCCATACAGTCGATTTTGCTTCCCATCAACTTCTCTGACAAGTGCAAGGCGAGCGCCGAATACGCGCGCTTTCTCGCATCCCGAGCAAATGCGAAGATCATCGTGATGCATGTTTTGGAGGATGTGCCCTACGAGTTCGCAAGCATGGAATTCAGCGGCGTGGCCCTCCATGAGCTTGTGATCGAACGCAAGAAACAAGCGGAGAAGCAGTTGCGAGAGTTCGCCGCGGAAAACCTGTCAGGCGTGAACCTGGAAGTGGTGCTGATGGAGGGAGATCCGGCAACCCGCATTGTGCAGAAGGCGCACGAGGCCAACGTCAATGCCATCCTCATGCCCACCCACGGCTACGGTCCGTTCCGGCGTTTCATCCTGGGGTCTACTACCTCGAAGGTGCTGCACGACGCCGATGTTCCCGTCTGGACGGGCGTCCATATCGACGAAGCAGTCCAACAAAATCGCATTGAAAACATCCTTTGTGCCTTGGATCTTGGCGACGCCAGTGAGCGGGTAGCCAATTGGGCCGGGAATGCCGCCCGCGAGGTTGGAGCCAAACTGACGGCGATTCACGTGGTGCCCAGCCTGGAGCACATGCCCGGCGAATACTTCGAACGCGACTGGGAAGTGCAGGTGAAGCAAACCGTGCACAAAGACCTGGAGAAACTGCTGGCATCGCACGCGCCGGATGCAGACATCGTAATCGAAGGTGGAGACCCCGCCGATACCATTTGTGAAATCGCTCGCCAGCGGGAAGCAGACCTGATTGTGATTGGGCGCGGCACCGCATCGGGTATCTTCGGCAGAATGCGGGCACATGCCTATGAGATCATCCGCGACAGTCCGTGTCCGGTGGTAAGCGTGTAGAGCTCAAGGAACGGGCGGCAGGTCTGCCGGGCCGCTTATGCTGTCAATGGCATACGCGGACTTGCCGCCTTCCTTGCAAAAGCGGTACACTTTCGTAGCAGAAAAGGGTTTCGGAGCCGAATGGCGTCTATTTTGGACTCGCCACGGCGCTCCCGCCGCCCACGTGGTGCGGCAAGAAAGTGGAGGCAGTATATGCAGATCCGTTACTACTTGCTTTGTGCGCGTTTTGAGGCGCTTGTGGCGTCGCATCTGGAGCCTGAAGCATTTGGCACCTACATGGCGGTGGGCACCAAGAAGCACTCCAGCGGGAAAGTCATCTTCTTTGAGATTGATCCTTCCCTGGCATCAAAAACCACTGCGTTCGATCTCCATGACATTGAGCAGCGCTGCGCACCCCATGAGGACGGCAGCCCAAAGCGGAGTAAGTACGTCAGTGTTTACCGCGCGATGGAGCATATCCCGCTCGATCTTTACAAAAAGCTCTATCTCGTAACCCAGGATGGGCGCGTGCTGGGGTTGGACGAGTCCTCAAATCACCCACCGGAACTGGAAGAACCCGGTCCCGGACTCTACCAGGAGTTGTGTCCGCTCACTCCGCTGGTGGTGGCAAATCTTGCTCCGGCGGCGTTCGTGAAATCGCTCACTGACCCGGCAAACCCGGTAAGCGCCCCGCGCCTTTTCTTTGCCGACTTGCGGCTCGACCGGGAACCCGATGGACATCTGGCGCCCTTCCTTCCTCACCACGAGCCATTACATCTCGAGGACTGCATTCGCGAAGTGGAGCATGAATCGGGCAGGAAGGCCACCAAAACGGTAAACCGAACCCCCACCATGGATGGCTTTTTCCGGTTGATCCGTCGCGGCTTTTTCATCGGTGATCAAACCGGCATGAAGTACTTCCACTTCCCCTCCCCGGACGTGCTCGACGACATCCATCACAAGTGGTGGCGCTCGGCGTCAGAGCAGTAGGGCGGGCATCCCAGCCTTTCCGAATCAGCCCCAGCCCATCCGCATCCTGGTGCGGATGGGCTGTTTTGCTTGCCTGGCAAGGCAACTGAACCTTGGAGAGTGTTCGTGCCGCTTTCTCGTCGTGAATCCCTTGCGGAAGATAGCGTGATCACTGATACTGAATTCCGGGCCTTAATCTGGTATTCGCCCCTGACGTTGTGGTTCAGTTTGTTCCCATCCTACGTGCCGGTGGCTTCTTCTTGTTGCTTCTTGCAGCCAGTATGGTGCTGCCGCTGGCTGTCGGAGTGCTCGATGGAGACGCAGGGATTGCCGCTTTCCTAATTGCCATTGCCGCAACCGCTCTCCCTGGTGTGGCCCTTGTCACGGTGCTTCCTCACGATAAGCGGCACGACCTCAGCATTCGCGAGGCGATTGTCCTGGTTGTGCTTCTTTGGGTAGCGGTGTGCGTGTTCGGTGCCTTACCATTCGCGCTGATGCCAGAGTACTTCGGCCCTCTGGATGCCCTCTTTGAATCCACATCCGGCTTCACCACAACAGGATCATCCATCCTTTCTGAGATTGAGTCGCTTCCTCGCAGCATTCTTTTCTGGCGCTGCTTCAGCCAGTGGCTGGGGGGAATCGGTATCGTCCTGCTGGGAGTAGCCATCCTGCCCATGCTGGGCGGCAGCGGCTACCAGTTGTATCGGGCACAGAGCGGCATGCTGAAGTCGGATCGCATCGAGCCGCGCGTCTCCGGGGCAGCCAGGGGCTTGTGGTTTGTGTATGTCTCGATGAGCTTTCTGGAGTACGTGGCTCTGCGGCTGGCGGGAATGGATTGGTTCAACGCCGCCTGCCACACCTTTGCCACAGTGGCCACCGGAGGCTTTTCTCCGAAGAATGCCAGTGTCGCTGCCTTTGGCAGCCCTATGGTGGATTACATCATCGTCTTCTTCATGTTCGTGGCGTCCATTAACTTCGGGTTGCACTTCCAGTTTGGCAGGGTGCGCGACCCGCGCATCTTCCTGCGATCAAGCGAATTCAGGTTTTGGTTCCTTTCCATGAGCATTGCCTCGCTGTTCTGCACCGCGCAGTTGTTGCAGGCTGGGAACCACGGATGGGAACAGGCCTTCCGGGAATCTGTCTTTATGGTGGTCTCCATCGGGTCCACTACGGGCTTTGCCATTGCCGACTACAACTTCTGGCCCGTGGGTACGCAAATCCTGATGCTCATCCTGATGTTCTTTGGAGGCAGTGCCGGCAGCACATCGGGAGGGATAAAGTCCTTCCGTATCGTTCTTGCCTTCAAGAACGCCGGACGCCACATGCGGCGGATGGTGGAACGCAGGGCGGTGCTTGGCATCCGTATGGACGGGGAACCGGTTGCTGATGAGGCGGTAAGCGCCGCGCTGCAGCTCATCCCGCTCGTCTTCATGGTTTACGCAACCAGTGCGGTAATTCTGGGGGTGACCGGGTGCGATATGCTCACCAGCCTTTCGGCCCCTGCTGCCACCATGTTTGGAGTGGGCCCGGGATGGGGCGTGGTTGGGCCAGTGGGAAATTTTTCCACAGTACCCGATGCTGCAAAGCTAACCCTTATGGTGTGTATGTTCACGGGCCGTCTGGAGTTCTTCACAGTCATGCTGCTCTGCACCCGCAGCTTCTGGCGACGCTAACATTCAAGGGCAAATCGGGTCCTGGATACGTGGCTACTGGCAATTGCGGATCGCTTAACGCCACAATGGATGGAGCATGCCGAATACGAACCGGGGGCTACTCCGGACGGAACCGTTGCGCATCGTCTCCATTGGCGGTGGCACGGGCCTTTCCACGCTGCTGCGTGGGCTAAAGAAATACACCATCAGCCAGCAGCATCGAACCTGCCTGCTGGATGCGCCGCCTGTCGAGATCGCGGCGATCGTGACGGTAACCGACGACGGAGGCTCATCCGGACGCCTGCGGCGCGACCTCCACGTGCCTCCGCCAGGCGACATCCGCAGTTGCCTGGTAGCCCTCTCAGAAGATGAAGACCTGCTCGCGCGCCTCTTTCAGTACCGCTTTGACGCGGGAGAAGGGCTGAAGGGCCACAGTTTCGGCAATCTCTTCCTCAGCGCGCTGTGCCAGATCACCGGTGACTTCACCCACGCCGTCAGCCTTTGCTCCGAAGTGCTGGCGATTGCCGGCCGCATCTTTCCTTCCACGGCGGAAAACGTCTCCATCGAAGCGGTCTTGCGCGATGGATGCGTAGCCTTTGGCGAGACGAATAT
>CAZUAX010000127.1:11121-12662 GCA_964618435.1 uncultured Solibacteraceae bacterium
AGATGGGACTGCGCGTGATTGCCCGCGACCTGCTGGGACAATCAGAAAAGATCCGCCATCAGCCGGACCTGCTGGCGGCCGTGCTGGTGGATTTGGCCGCAAACCACGCAGCCAGCCTTCAGCCCTCATGCGATCGCAAAGAAATTACTGCCATGCAAAGGACATCCGATGGTGAGTGAAGCAATACAGATAGTGGTAATGGCCGCGGGCCTAGGCACCCGCATGCGTTCTTCCAAAGCAAAGGTACTGCACCAGGCGGGTGGCCTGACGATGGCGGAGCTCATCGTCAGGCAGTCCCTGCGGCTTGTAGATCCCGAACGGATTCACGTGATCGTGGGGCACCAGGCAGAAGAAGTACAACGGGTGTTGACCCCCTATGGCGTGAAATTTGCCCTGCAGGCGGAACAGAAGGGTACAGGACACGCCGTCCTCTGTACGCGCGAGCCCCTTCAGCAGGAACCCGGACTGCTCTTAATCATCAACGGGGATTGTCCTCTGCTACGAGCCGAAACATTGCAGGCGCTGCTTGAATCCGCCAGTAAGCCAGACGTCGCCGGCGCCATTCTCACCACCATGCTCAAAGACGCCACCGGGTATGGACGCATCGTGCGCGACGACCGCGATACCCTGCTTGCCATTGTGGAGGAAAAATCCGCCAGCGAAGCGCAGAAACGAATTCGTGAGATCAACACGGGCATTTACTGCTTCCGCGCGGAAACGTTCTGGCCGGCTCTGGCCCAGGTGAAGCCGGATAACCCGGCGCGGGAGTATTATCTCACCGACGTGGTGGGCATTCTCCACAAGGCCGGAAAGACTCTGGTTCCGGCAGTCGTGGAAGATTCCAGGGAGGTGCTGGGCGTGAACAACCGCCTGGAACTGGCCACGGCAGACCGCATCCTGCGCGAACGCAAGGCCACGGAACTGATGCTGAACGGGGTCACTATCGAGAAGCCGGAAACGGTGACCATCGATATGGACGTTGAGGTGGCTGCGGATTCCATCGTGGAAGCCTTTGCGCAGTTGCGTGGCGCCACGCGGGTGGGCGCCGGTTGCCAGATTGGCGCGGGTGCCATTCTCCGCAACGTCACGCTGGACGATGGCTGCACCGTGCTTCCATACTGCGTGCTGGAGGACACCGCCTCCGGCGAGGGTTCGCGCATTGGCCCCTTCGCCCGCCTGCGTGGCGGAAACACATTGGGCGCGCACGTCCACGTTGGGAATTTTGTGGAGCTGAAAAAGACAGCGATGGGGAATGGCGCCAAAGCGAATCACCTGGCCTATTTGGGGGATAGCGAAATTGGCTCCAACGCCAATGTGGGCGCCGGTACCATCACCTGTAATTACGACGGCATCAATAAGCATCCGACGGAGATTGGCGAAGGCTGCTTTATCGGCAGCAACTCAACTTTGGTGGCCCCGGTGCGGGTCGGAGCGGCCAGCTACGTAGCAGCGGGAAGCGTCATCACCCACGAGGTTCCGCCCAATGCCTTGGCTTTTGGCCGCGCCCGGCAATCAAATAAGGAAGGTGGCGCGGACCTCGT
>CAZUAX010000128.1:0-4900 GCA_964618435.1 uncultured Solibacteraceae bacterium
CGCGGATCGCAGGTTGCGGATTACCTGCTGCTGCGTCGCCAGGCTCCAGTCGCGGGTATTGACGAAATCGGTGCGGGGCAGGTCCTCATTGCTATTCGTGACGTTGAGGTACTTCGTGTAGGTGAAGGTTTGCGCGCCGGGATCAGTTACCATCCATTTGCTGTCAATTCCGCGGCTGGCAAGGGCTTTGCCTAATTCGTACGCGGCACCGTCATCGCCCTGTACACCCAGCACACTCACATTGGTGACACCCATGGCTATCAGGTTATTTGCCACGGTGCCTCCAGCGCCAGGGGTTGCTTCATAGCCCACTACGGCAACTCGGGGGATTCCGGTTTCGCGGGAAGCCTCGGCCAACGACGGATCGTAGATGCACCAGCGATCAAGGCAAATATCTCCCACCACAAGGACGCGCTGGTTGACAATGCGTTCCAGAATCTCTCTTACGTGCATGCAATCCTCTTCCAGGAGGGCAAACCGAATCCGCGCCCGCTGCATCGGGGGCGCACCAAGTCACGGGCAAAAAAATCTAAACGGCAGTTAGCTGAACAGCGCATGGAACAGTTCGTCCAAGCAAAGGTAGTTGGGCACAATGTAGTCAGCGCCCACCTTTATCAGGCGATCGCGCTTCCACTGGTCCACTACCTGGCAGTCGGGTTCATCTGAGGCGATCCCCACGGTGACGCCCCCAACCTGATGGACATTTTCAATCTCAACATAGCCATCGCCAAAGCCGAGGAATTCCTCACCGGCGAACTCGGCGCGATTGATAATCTGCTCGATAAGAATCTTCTTGGAGAAGCTCTTGTAGTCGTCGAGTGCCCCGAAAACACCGCCGTCGAAGTACTTACTGAAGTCGAGCAGGTCAGCTTCGTGGCGCATGTAATCCTGGTCAGTTCCGCTGGCCAGATACATTTTGAAGCCGCGTTCCTTCAAGCCTTCCAGTAAGTCGCGGGACCCGGGAACGGCAAAGTCGTCCGGGGAGGCTTGTCCGGTCTCAAGAGCAGTAAGGCGGTGCTGGATCCGATCCTGAAGCAGTTCCAGATAGCGTTTCTTATACACGATCGGGTCGTCGGGGGTCCCCCCGCGCTTCGAAATTTCTTCGGTCAGCGCGATCATCTGGTAAATCGTCTGCTTACCCGTGAGTTCGCCGACGAACTTCAGGACCACCGCTCGGATTTCTTCTTCGCTCTCGCCCGATTTGGTGGCAAGCAGAGCCTCCACCATCATCGGCACCATCACATCCACCCACCCGGCTCGGATCAGCGACAGGGTTCCATCAAAGTCAAACAGCGCGACGCGGGTGTTGCGCGCGCTTCTAGGTTTAATGATTTCCAACACTGTTACCTATTGTCGCATGTGGCTTCAGGCTGAGCGAGGCCGAGTGGACTGCAAACCGCGATTGCTGCTCTAGAGGTATTGCTCCTGGAGATAGGGGCTGCGGGCGATGTCGGGAAACTGCCGTTAAAGGAACGAACACGAGGGGAGACGCTCAGGGGAGAAACAGGAGGCAAGGAAACAGAGTGTGTCGGGGGTTGGAAGGCCCGGCCACCCTCAGGCCGCCGGGCCAGTGGGAATCAGTAAACCGAAGGCATCCGAAGGTCCGATTTCGCCAAGGATCGGTCAAGCAATGCCACCGCCTTGGTTTCGTCCAGCGCTTTGGCGACGCTCACCTCAGCCACCAACATTTGCCGGGCCTTTTCCAGCATCTTCTTTTCGCGGAAGGAGAGGGGCTTATCCGCCTGCAACTTCACGAGGGCCTTAAACACCTCCGCGATGTCACCCAGGCTGCCGGTCCGCATTCGGACGGAGTTTTCCTTGAAACGGTTTTTCCAGTCGCTGTTGCAGGGGCAGTCCCCACAGGCGAGGAATTCGAGTACCCGATCAACCTCTTGGAGTTTGGTGATCGGGCGCAAGCCAACGTTGCCAACGTGGCTAAACGGGACCATCACGGTCATTGTGCTGTACATGAGCCGAAGTAAGTAGAATCGCTCGAAACTGGAACCGAAGGTACGGGAGGAAATGTTTTCCACTGTGGCAACCCCGTGATTGGGATACACCACTTTTTCACCAACCCGAAACATCATCATAGGTCGTCACCGCCTGAGCATTAAGGTTTTGGATTACCTACATCAAAATTATTGTTTCGCTTTAGCTCCTGTCAACCGGCTGTTTGCCGATTTTTGTTGAAACCTGCAGAGCCATGATCCTCAAATTATCCCTATCTCGCTTCTCTTCAGCTACTTAGTGGTGCACTAAAGGTACTGGGTACGCTTAGCATTTTTTCGAAAAGAAAAAGGGGTCATAAGCAAAAAAAATGGACCACCACGCTAAAGTGGTGCGGACTCGCACATTCAGTCCACGGTCCTTAGCGAATGGCCGCAAAGGGCCGTGGCGAGTGGGGAATGGCGTGGAGTGGACTCAGAAACAGAAAAAGGGGGGCGACGTCGCCCCCCTTTTTCTGCGGCAGTCACACTCGAATCGCTAACGAGAACTCACTAGAGCGGGCGCAATCACCACTTCGTCGCCTTCCTCAAGCGCACCCGATACAGCAGCCAGTGAAGCGTTCGTAAGTTCAACCTGAATGGGAACACGGCTCGTTCCCTGCGTCGCCTTCCGAAGCACATAAGCTTCGTCCCCTTCGTACTGAATCGCGGATCGCGGAACCAGCAATGCATTTTCGCGGGAGCGAACCTCAACATCAGCGTAGGCGGACAAATCGGGAATCACGCGAGCATCCGGCTTATCGATGATTACTTTGATGGGGATACTCCGAATGTAATAGTTCTCCCGCCATCCGCCACTCGCTAGCGCACCCAGTGCGGAAACGGAGCCTTCCATTTTCATATCAGGGAAGGCGTCGAATCCGATGGAAGCGGTCTGGCCCAGGGCGAAGTTCTCGCTATCTGACTGGTTCACGACCGCTTCTACCACCATCACGGTTGGATCGACGATTTTCATAAACCCGCGTCCGGGGCGCACTTGTTCACCCTCACTCACCTGCCGCATTTCGCCACCTGTAAAGTTGGACTGCAGCACCACCAGGCCATCGCGGGGAGCGCGAATGGTATAGCGGGCCATGTTGTTCTCAAGGTCCACTAGGTCTTGCTTCTCGTCCGCCACATCCAGTTCCAACAGGCGAATATCTGCTGCCTGCGAAGTTCTCCGAAGTGCGATATCCTTCTGCAACTGCTTGTAGCGGGCGTCTGTTTCTTCCGCGGTGAGTTTCAGGATTTCCGCCTCAATCTCGCTCTTTACTTCTGTTGTCTTCAGGTCAAGAGCAGCCTTTTCGAAGTTAGCCTTGGCAACCAGCAAGGTTTGCTGGAAGTTTTCCCACTCCACGGCCAGATCCGCCTTTTTCTTGGCCAGGTTGGCTTCCGCTACCTCAACCAGGGCGCGCTGGTCGTCCAGGCTGTCCTGGAGGGTGGTCGCGTCAAATTCGGCAATCACATCACCGCGCTTCACCGTCGCGCCGGCGGGGGCTAGTTTGATGATGGTGAGGGAACGATCCGCGTTGCGCCCGCGCACTTCAGGGGCACTGATGTTGGCGAAATTCACAGCAGCAGTCTGGCCGCCGGCACGGATGGACTTTACAAGCTTCCCACGGACAACAGGCGCGGTCTGGATGTTTGTTAAGCCGCCAACGGGATCCGTCGCGGGGGCACTCTGGCGGTTGGCCACCCATGCGATTCCTGCACCCACCACAAGAATTGCAGCTATCACTCCCATCCAGCGGCGGCTAGGTTGGGCAGGCGGAGTCGGGGGCGGCGCAATGACTGGTTGAGGGCCAGTTTGCTTTCCAGGCTCGGGGTTGGGCTGTGTGAATGCGGACATACCTGTGCTCCGGATGCTTTCCGTGGATTTGCAGTGCTATGTAATTATGGCGCGAGACAGGTGCATCGGGTTACCATGTCGTTGCTTACAGAGTGCCAGATGCGAATTGTCGTCTATTTTTATGGAAAAGTGCGGGATCGTCATGCCCACGCCATCTGTGAGGAGTACCTGAAACGAAGCCAGCGCTACGGCCGGGTGGACCTGGTGGAACTGAAGCCCAGGCAGGAGAGTTGGGGTGTGCCGGGGGCAACGGTGGTACTGCTGAGTCCGGATGGCGAGTTGGTAGATACGCCGGTCTTTGCGGAGATCGTAGACAAAGGGCGTTTGGGGGCGCGGGACTTGCACTTTGTAATTGGCCCGACAGAGGGCCATCCAACCGACTGGAAGCAGCGTGCCGACCGGCTGATTTCGCTCTCGCGGATGACATTCCCCCACGAACTGGCTCGGGCGATGCTATGCGAGCAGATTTACCGGGCGCTCACACTTCTGGCGGGACATCCCTACCCACGATAGCCCCTTTTTCGGTCACGACCCCCTCCGCGAAATTGTTTCCCTTTACCTGGAACGTGCCGCTTCACCTGGAATGTGCCGCTATAGTCAAAACGAGTAGGTGGCTTCGATGAAGCCAAACTGCGCATTCTTGTCGTCCGGGTAGATTGACCGGGTAACCCCCTGGCCAATTGCCTTGCCGTAGTAGAGGTTCAACGCAAGCCCCTTGCTCACGCGCACGTCCACACTGACGTCGAAAAGATTGGCAAGACCGCGTTCTCCGGAGCTTGGCCGACCTACATAGCCAAAGGTCCAGGGCTGAAAAACGCCTCCCCCAAGATACCAGGAGTCGTTGCGGGAACTCAGGTTAAGCACATGCGCCTCGCTGCTGATGTTCACCCGGGAGTGGGGGCGCAGCACGACGCTTGCCATTATGTCTTCGCTGTTCACCCAGTCAAAGAAAGGGAATCGGGCGTACGGCCGAGGTGTAGGCAGCAATTGGAAAAAGGTGTTGTGTGTGCCGTCGGTTGGGTCATTGTCGCCAGTGGACCGGAAATATCCGCCGCGCAACCAGGGC
>CAZUAX010000128.1:5000-12651 GCA_964618435.1 uncultured Solibacteraceae bacterium
CTTTGCTGGCGTTTCCGTATTGCCGCGTGTAGGCGCCATAGCCGAATGCCACCTTGTTCCAACCCCACCCGTCTACCTGGAAGACTCCGCGTGTAGGCGTCGCGCCGACGACGGTGACATTCGCGTTGGGGGCGTCCCACGTGTAGTACGCTCCATCGAAGCTTCGTCCCACGTGCGTCCACGCGAAGGAGCCAAGAATTCGCTGCAGAATACGGGTACGCTTGAGGCCAGCCAGGGTCGCGTTCTTTGGCATCATCTCAGTGCCGTCAATGAAGTCGAAACGACCCAAACGGACAGCATGCCTTTTGCTTGCCCCCAAATGATGAAGGTGCAGGTATGCCTGCTTCACAAACAACATTCCCACGTTTCGATTACGGTCGTTCGCTGCGTAATAGGCGGCCCCTAAGCCTAACTGCCCTCGCGCACCGGCTTGCTGTGCGTCCTCAGGCAGGCCAAGCAACGTGGGGGCGGCGAGTTCCGCCATCCATCCGACGTTCTGGTTGGATTGGCGGAAGTTCAGCTTCAGAATGTTTCCGGAAAACGCATAGCGGCCCTGCTCGCCCTGGCCAAACCAGTCCCACATTTCCAGGCGCGTGCGTATGCTGCCGTGGATTTCCACCGGAGAAGCTTCAGCAGCCACCGCCCCGCCGGAAGCCGGGGGTGCGGACTGCTGCCCCAAGCAAAGGGCGGGAAACATGAGCAGCGAGATGCAAACGGATAGGGACGGAAGCAAAGATGGAAGCGCTCGGTTGTATTGCATAACGGATGGCACAGTGTGCTGGTAATTCATGAGTCGAAAATCGACACCAAGTCACTTGTCGACGGTCAGGCTGCCAACGCTTCTAGTTTCGACGGTCAACCGGCCTGTCTGCTGTGACTGATGTCACTTTAAGCAATTACAGATGGGAAATGCGCTAAATGCGAACGTGTCCAGCCGTGTCTGACCGGTAATTTCCTTTGCGAATGTGACTGCAGTCACAACAGTTTTAGCGTGCGCGACATACACTGGGGGCAGTCGGGACTGTCGGCGCATCCCACTTGCGAGAACTTTTTGGGTTGTAAGCGCCTGTTGAGTGCGATAGAAAACATAGAACCCCATGGGCGACCGTGAACTGCAAAATCAAAGGCGATCTCTGTTTGGCATCCATCCGATGTGGTGGTCCGCGCTGGCGGTGACTGTAGGCTTAGCCATGGGCGTGGGCCTGTTCACCTTTGGCTACGCCCAAGGCGCGTCCTACATGACCAACAACCCCGATGCCTGCGCGAATTGTCACGTGATGCGCGACCAATACGCAGGCTGGATGAAGAGCAGCCATGGGAATGTGGCCGTCTGCAACGACTGTCACAGCCCTGCGGGCTTCGTTCCGAAGTACTACACGAAGGCTCGGAACGGTTTCTTTCACTCCCTGGCCTTCACCACAGGTTGGTTCCCGGACAACATCCGGATCAACAGCTTTAATTACGAGGTGACGCAGAACGCCTGCGTGAAGTGTCACCAGCCCATCGTGAGTGCGATGGAAGGCGTACATGGCGAGGGCGTGGATTGTATCCAGTGCCATAACCAGGTAGGCCATCAGTAGAGCCCGGATCGGTCTCGAGGAAATTCGGAGTAGCGGCATTGTCGCAGTTAGAGGAGCAAGTGCATGAGTGAAGCGAACCAGAGCAAAGGGAAGTCTGGCAGCCTGAGCCGGATGCTAATCATTACCGTGGCTCTTACCGCGGTGGTGACGCTGGCCTTGAGCGCCCTGCTGGTGAACATCTTTGAACGCAAGCAGGAGGCGAGGAACCCGTTTGTGCGGGTGGTGGACATTGACGACAACACCGGAGACCCAGCGGTGTGGGGAAAGAACTTCCCGTTGCACTACGATGCCTACAAGCGAACGGTAGACATGGAGCGGACGCGCTACGGCGGCTCAGAAGCGGTGCATGTCGCGCCTCCTCAGGCAGGTGAGCAGGTGGTGATGACCCAAAGCAAGATTGAAGAAGATCCGCGCCTGGCGGCGATGTGGTCTGGCTACGCCTTTGGTGTGGACTTCCGGGAAGAGCGCGGCCACGCATATATGCTGTTTGACCAGCGAAGCACCCGCCGGGTAACGGAGTTCAACCAGCCTGGTACCTGCCTCAACTGCCATGCCTCCACCTACCTGATTTACAAGAAGTTGGGAGAGGGCGACATCATGAAGGGCTTCGACGAAATGAACAAGCTGTCCTACGACGAGGCCACCAAGATGGCGGAACATCCGGTTTCCTGTATCGATTGCCATGACGCCAGCACGATGGCCCTTCGGGTGACGCGTCCCGCCTTTATTGAGGGAATTGCGAACTACAAGAAGACGCAAGGGATTGAGAATTACGATGTCAACACAATGGCCAGCGCCCAGGAAATGCGCACCTACGTGTGCGGCCAGTGCCATGTGGAGTATTACTTCAAAGGAACCGAGAAACGGCTCACCTATCCTTGGCACAACGGGTTGAAAGTGGAAAATATCCTGGCCTACTACGATGAGGCGGAGTTCAAGGATTGGACGCACAAGGAAACAGGAGCACCCGCGCTGAAGGCGCAGCATCCGGAGTTTGAGATGTACAGCCAGGGCGTCCACGCGCGCAGCGGCGTCAGTTGCGCGGATTGCCATATGCCCTATAAGCGCGAGGGCGGCATGAAGATTTCCGACCATCACGTGCGGAGCCCCATGCTGAACATCAACCGCGCCTGCCAAGGTTGCCACCGCTTCCCGGAACAGGAAATGAAGGATCGTGTGGAGCAAATCCAGACCCGCTTCTTCAGCGCCCGCAACCTTGCGATGGACGCCCTGATGGATCTGATTACGGACATCAAGGCATCCCAAGCTAGCGGGGCGAGCGATGCCAGCCTGAGCGCCGCCCGCGATTACCAGAGGAAGGCTCAGTTCTACCTGGACTTTGTGGAAGCGGAAAACAGCACCGGTTTCCACGCGCCTCAGGAGGCCATGCGCATCCTCGCCGAGAGCGTGGACTTCTCCCGTAAGGGCCAGAACTCACTGCGCAGTTTGCCGACGAAGCAAGTGGCGGCAGCAGCAGTGCCCGTCGTCAAAGCCGCCGCAAAGTAGTTTTCCACTAAACGAAGCAAGCGCAAGAAAAAAGGCGCACGGAGCAACTGAGCCCGTGCGCCTTTTCTATTCCATGAGCCCTTTGCGAGCCGTTTGCGGCTCTGTCGATCCTCTTATGTATTTAGAAGGTCGCTAGTGGATGCCCTGCGCGCCCAGCCAGCGCTCTGCTTCAATCGCTGCCATACACCCAGCGCCAGAGGCGGTGATGGCCTGACGGTAGATCTTGTCCTGCACGTCGCCTGCATGGAACACGCCTTCGATGTTGGTACGGGCGCCTCCGTGGGAGATGATGTAGCCGTCACTATCCAGCTCGAGTTGTCCCTCGAAGATCTTGGTGTTGGGAATGTGACCGATTGCTACGAACAGGCCATCCACGTCGTAGAGGGAAGTTTCACCCGTATTCACATTGCGTAAGGTGACGCCGGTAACGTGGCCTTTTTCCACATCGTGAATGGCGTCAACCACATGGCTGAGGACCATTTCAATCTTCGGATTGTCCATGGCCCGCTGCACCATAATCTTGGACGCACGGAATTCTTCGCGGCGGTGCACCAGTCGCACGCGCTTGCCAAACTTTGTGAGGAAGTTTGCTTCCTCCATTGCGGAGTCCCCGCCGCCGATCACCATGATCTCCTTGTCTCTGTAGAAGAAACCGTCACAGGTGGCGCAGGAACTCAGCCCGTGCCCGATGAGTTTCTTCTCTTCGGGAAGGTTAAGCCAGCGGGCGGAGGCGCCGGTAGCCACAATCAGGCTCTGCGTTTCAATCCAATCACCATCCACATTCAGGCGAAAGGGGCGCTTGCTGAGATCGGCTTCGCTCACGGTGCCGGAACGAAACGTGGCACCGAACCGTTCCGCTTGCTTGCGCATGTTCTCTACCAGTTCGGGGCCCATTACTCCTTCCACAAACCCTGGATAATTCTCTACTTCCGTGGTCAAGGAAAGCTGTCCGCCGGGTTCATGACCAGCAATTACGAGCGGGTTTAGGTTGGCGCGAGAGGTGTAAATGGCGGCGGTGTTGCCTGCACAGCCGGACCCAAGTATAACGACGTTTTGCATCTATTATGGGATGCTACCACGGTGGGGGAGGGCTCAGGGCGCTGCAGATTTGGCAGGGGTTACAGCCTCCGCCGGGCGTCGCGGGGTGAGGGAATAGCGGCTGCGCCGCTACAAGATGACAACGCCGTCACTGTTTGCTTTGTTATCGGGCAAGCTGGTGCGTTTCTGGGCTGGCTGCGCAACAATAGAAGGGATATGCGTGCCCGGCGCTGCTGGCCTGTGAAAGAGTGCCACGCCTCTGATTTTGCCGGAATGCTACGCAAGATCCCTGGAGGACAACGCCCATGAGCACAATTGTAGAGATTATCGGACGGGAAATTCTGGATTCCCGTGGAAATCCCACCGTGGAAGCAGATGTGATTTTAGAGGACGGCACGCTTGGCCGTGCCGCTGTCCCGTCCGGTGCATCCACTGGCGAACACGAAGCCGTGGAACTGCGCGATGGCGACAAGAGCCGCTACCTCGGCAAAGGCGTCTTGAACGCTGTGAAGGCCGTGAATACAGAGATTGCCGATGCTTTGGCCGGCATGGATGCGCTAGAGCAGCAGGTGGTAGACCGCGCGATGCTGGAACTCGACGGTACCCCAAATAAGGGCAAGCTGGGTGCAAATGCAATTCTGGCGGTCTCGATGGCCACCGCGCGCGCTGCGGCCAGCTACTTGCAGATTCCCCTCTACCGCTACCTGGGTGGCGTTTCCGCCTGTGTGCTGCCCGTGCCGATGATGAACATCCTGAATGGTGGCGCCCACGCGGACAATTCCGTCGATCCGCAGGAGTTTATGATTGCCCCGCACGGCGCGGAAACGTTCCGCGATGCACTGCGCATGGGCGCCGAGGTTTTTCACTCATTGAAGGGTGTGCTGAAGGCGAAGGGCTATTCCACCGCGGTTGGCGATGAGGGCGGCTTTGCTCCGAACCTCAAGAGCAATGAAGAAGCCATCCAGGTGATTCTCGAAGCCATCGAGAAGGCCGGTTACAAAGCCGGCGAGCAGATCAGCCTCGCACTGGACCCTGCTGCCAGCGAGTTCTACGACAAGGAAAAGAAGGGCTACGTTTTCAAGAAGAGCGACAAGAGCTTCCGCACTTCTGAGCAGATGGTGGAGTTCTGGGCCGGCTGGTGTGCGCAGTATCCCATCATCTCCATTGAAGACGGCATGGACGAAAACGATTGGGACGGCTGGAAGCTGATGACCGACACCCTGGGTTCCAAAATCCAGTTGGTGGGCGACGACCTGTTTGTTACAAACGTCGAGCGTCTGTCGATGGGTATTGAAAAGGGTGTGGGTAACTCGATTCTGGTGAAGGTGAACCAGATTGGTTCATTGACGGAGACTCTGGACGCCATGTCCATGGCGGCAGGCGCCGGCTACACCGCCATGGTGTCGCACCGCTCCGGCGAGACCGAAGATACCTTCATTGCTGACCTTGCCGTGGCCACTGGCGCGGGACAAATCAAGACCGGTTCGGCCAGCCGTACTGACCGTATTGCCAAGTACAACCAGCTTCTTCGCATTGAAGAAGAGTTGGGCAGCACCGCAAAGTACGCCGGCAAGAAGGCCTTCAAGCAGAAGTTCTAAGCTCGAATTCCCTTTCCTTTCAAACGGGCCATGCCCGGAGCGGTTGCTCCGGGCATGGCCCTTGTTCTTTTGGATCGTCGCCGTTGAGGCAATCGCGGGTATCCGGCATTCCCGCCCTGTTTTTGTAGCCTTCTGGCATTGAACCGTCCAGGCTATACCAGTAGTTCTAGATCTAAATATCTCTTGACTTTTGTGATTGAACTCCCCAATCTGATGTGCGGAGAGCACGTGCTTTCCGTCTTGAAGGGAGATAATCGAATGGTTTATCGACTGCTTTTGATTTGCCTCCTGGTTTGCTCTTCCTCTCTTGCTAGTCCGATTGTTGTTTACAGCAACTTCGGCCCAGGAGATTCATACATGGATGGGCCTGGAATTACCATCGGCTGTGGCGCATTGTGCTGGGGTGACGACGGTCACGCCAGCGCTTTTGCCTTCACTCCTGGCGAAACCTCCACCTTCCTCACACTGGAAACGGTCGCTTGGGCACGTTTCCAGGCTGCGAACATGTTTATCTCAATTTGGACAGACGACAACGGACTACCCGGAACAGTAATCGAGAGCTTTTCGATTGCCTTAGGCGTAACGCCTACCCCGGTAACCCTAAATTCGGTTGAAATGCCAAGTCTGATGAAAGATACGCAGTACTGGTTTGTAGCCGAAGCCGGTGATCCAATTAATGACTTCATCCAACTCGGCATCAATACGATTGGAGCGGAGGGTTATACCTCAACTCGGATTGGTGATGAACCCTGGCAGGAAAGCTACGTCAACATGAATGCAGTGTTTCGCGTGACTGGCGACGTAAGTGCGGTGCCAGAGCCATCAACGGTTGGTATGATTGCTGCCGCCCTTGTCGGGCTAGTGTTCGTGCGAGTCAGAAAAATGAATAACTAACTCCAACCTTGCGTCCGTGTCTTCACTGCGATCGATACAAAACTAGGGGGCAGGGCTCTCTGGTGGCATCCTGTCCCCTTAACTCCGCTGCTTGCCCGGGATTGGGTGTCGAGGTTCTGGCCCAAAGCGTTCCGGCAGCACGGGTGAGTTTGCCATCAGGTCGGGCCATGTCTCAATCGTCATCTCAGCGCGTCACAGCAAGCCACACGCTCATGTGCGGTACCCCGCGATTGTTCCAGGCATAGTAGGGGATGAATCGCAGCGGAACACTTTCCGGTTTTCCTTGCCACAGCGACCGGTAGAGTTCACTGGTCCAATTGCCCTGAGGGACAAGGCGACCCTCTCCCTCGATCACCGTTACGCCGCCGAGGAGTGAACGGTCATGCCGGGCTGTGAGTTCTGCATTCGCCGGCGACGCCACATCGGCAGGCTTCACTCCGATGGGCAGGTCGACAGACTCAAGCGCGTATACCACCGGTCCGTGCGCAACGGCCACACGTTGCGAGCTTGCACCGCGTATCAGCGTGAAGGTGTCTGCCAGATCCAAGTATGTGGAGTAGCGTTAGGGGCGGTATAGTCCGACCAGCGCCATAACGTGCGAGGGGCTGAAGCCGAAATGCACGAGTTCAGGAGGGCGTGGATGAAATACGGTGAAAAGGTAGCCCATGGTCTTGCGGGCTACCACCAGGAAGTTATCGTTGCCGGTGATGCGCTTCTGAATGCACGCGACCGTAATCAGGTGGTCCCTGTCCATGATGGCGGAGGTTGCTCAACCCTCTCCGGCAGCCGCGCGCGAATCGGCTGCTCTATCAGCATGCTCAGCGAGCTTCACCTGAAGGAGATTTGGATCTACGTAGTCCCACCCCCAACCAATCCCGATGACAAGCGCGGCAGCGTTTGCCTGATCTCCCGAAAACCGCTGTCGCAGGATCTCCGGTTAATCCAACATGCCCAACGGAGCCAGTTCCTTGACGATCGAGTAGATTCGCTCCTGTTGCCAGCACAGCAGCAGGAAGACCGAAAGGTTTACCACCA
>CAZUAX010000129.1:0-6139 GCA_964618435.1 uncultured Solibacteraceae bacterium
GGTTGCAGTGCCGGCGAACTCCGCCATCAGGCGAGCAACATCGCTCAGACGACGCCGGACTTGCGCGACGGAAGTCGGTGGGGTGAGGGATGCCAGTTCCAGCTCTTGCATGATGGGAACCAGTCGCACGCGATCGCTCGCATTGGCCGCAGTGACCAGCGCCCGCAATGTGTCTAACAACCCATCGAACAGCCTGCCCTGCACCACTTTCTGGTCCGCGATGGCGAGTAACCCCGGCCGCAGTGTCAACAGGTTCCCCAGGAGATTCCCGCTATCCACCGTCGAAATGTACATCGGCATCAGGGGCTGCAGGGATTGGGTGTCATACCAGTTGTAGAAGTGGCCACGGTATCGTTCCAGCCTTTCCATCGTCTGAAAGGCATCGGCGGTCCGTTGAATGAGCGTTCCCGCGGAGATGTACCCAAAGTCATACGCGGTGAGGTTCGCCAGAAGGGAAAGCCCGATGTTCGTAGGGGATGTGCGATGCCCAATCCTTGCCACCGGATGTTCCTGGTAGTTGTCGGGCGGCAGCCAGTTCTCTTCCGGGGTGACGAATGTCTCGAAGTACCGCCACGTCTTTCGGGCTAGCCCTCGCAGGAAAACGATCTGGTTATCACTCAGCCGTGGAACGTGTTCATACTGCGGACGGCTAATCCACCAGGCAAAGGCGGGGGAGGAGAACCACAATGCACAGAAGGGCAGCGCAACTCCCAATGCATCAGGCCTCTGGAATGCCAGATAGCTCACAACTGCAATCGCCGTAGCCGGTCCAATCCACATACTGCGGCAAGAACCGGCGAAGTTTGAGCAACTGCTTCCGTTAGTAGCTCCCGAGGGCACCCACTCCAGCAGACGACGTTGCGCCACCAGCACTCTCCACATCGTGCGCAAGATGGCATCCAAGCTGAAGAGCGCTTCGTACGGAAGGCAGGCAATCGTAAACGAGGTTTGGCCGAGCTGTTTCAATCCCAGACTTGTGGTGGCAGAAAGATGCTGGCCCCACAGGATTTCCCTGGGCTTGCGAATGATTTCCAGGAGGAAGGAAACCAGATACGGAGTGAAGATGATTGCCATCACCGACGCTGACCAGAACCACGGTCGCTGCAGAACTGTCCAGCCCAGCACAAGAAGGACCGTGAGCGCTGCTGGGACGAGACTGCGACGAAGGTTGTCAAAGAGCTTCCAGCGCGAGAGCGCAGAAAGTGGATTTTTTTCAGATCGTCCGTCGAAGCCGGGCACACGAGGGAACAGCCATTTCAGAAGCTGCCAATCCCCGCGAATCCAGCGATAACGCCGGCTGACGTCCGCGCAATAGCGATAGGGAAACTCCTCAAACAGTTGCACGTCGCTGACGAGGCCGGAGCGAGCGTAACAGCTTTCAATAAGGTCGTGACTTAAGATCCTGTTTTCGGGCAATCGCCCTTTCAACACCTGCTCAAAGGCGTCGACATCGTAGATGCCCTTGCCGATAAACGAACCCTCTCCGAACAAGTCCTGATAGACGTCGGAGATCACGCGCGTGTAGGGATCGATGCCAGGTTCACTGCCGAACCAGCTGGCATATCTGGACTGGTGTGATCCGGCCAAACTCACAGCCACACCTGGCTGGAGAATTCCGTAGCCCTCGCGAATCCGCCTTTTTGCCGGGTCGTAGATGGGTTGGTTGAGGGGATGGGCCATGGCCCCCACCAGTTGACGGGCAGCCTCGCGAGGTAACTGGGTATCGGTGTCCAGCGAGAGGACATACTTCACATTCCCGAGGATGGTGGTGTCACCCGAGATGGATGCGAATCTGTTGCCTTTGCCGCCTCGCAGCAGCGCATTCAGATCCGCAAGCTTACCTCGCTTTCGCTCGTATCCCATCCAGATTCGTTCCCGTTCGTTCCATTGGCGCGAACGATGGAAGAGGTAAAACGCATTCCCCCTCGGGCTTGGGTACTTCGCATTCAATTCCTCTACCCCTTTCGTGACGGCCCGGAGGAGCAGATCATCTTCATCGAGGTTCTCCGCTGAGGCATCGCGAAAGTCAGTGAGCAGGCCGAAGTGCAAGTGCTCGTCCCGGTTGGCCAGGAAGCGTATCTGCAGCGCCTCAATAAGCTCTTCCACATTCTGTATGCTCACCAGCATCGTGGGAACTACAACTAGAGTTCGGAATTCCGGAGGGATTCCCTTTGAGAAATCCATTCGTGGGAGTGGGTGCGGAAGCACCAGGAGGGTCGCCAGCCAATTCACCAGCGCTATGGACAGTTGGCTCGCGCAAACAACGATAACAATGCCTAGCAAGCTGAGCTGCCAGCCCGAAACACCGGCAGCATTCGCTTGCGCCATCAAGGCTCCGGTCAGCAGAAGGGTAAGCAGTACGATCGGGAACAGGTAAGCCACCAGCGGCAGTTCTCCGCGGGCCTGCCGCACCGCATCGGATGCAGAGAAGCGGAGCGCCACACTGCGTTCCAGTTGGCGCACTCCCTTGCCGATGAGATAGTGGCCCACATGTTGAAATCGGTCACCTGCCGGTTCGCCTACCACGGCTTTTTGCGCTAGTTCGATGGCTTGCCGCGCAACCTCCAGTTCGGATTTCGAACTGTTCTTGGCAATCCTTTCCACGGTGTGCCGATAACGGTCTCGCGTAGAGAAGTCCATCTTTGCGTAGATGCGGGCCGGGTCGCTTCGAAGTACCTGTTCAACGGCACTTAGCGACTCCACAAACTCGCTCCAGTCCGTGGCGCTCAGCTGCCTAAGGCTTCCGATACTGTTACTCATGGAAACCTGGTCGGCAGCTTGGCTCTGGTTCTCCGCCTGCACCAAATCCTTGATCGTCAATGCGGATTCCGCGAGCCGTTGCTCAATCCAGGTAAGAGGCAGGGCGAGGATGGGACCCTGCCCCTGCAACCGCCTGGTAAACTCGGCAACGAACGAACCATTCATAGGCGGCTCGGATCGCGCCATGTCCGCAATGATCAGGATTACGCTCTTCGGGTCTTTCTCCGCGGTCTCTCCAATTTGGTCTGCCCAGTAGTCCGCGAGGTTGCGTCCGATTCGATCCGCAACGATCCGTGCCGCCACCCGGCGCAGATTCTCAATGAGGGCTAAGCGCAGCATGATGGGAAGCGCCCACAACTCACCAAGGTTCAGTGTGCTAACTGATTGATAGGCCGTTACGAAGCTGCCGAGGCTTTCTGGATCGAGCCGACCATCACCATGGGAAATCATCTCCAGGGCGATGTCGTAGGCGCGCGGAAGTCCGGCAGATGCTCCATTCCGCAGACGTGGTAGCTCCTGGCTATAGGCTCTTGGCAGGTGCTTTTCCGCCATTAGAATCTGCTCCCCGATCAGGTGGAAGTTGTCGAGCAACCACTCGCCCGCGGGGGTAATTCCATGCTTGGTTTGGACGTCGGACGTAAGGATGGCGCGAACTTCGGCCAGGATTTTCTGGTTCTCGGCCAGCCTTGAGAGGAGCCGATCTTCACCACGACCTTGGCTGAGTTTGTGGGAGACCGCGAGCGCCTTGCCATGCTGCTGCATCTGATCTGCGCTGAAGAGTTCAGATCTGAGTGGTGGGGCATCCCCATACTTGCCCGCTGAGTCGTTTATGAAGCCGTCCTGGCGAGTTCTGTCGCTGCCAATTGTCCTCCATCTCTTTTTCACGTTGAAGCTCCTGCCAGAACCTTGATTCCGGCCACCTTGAATGTCGTCACGCGCAATGAGAACCTGCGCCAGTTATTGCTGCACCACGCTGCAGACAAATGCTGATGAACCCCGTAGCCGATTGCCAAGCAAGCCCTTACGCGGGCTGGCAATCAGACTGCTCTCATTGCCTGAGTGGCCAATGTGGCACAACTGCTCCGTGGCGAAACTGTGCTGCGCCGCTGAGTTGCCGCACTGTGCGCCTTGTCCGCTCAGCCAAAGCCGAACAGTTCAGGCGCACCCAGGGCCTTAGGTTCGGTAGATGCACGGCTGTGGCCATCGCTTAGGAGGGTTGGTTCACCCGCGATTCCGGATTGTCGGGCTGCGACGCTGAAGTCGTCCGTCAGGCGAAAACGTGGCTGTGAATTGGCATTGTCGACGACGATGCCCTTGGCGCTGATTTCGTCTCGAATCCTGTTTGGTAGCCTTCCGCAGTCTGGAGTTACGAAGGATGCCGCCCGTTGCCAAGCTGCATAGAGGCGTGAGAGTGCTTACCTGCGGGGAGCCAGTGGGCTTGCCGATTACCTGTATCCGTACGCCAGTGGTGTCCGCGAACTTCAAAGTCCGCTTACGCTTGTGGCCGCCTCGCCGCTCCGCCAATGACGCTATATGGTCATCTGACTTTGCCTTGTCGCCTAACCTTCCCCTGTCTGTTTCACAGGTAGAGTGTGGCGCGGCGGATATCAGGGTTCCTCACCTTCCATGCGAAAGAAAGGTCGCGCCGGCGGGGAGGACCGAAAGGGCATACCCACTTGTGTCGTGACTACGTTCATCATCTGCCTGGAGCTTGCAGATTAGCGTTTCGATTCAAGATGGGTCTTGATATTCAGAAGAATCTTTTCCTGTGCGGAACGCGTGCGGGAGACGATAATCCGCTTGGCGATGCCGCCAAGAAGACCCGTCAGGCCATGCTGCCTGGAACCCTTGAACGTGATCAGATAGAAGCCGGCTTCCCCAGCCTCCGATTCTCCCGGTACACATACAGTCAGGTCCAGCGCCAACTGAAGGTAATGGCTGGCATAGAGTTGCTTTACGATTACGATTTCCGCCTTGCCTCGTGGGCCGTTTGCCCGGTAGGAAATCGCATGGTTTAGGCGGAGCGTGGGCTTCAATCCAAAGCTGACCCTCTCCCAGAAGAAAAATGACTCCGCGTTCGGCAGTTTCGCGCGCGGATAGTCCAAAAGGTATTCGCGCAATGACGGAAGGTATTCCGGCAGCGTTGGTAACTGATCCAGCAGCAAGCGGAGTTCGGCATCTACTTCGAACGAGTAACCCTTGTCCCGATAGCTCCCCAGCGCTCGATTGCCGTCGGTCTGATAGCGACGAAGCAATTCAATCGCGATCTTCTTCATCTGATGGCTGGCCTCGACGTCGGCATTAGGAGCCTCCCAATCAATGTTCTTTCGAACAGCCAGCATCATCTCGTCTGACATTTGAACACCGCACTTGCCAGTCCGGCAGGAGCGTAAACTCCGAAGGTCTTCGGGCTCCAAGGTGAAATCGTCAAGATCGGAAAGTCGAGGGGGATCGCTCACCCGTCCTACTGCCACGTAGCTTGGCAATCGCCGCAGCCGTTCCATGTCAAAGGCGAGGGCAGGATACTCCTCCGGTCGCGCCCTCACAAAAATGGCACCCACCACCAACAAATCTGCTGGTGTCCGGGAAGATATTGCCTTGGTGAAAACCTTGCCCTGCTCGATTAACCGGACCTGCTGGCCGGTAAGCCCGATTTGCTCCACCAGGAATGTGTGGGGCTCCCGGGCAGTCTCCGCCTGGCACAAGAGGGAGCCTAGAGCAAAAAGGCATGCCAGAATAACTGCGTTCATCATACGTCCTGATTTCCTGCGAACCCATGTGTTTCAATTGGCGGTCCAGATGACTGATCGCTTTAGGTGACGGACGCGGCTTCTGTCCCGATAAAGCACTGCAGTAACTGTGGTCACTGTTGGTGACCTTCTTCGGCTGTCCAGCGTATTCATGGCCTTGCAGCCAAGGCATGTGGTTTTGTGATTAGGGTCTGTTGATGGCTGACACTGCCCGGTTGGACGGACGCAGCCAGAGCAAGGGATGCGAAGTCACCACACCTGCGCCGTCTTCCACCTCTGCCCAGTTTGGATCTCGCGTCAAACCCAGGTAGCGGCCGTCCATGCCGTCGTACCGTCCCTGGTAAAGAAGTGTTACCGGTTCGCCAGCTTGGAAGTTGTAATGGTGAATCTTCTCAACGATAGGGTTCCAATTCCGGACCATCTTGATTCCTTCCTTTCTCGGTGGTCTGATGTTGGCCCTCATGTCCTGGGCCTCCAATCAGACTCCAATTTCCTGTGCCGTGCGCAGATAACTGAGAACGTCTTCCCTGCTGAGCATGCCCACCACGCGGTGATCCGTCATCACAGGAAGCTGGTTTACTCCGTCGCGGTCCATATCCTGCAGGGCAGCCCAGAGTTCCGCTGTCGGT
>CAZUAX010000129.1:6239-8931 GCA_964618435.1 uncultured Solibacteraceae bacterium
TGCAAAAGCACACTGGCGAACAGCAGGAGTGTCGAAGCTGCTCCCGTAAGCCAATAGGTGATGGGAGACCAGTTCTTATACTCCCCGGGAAAATAGCTTGCTGAAAGAAGCCATGTGAGCAGCGCCACAATGAGGAACCACGAGTAGTCCAGGAAAATGGGAATGCCCAGGATGCGGCCGAGCGTTACGTTTGGCCGGCCGCCGAAGATTCCGCGGCGCACCGGCACCTGCTTGCCGGTTTGGCTTACCTTTGCGGAATTGGAATCAGTCAGTCCGGTCATTGCCCGTCGTTCCTTCCTGCTGGTTTCGCAATTCTGACCGTTTTATCTTGATTGCTTGATACCGGGGATCTTCAATAAGCATGTTTCGTACCTGGTCAGTGATCTCCTGCCAGTCGTGGATGAAGTAGCCGGCGCCTTCTTTTGCCATAACCGCATTTCGCTTTTCCTCAAGGATCTCGATCACTGCCTCGGTCTGTTCGCGCATCTCGCCTTCCTGGTTCGTGGCTACCTTGCGCAGTAACGCGGCTACCCGGTCGAACTCAGCACTCACATGGCGCTTGATGTTCTGCGCCCATTCCACTTGATTCGCGGTGCCGCTCATCAACGTGGCGCCCTGATCGGCTGACGTCTCCATGGGCGCTCCGCCCTCGTCGTCCCAAATCTCCAGGTTCTTTGTCATGGTTCCCTCCGAGTTCCTTCTTGCCTCTCACCAGCAGTTGGTCACCGGCAAACAAATTTACAACTGCAGAAATTCAAGCAGGTCTGCATTCAACCGCTCCTGATGTGTTTCGGTTAGCCCATGGGGTGCTCCCTCGTAGATCCGCAAAGTCGCGTGTGGGGTAATGGCTGCAGCCGCAAGAGCAGCCGCTCCAATCGGTACGATCTGGTCGTCGTCGCCTTGTATCATCAGCGTGGGCACGTCGATCTTCTTCAGATCCTCAGTGAAGTCGGTTTCTGAGAATGCCTTGATGCAGTCAAGCGCACTCTGATGGTCCGATTGCATCGCCTGCATCCAGAACCAATTCACCAGGCCCAGCGACACTCTGGCGCGGGCACGGTTGAAGCCGAAGAAAGGTCCGTTGGCGAGATCACGGAAGAGTTTCTCCCTGTTGGTGACATACTGCTCACGGAGTTCGTCGAAGGTCTCAAGAGGGAGCCCGTCTGGATTTGTATCCGTCTTCAGCATCAAGGGGGGGACCGCGGCAATCAGTACCGCTTTGGCCACACGCCCGGTTCCATGCCGGCCGATGTAACGCGCAACCTCTCCGCCGCCCATTGAGAAGCCAACCAGTACGGCATCCTGTAGATCGAGGGTGTCCATGAGCGCTGCCAGGTCGTCGGCAAAGGTATCCATGTCATTGCCTGTCTCTGTTTCGCGCGAACAACCGTGTCCGCGGCGATCGTGCGCGATGCATCTGTAACCTTTCGATGCCAGAAGCAGCATTTGACCGAACCAGCTTCCAGAGTGGAGCGGCCAGCCGTGACTGAAAACGATGGGCCTTCCCGAGCCCAGATCCCGGTAGCGGATCTCCGTACCATCATGGGAAACGAATGCGCGATTCATATCGATGTCCTCTCTGTTGGTTGCCATTTGGTCCTGCCCCCTTATATCGACGGTTGTGGATCTGGCCGGGTAGGCGGTGCAGTGGAGGTAAGATCGGGGACCTGGCAACGATTGGTGGGACCGCGTATGGTCACCATCAAGGGTGCCAGCGATTCAACCGTTAGACCACGGAGCAATCCATTGTGTTCCGCGACATCAGAGCATTCATCAAATTGGCTGGGCGCAACGAAGGCGTCCAAGGCGTGACGGTAGCTGGTCTTGACAGGCACCACTCTGCCGTTGCTGACGAACACCCCTTCCGGATTTCTTCTGCGCGACTTCATATTGATCCTCACTGGGTGGGCAGCGGAGCTGGTGCGCCACCCTGCTGGTGTTGGCCTAGGGCCGAAACTTTTCTTTGTTCAACAGCCTTGCCGCCGAGTCCTTCGCCTCGGTAGCTTGCAGTTCGCTGGCCTTCCGCTCCAGTTCCCGCTGAGGGGCCTCCAGATCGTCCAGGCGCTTGGCTTCCTGCATGGACTTTGCCACTGGTTCCTCAAGCCGCCTCAGAAATCCAACCAGACGATAGCTTGGGCCGTAGGGAAGACGAATGAGTTCGTAGCGGTACTCGGCATCCTGCCACTCCGCCAGCAGTACATCCATGCTTGCGTAGATCCCGCGCACTTCCCTTGCGGGCACGGTAGGTTCGGAGGGTGGACCGTAGATCGCTGAGATTGACTCCACAAGATCGCGATCCTTCAGTCCTTCTGTCTGGAAACGGTCGTAGTTCACGAGCACGCGGAAGAGTTCCCCGTCATAGAAGGTGAATGTTGCTTCCTTCACTGGCTCTGTGATGAACGAGGAATTCAGCGACTGCGGTCGCCATTCCAACTCCTGAATCATCGCCGGACGGAGCTGTACGGTCTTGGCTTGTGCTTCGTTCTGTTTGATCTGCTGTGCGATGTCCGACAACGTTGCGCCAAGCACAAACTCCCGATATTGGGAGAGGTCCGCTGCCGCAACAGAGCCTGCAAGCACAGAGCCCGCAAGCACGGCGAACAGCATGAGAGAAGTGAGCCTCGCAATAGCGGGATGCCATCCTCGATGCGGACTATGGTGTCTTTGTTTCATGGAAACTCCTGCCTGTCGT
>CAZUAX010000129.1:9031-12557 GCA_964618435.1 uncultured Solibacteraceae bacterium
CTTGCCACGATTCCCGCAACCTTTGCGAGCTTCTCTCGTGCCTGTGGCCGCAAGGTGTGCTGGCCCGTGTCGAAGAGCACATCCGACATGTTGACGATTAACCCGCGGGCAGAGTCTTGGGTCTGGAGAACCTCATTGAACTGCCGAAGCAACTGGCTTCGAAGCTCAACCTTTTCGGCTTCCAATTGCGCCTTCTGCCTGGCCGCATCTTCCATCTGGGCAGCGTTTGCTGCTCGCTGCGCGTCCATTTCCATGCGAAGCCGTTCCGCCTCATTCCGCGATTCTCGTTCCCGTGCCGCGTTCTCCATTTCCAGGCGATTGGCGGTTGCGTTGGCGGCCATCATGCGCGCATCGGTCTCCCGACGTACGCGGTCCGCCTCTTCCAACGAAGCGGCTGCCCGTGCCTGGTTCTCTCGCGCGGTCCGTTCAGCGTCCTGCTGTGCACGAAGCTGCGCTGCCTCTGCTTCCTGGGTTACGCGTTCGGTCTCCTGTTGGGCGGTGGCCCTTTGCTGTTCCGCAAGCGCTTCACGATCCGCAGATTGCTGGCGTTCGGCACTTGCTAACAGTTCTTCCTGCCGCTTCACCGCGATGGCACGCGAATCTTCCGCTGTTTGAACGGCTTCCCTTGCCGTCATGGTCACCGGTTTCTTCCCGGCCTTCCTTTCTTGATAGGCTTCTGCGCGAGCAAGTGTGGCCAGGGCCTTTTGGAAGGTTTCGGTCGCATGCTCTTCGGCACCCACGGAGCGCGCGATCTGCACGGCGTTGCGTGCTTCATAGAGCTCCAAGGGGATCTTTTTGTCCAACTTCAGCGCAAGTGGATTTGCAAGCTTTGCGTACTGGCCGCGTTGCAGCAGTTCGTACTTGGCGTCGATGGATTCCACTTTTCCCTTGGTGTCATCGCGCACCACGTTTTCCATCACAATCAGATCGCTTGGCATGGTTACGGAGTAGTAGGGTTCCGCAGTTACCACCAGGCCGAAGACCTGCATTTCCGTAGTGACATTCAGCTTGCTTCTGTCTCCGTTCAGCAGGATCTCTCCCAGATTGGAAGTACGGCCCTCCGGCGTGATGGCCCACAACACATAGGTGAGGTATTCCGCGCCGAAGCTGTTTGCCGGACGAAGGTCATCGAATTCCACTTCGATTTCGATGTAGCCCTGTTTGCTCTCTACCTTGGCTTCACCATTCGCCTTAGGAAGCAGTTGCGTGCCACGGAAGTCGATTTTGGTGGCGCCGCTGCGATGCCGGTAGTTGATCGCCGTGGCAGTTCTTTCCGTGACGGTGACACGGAAGATGGGGGCATCCCCAGCAGCCAGCCGCAAAGTGTTTTCGTTCTGACTCTGGAGCGACTGTGCTGTCATCAAGCCGCACACCAGAAAGGCTCCGAGGATTAGTTTTATCGGTCTCATCTTTCAACTTCTTTCTGACACTGCTATTTACTCGACTTACTCGACACAGTTGGCGCTTAGGTGCTCTTGCGCGGAGAGTACTTGTTCAACAGCCCCATCAGCTCAGACGCAGCTTTGGGCGCGCGAACTTTGGTGGTGATGATCTGTTTGTTGGTAAGGCGCTTGCCGTACAGGGTGGTGTTGTCGTCGAGATCCTCGCGCAGAGTGGCCCCTTCCAGGGACACGCCGGCAAACAGGCCACGGGTACGTGACCAGGAAAGAATCTCTGCCTGCATCCAGGCGTCAGTTTGGGCAGTGCTGGTGCGACCCACCGGGCCGGCTGCTACGGAACCTTTGCCACCCAGCGTGAACTCGCTCGAGAGCAGCTTTTCCGCTCCGCGTTCATTCATCACCAGCATGACGACGTCGGATTCCGAACCACCGATCTGGAAGCCTACGCTTCCGCCCTCCATGCGCACCGTGGCCGGTGCAGACCAGCCTCGTCCGTTGGCATTCCGGCAGCTGAGGTAGCCCTTGCCATACTTGCCACCAATCCCGAAGGCAACTGTCTTCAGGGCGGGAACAATAGCGATACAGTGGGCATTGGCGAGCAGTTCTTCCGGAATGCCCTTATCCGGCGTTGCCATGATTTCAGTGAGCACAGCGGCGGCTTCACCAAGCCGCTCGGCTGGTTCGTTGTCCTTGGCCATCACCGGCGTCATCGCCAGTGAGGCCGCAAGAATCAGAAGAATTCCGACTCGCATAATTTACCTCTTCGTTCTTTCCGGAAACTCTGCACAATGGCAGAGGAACAGAAGCAGGAGGTGCACGAACCCTGCCAATGAGGTAGCTCGTTGAGTTTATGCGGCTCCGGCTACCTTGTGGTGCATTTTCCAGGTCTCCGTGATCTTCGGAACTGACCTTATGTCGCCACTTGGCGTGCAGCGGTCAGGATTCTGGTGAGCTTCGCAGTGATACTGCTTTCTCTACAGGGCAAGTACGAAAGCACCACTTCCGGATGGCCGTTGGATTGCACCAAAAGCGCCGAAGGGATCGATAACTGATATGGAAAGAATTACTCAACCGAACGGTGCGCTGACACTCGGTACGGCCGCAATTGCTGGATTCGGCCTGTTTCTGGCCGGCCTTGGCACAGGGATTGCCTTGACGCTTCTCTCCGCGCCATTAAGTGGCGCCGAGACGCGCAAGTTGATTGGACGCAAGGTGAAGGAAGGGGAAGGCTGGGTGAAAGGCCAGGCAGTTGCCGCGGAAGAATTTGTCCACACAACCGGAACCCATCTGCGCGACTCTGCAAAGGATGTGAGCGAGATCCTTAACCGGTACTGAGGACTTTGATGCCATCGCGGCCCTGAACGCCAGAGGGAATGTCTCTACACATCTTTTCTGGAGATGCCGAGCTTCCGCATCATGGCGTTCAGGGTGGTGCGGTGCAATCCCAGGCGTGTGGCGGCGCGCGTCACCACACCGTCGCATTCCCGCAAAATTCGCAGAATGTGCTCCCGCTCGATGTGGTCGAGCGTCGAATCGCCCTCGGTGATGCTAGGCTTGCTGCGAATCTCTTCCAGGGGTGCGCGCAGGCTGGTTCCACTCGAAAGGATCACCGCACGCTCGATGAAGTTTTCGAGCTCCCGCACGTTCCCAGGCCACTGCCAGCTCACTATGGCTCGCATCGCCTCCGTAGGCACCTTGTCGATTTTCCGCCGTATCTTCTCGGCATACTTGCGAGTGAAGTACCTGACCAGGATCGGAATATCTTCCGGGTGATCCCGCAGCGGCGGCGTTACAATCGGGAATACTTTCAGCCGGTAGTAGAGATCGCTACGGAAGAGCTTGTCCCCCATCATCTGTGTGAGGTTGCGGTTGGTGGCCGCAACCAGACGTACATCAATCGGTATCGTCCGGGTGCCCCCCAGCCGTTCGAACGATTTCTCCTGCAGCGCGCGCAACAGCTTCGGCTGCAGGTCCAAGGGAATGTCGCCCACCTCATCCAGGAAAAGGGTTCCCCGATGAGCCATCTCGAAGCGGCCGATCTTCTGCGAGAGTGCTCCGGTGAATGCGCCTCGCTCATATCCGAACAATTCACTCTCCAGCAACCCGGTGGGAATGGCCGCACAGTT
>CAZUAX010000130.1:0-5411 GCA_964618435.1 uncultured Solibacteraceae bacterium
TACTACTACATGGTGCCGATGGCGTCAAACGTTTTGGCAGCGGTGGTTTCGGCGGAACTCCTGCAGCGCCGCAGGGTTGTGGGTTGGATTTTCCTGGCGGGGCTGGCGGTTTGGCCGAACCTGACGTTCAACGTGTATGCGAACTTTGCCGTGGTCGAGCGCCAGCTAACGAAAAACCGCGTTGTAGATGTGCCGGTGATCGAGTTTTTCCAGCGTCATGGACAACCCGGCGATCGCTATGTGGTGTACCGCAACGTACAGGGCATGATGCTGCACTTCTACCTGCCGGAGATGCACTGGGTGGGCCAATTAGACGCAAATCATCCGGGTGCTGCACGATTCCGCGATCAGTTGCCAGCCACTGCCTACGACACCGTGGAGGACGTTACCTGGTATGCGGTATGGAACAACTATGGAGTTATTCCCAAGGGACTGGACGATCGTTACGAAAAGGTATGGGAGTACAACTACCAATACCCGGCATCGTTGTGGGACTGGTCACGGGGCAGCATAGATGCCCGCAGTTGGACCATCTACAAGCGCAAGGGAGAAGACCGCGGAGTAGAGGCAATCTCAGCCGAACCGCCCCGCTAGCCCTGCATGACCTGCTGCAATTGGAAGAATTGCAGCACCATCGCGTCGGGTACAGCAGATGGCATCAAGGACTCTGCAACGGCCGGGTAGCGCTGCTTGAGACGGTCTACAGCGGGCTTGTTCAATTGCAGCGCCGTGCCCATTCTGCTGGCTTGGGAAGCAAGCGAAACGGCTTGCTTGAGAGGGTCATTAGAGCCAGACGCGGGCAGGCCATCCTGCAGGTAGACTCCGCCAGAGACCTGGATGCGGCCCATCACATGGGCATGGGCGGGTAATTGCTCCAGAGCAATGGCCACATCACTTGCCGCGCTGAGAACGCGCTCAAGCAGATCAGCTGCACCCGGGCCACCGCTTTCCTTCGCATCCAGAATTACCAGATCGCCCGCAAAACGGACAGAGCTAAGGCGCTCACGCTTCAAAATCTCATCTACCTGACTGCGACAGAGGCCGAGGGCATCCTCCAGTTTGGAGGCATCGGCGTGTTCCGCCACCTTGGGAAATCCGTTCATCGTCAGCACGACGGTGAAGTGGGAAGGGGGTATGAGCGTGGTGGCAATGGTGGCATCTTCACTGAATTTCGGAGCAGACCCGGGTGCGCCCGGCCACTCAAAGACAACCTGGGTGTTGCCAACCTCGATGCGGTCACCCGGCTTTAGGCGCACAGGACCCTGAATGCGATTGCCATTGAGGTAGGTGCCATTGCGACTGCCGGCGTCAGAGAGAATGAATTCGGTCTCGCGCGCCTCCACGCTGGCGTGGTGACGAGACACCTCCGCATCCTGTACAACCACTTCGTTGGCGAGGCTACGACCAATCTGACAAAGACGCCCCGGTGAAAGGTGAAACTTCTGGTCGGCGCCGAAGCGCAAATAGGCTTGTGTAGCGTTTCCCACAATGGGATTCTAACCTGTTTTGGGGAAATCCGGGCAATCTACCGTACTGGATACCGCCAGACAGGTGCACATACGGTACGCGAACGCGGAAACCACTACCAATTCGCCAACGTGCCGTCGGGAAGGTGCATGGCGATATCACGCCAATAGTTTGCCTCAGTGCTGGCGCGCTTCACCTCTGCCCAGTTGACGGAGATGCCCAGGCCGGGCAGATCAGGGACGGCGATATGGGAAGAATCGTCGGTGTCAAACATTGGCCACGTACTTTCCGTCAGGTACCGAAGCCACGGATCCACCTCCCCTGAGGCGCCGTGCGAATTGTAGTGAATGCCCTTGCTCCACTCCATAATCCACCCTGCCGGGCTCTGCGCGACCACGTGCAGCGAGGCGGCGAATGCGATGGGAGACAACGGGCAGTGAGGGGCCAGAGCGATGCCATTGGCCGTTGCGAGCGCTGCGATCTCTGAGGAGGGGCTGATACCGCCGACGTGCACCAGATCCGGCTGCAAAATGTGAACGCCTTTGGCGACTACGACGTCTGAGAATTCCGCAACCGTGGACATGCGCTCGCCGGTAGCAATAGGAATGTGCGTGATGGCGGCGATCTCAGGGAGCCAGCGGTTGTAATCCGGGCGCACGGGTTCCTCATAGAACATCGGGTCAACGAGTTCGAGCTCACGGGCCAGGCGGCGAGCCATGGGCACGTTACAGCGGCCATGAAAGTCGAAGCCAAGGTCAACAGCCTCACCCACTGCTGCGCGCACCGCCATCGCCCGTTCAACGGCGAAGCGAACACCGCCATAGGTATCAATGGCCGCCAGAGGCGGGCAGGCATTTAACTTGAGTGCAAGCGCGCCCTCTTCCACGACACGGGCCGCTTCTTCGGCGGCCGCTGCGGGATCGTTGTTGTTCCCGCCTGCCCAGCGGTACACCTTCACCTTGTCGCGGATTTTGCCGCCCAGCATGCGATGCACTGGCAAGCCACAGGCCTTTCCTGCAATATCCCAGAGGGCGACCTCAAGGCCGGCAAGCGCACTGGCGAAGTGCGGGCCCGCATGGTAGAAGTGAAGGTCAAACAAACCCCGGCAGAGGCGACGGAAATCGCGCGCATCCTTGCCGATGAGGTGGGTGGCGAAGTGCTTCACCAGGGCTTCCGTCGCTTCCAACTGGCCCTCGAGGGTGAACTCTCCAAAGCCCTCCAGTCCGTCGCGCGTCAAGATGCGAAGCAGGCCCCAGCGCGGCGGCACCAGCGCAGTTTCTATGCTGTCAATGATGAGGCTGGATGTGGCAGGGAGGGTAGTGTCGGATTCCATGACAATCCCGTTTAGTGTACCCGCTCAGGACCGAAAGCTCTAGGCAAATCTGCAAGATTTTTCTCACAATTGCATTTACCTGATCCCGCCCAGGAAAGAACGCAGTACGGTTGATTGGTTTCAACTAGATCTACCGGTACAGAACGAAGCCAAATCCGTGAGCCCTGGCCGTTCAGGCCGAGCATTAGTGCGCTGAATGCGAAGATTAAATCCCGCGGAGGAGTCGGCTTACCGTGCTAAGGACCGCTTCGAGCCTGAGGGGTTTCTGCATTACCTCGTGGGCACCAAGATGCTTCGCAATGCGGAGATAATCGGAGCCGTACGCGCCGGAAATGGCAATGATCTTCACCTGCGGATAACGGCGATGAAAGGCCTGGATAGTCTCAATGCCCTCCTGCTCGGGCATGATGAGGTCTGTGATAACCAGATCAAAGGCGCGGTTGTGAACTACTTCCAGAGCTTCGCGGCCGTGGCCTGCTTCCGCCACCTCATAGCCGTCAGGTTCGAGCATACGGCGAAGCACCAGACGCACGTCCGGATCGTCATCCACAATCAGAATCCGCGCTGGTCTAGTGGGTGCTAATGAACCGCTAGCTGTAGTTTCGGTTGCCAAACTAAGTGCCTAACTTTTAGTCAATCATCAATTCGTGCGCAAATGCCCTCTCCGCTCCAGTGCGTGCCTTCGCTCGTCTGCAAAAGGATTTGCCTGTGCTAGAGGCTATGGCGTCCCAGCGAGATTCTCAAGCGCCTCCAGTTCTTTGCCAGCTTCAGACCATTTCCCTTCGGAGATCAACTGCCGGTATCGGGCAAGACGGCTTCGCACTTCCTGGCGGATTCGCGCACCCGAAAGATCCTGAGCGGGGGCTGGACCGCTTTCCGCAGAAGCGCCCGAATCCACACCAGCCACGCTCGCACTGTCTTCCATGGTAGCCGAGCTAAGCATTCCTTGTGAACCCGCACCTTCCATGCGCTGGGCCAGTTCCTGCAACGCCTCTCGATACGAGTCGCGGTAAATGAGGTCGTTTCCTACCGCGACCACCACCTTTCGCAACTGTGGCATGCGCGCCTCGGATGCCTGAATATAGATGGGCTCCACGTACGCAACCGTGTTTCCGATGGGCAAGGTGAGTATCTGCCCGCGCAGAACACGGGAGCCCTGCTGGTTCCAGAGACTAAGGTCCTTTGCGATGTTCTGATCCTGATTGATGCGGGCCTCAATCTGCATGGGACCGAAGATGAGTTCCTGCTTTGACAGGCGCAGGAAGACAAGTTCGCCCAGGTTTTCACCGTCACACCGGGCGAGCATCATACCGATGAGATTGTCCTTGTTGCGGGGAGTAAAGGGCAACAACAACAGAAATTCCGGCTCGTCACTGCCGGGAAGGCTGGCAACAATGTAGACGGGGCTGAGTGGCTGCGGGGAGTCAGTCTGGCCCTGCACATTACGGGCGATATCCCAGGCGTCTTCCTTGTTGTAGAAGGCTTGGGCATCACGCATGTGGTAGGTGCGATAGATTTCCGCTTGAATGCGGAAAAACATCTCCGGGTACCGGGCATGCGCGCGCAGGTCCTTAGGCATCTCACTGGCATCACGGAAGAGTTTCGGGAAAAGCTTCCAATAGGCCTGGATCACCGGGTCGCCCGGTTCAAACACATAGATATTCGTCTCGCCAGTGTACGCATCCACAGTGGCTTTCACCGCATTGCGGATGTAGTTCACGTTCCCCATGCCGACAAGGCGTAGAGCCTTGGAATACGGGTGGGCATCGGAGGTGGTGTAGCCATCCACGGTCCACACCAGGCGGCCCTCATCGGTAAGCACCAGGTAAGGATCTGGATCCCACGAGATGAAGTTGGCTAAGGAACGCACGCGGTCGCCAACATCCCGGCGGATCATCATGCGGGTCTCGCTGGTGATGAGGCTGGTAAGCAGGATGTTGTAATCGGCGTGGTAAACCGCTGCCGTCAGACGCATCAGGGGGTTGGAGACAGGGATACCACCAGTGCCTTCGTAGCGGGAAAACACATTGTCCTGGCCGGACGGATAGCTAAACTCTTCCTGACCGCTGCGGACAAAAACAGGCTCGTGTACTACCTCACCGTAATAAATTTCGGGCCGCGTGAGTTGCAGGCTCTCGCTGCGTACCTGGGCAGGAGCGTCCTGGACAAACAACACTGGCTGACCATCGGCGGTAATCTCATTCGCCTCCGCCATCACCATCCCAAAACCATGTGTGTAGATGAAGTGAGGGTTCACCCAGCGGCTCTGAGCGTCCCGCAATTGGGTGATATCCAATTCACGGGGGGTCAACAGCACCTGGCGCAACTTGCCGTCAATCACATAGCGGTCCACGTCGGTATCCGGAAAGGTATAGTAGGGCCGGAGGGTCTGAATCTGGGTGACGGTATCATGAAAGGCGCGCCAATCCCAGAGACGAACATTGGAGAGCGTCGCCTGGTGCTCAGAGATATTAAAGCGACTCTCCATGCTGGCTTCATAGTCAACGGAGGTAGCCTTCTGGCTTAGGCGGTAGGCATCGCGGGTAGCTTCCAGGTGGCGCTGGATAAATGGGCGCTCGATGGCAATCTCGTTGGGACGCACATACACCGC
>CAZUAX010000130.1:5511-12541 GCA_964618435.1 uncultured Solibacteraceae bacterium
TTGAAACAAATCATCAAGCACGATTGCTTCGCCATTCCGGGGCGCATTCTCCAATACCTGCCAGACACGGGCGGTGAACCAGAATACCAAGCCGCTTACCACAAGCAAGGCAAAGAGAAAGTTTCGCAAGCCCAGTAGGAAGGGGAGAGAAAACAGGTAGTACGAGAGTGGTTGCTGGTAAACAGGGTCAAGCCATTCGGCAGCGCGGTCTAACTGCTGGCTACCAAAAAAGCGCACTACAGTCCAGGCATCGATGGTTGCAGAGGCCAGCAAGCTGGCCAGCACCAGCAGGATGAAAGAAGAGATCAGCCCATACGCACGATGGCTGCGAAGCCCTGTGCCCGCATACTTGAGGGCACGCGCATGCACCATCCAGAGAACAGCGAAGGCCAATAGTGCCGCAACCATCACCGGAAACGTGCCGTAGGCGAGCATGGAGAGGTAGGAATCGAGTTGCCCGAGTTCGGTCCACCAGGCCCACTCAATCACAAACCCGGAGATCCCGCGGGCAGAAACGAGCAGCGCGAACAGCACTGCGATGAGCACCGGGCCCCAGTTAATGCGACGCCGGCTGCGACCACCGAATGACACCACTTTTTGCACCACTTCCTTCGTCTCCTCAACGGCCCTCAATCGGGCGGGAACCTTGCTGCCAGAGCTGTTCTTTGGCAGACAACTCCAGTGAAATCCAAAACTCCAGAGACTTAGGGTAGCCGCCGAAGAAGTCTTTACGGTCTATGGCGATTGCCAAACCACGTCGCCCTCCACAACAGTGGTGAGCACACGCCCCTGGAAATACCTTCCGTGGAAGGGAGAATTCCTACTCTTGGAGAAGCTTTGGTTCACATCGTACTGCCACCATCGATTCACATCCACCAGCACCAGGTCCGCCAGTGCCCCTTCGCGCAAAGTGCCGGAGGCCAAGCCAAGGGCTTGCGCTGGACCGCTGGTGAATAATGCAATCAACTGTGGCAGTGTGACCAGTTTCTGGTGGTAAAGCGTTTCAAGCGCCAGTGCGAAAGAAGTCTCGAAGCCCAGGATGCCGAAGGGGCACTGGTCAAACTCCTGCATCTTGTCGCTGCCCGCATGGGGTTGATGGTCCGTGGCGATGGCCGAGATCACCCCCTCCTGGATGCCCTGGCGAAGCGCTTCCATGTCGGCGGTAGAGCGCAGTGGCGGCTTGATTTTGTAGTTGCCATCGTACTGCACATGTTCGTCGCTCAAGGCGAGATGATGGGCACAGACTTCGCAGGTGACCTGGAGTCCGTCCGCGCGGGCGCGTTTGACGAAGTCGAGGCTCTTAGCGGTGGAGAGGTGCGCGATGTGCAACTGCACTCCGGTGGTGCGCGCGAGTTCGATATCGCGGAAGGTCATCAAGTCCTCAGCAAGCGAGGGGATGCCCCGTAAGCCCATTCTCAATGAGGTGAGCCCTTCGTTCATCACACCGCCGCGAGCCAGGTTTTCATCCTCGCAATCGGTAACCACGGGCATACCAAAGTCCGCGGCCAGTTCCATGGCGCGACGCATCAGGCGGGCATTCATCACGGGTGCGCCATCGTCGCTAATGGCAACCGCGCCTGCCTCCCGCATGCTGCCAATGGCTGCCACGTCCTCGCCCAACATTCCCTTAGAGATGGAACCGATGGGGCGGACATGCACGGCAGCTTCTCGGGCGCGCTCAATGATATACCGGGTGACCGCCGCATTATCATTTACTGGTTTCGTGTCGGGCAGGCAGCAGACGGTGGTGAAACCACCGGCGGCGGCGGCAAGCCCTCCCGTTTCAATGGATTCCGCGTGGTCGTAGCCCGGTTCTCGAAGGTGGGCATGAAGATCCACAAAGCCGGGGGCCACCACAAGACCGGTAGCGTCTATTCGTTTGGCATCCTCGGGAAAATCCGCCGGCGGCGCATCGCCAATTCCGGCCACCACCCCGTTGCGAAGGAACACACTTGTGGCCTGGTCAATGCCAGACGCCGGACAAATCACCCGGCCATTGTCGATACGCATAGAGGACATACTGCACTGCCTTCCTTTCCCCGTGGAGCCCGAGCGCTAGCGCGAGTAGCGCTCCAGCACCGCCATCCGTACGGCAACGCCGTTTTCTACCTGATTGAGAATCACGGAACGAGTGCTGTCGGCCACCTCTGAAGCAATCTCACGGCCCCGATTGATGGGGCCGGGATGCATTACGAGCACATTGTCGCGGGCGAGCGCCAAGTGCTCCAAACGGAGGCCATAGAACTGAAAGTATTCGGTGGCCGAGAAATTCGACTCGTGCTGCCGCTCCAACTGCACGCGCAACATCATGATGACGTCCGCGCCCCGGATGGCCTTTGGCACATCACGCTCAATGCGCACTCCCGGAACCAGTTCCGCCATCTGGGGCGGAAGCAGGGGGCTGGGCCCGCAAAGAATAATCTCCGCGCCAAACTTGGAGAGCAGATGGATGTTTGAACGGGCAACGCGGCTATGGGCCAGATCGCCAATGATGACCACCTTGAGATTCTCCAGGCTATCGCGGTGATCGAGAATGGTACGAGCGTCAAGCAAGGCCTGTGTGGGATGCTCATGCTGGCCATCACCGGCATTGATGATGGGCGTGGGCAGGTGACGAGCCAGAAAGTGGGGCGCACCCGAGGCCTGATGGCGCATGACGATGGCATGGGGGCGCATGGCTCCCAAGGTGTTGAGGGTGTCTACGAGGCTCTCGCCCTTGCTGACACTGGAACCCGAGGCCGTAATGGAAACCACGTCGGCCCCAAGGCGTTTTGCGGCAATTTCAAAGCTCACACGTGTACGCGTGGAATTCTCAAAAAAGACGTTAACCACCAGTTTGCCGCGCAAGGAGTCGGCACGGGGGGAAGGTTCATTTGCAGGGGTCTGAAAGTCTCGGGAGCGGTGGAGAATCTGCTCCACCTCTTCGCGACTGAGAGGTGCGATTCCAAGCAGACCAGTCATTTAGGGGCTCCAGTCATGGGGTTCAAGGTGTTGAGGAATGGGCAGTTAGGGTATCTGGGCGGGCCACCAGCATCACTTTGTCCGCACCATCTACTTCGTGGAACTTCACTTCCACAATCTGGCTGGGGAGTGTTTGGACGGTGCGCCCGATATACCCTGCTTCAATTGGCAGCTCGCGATGTCCACGGTCGATGAGGGCAAGCAACTGTACGCGCGCGGGCCTCCCAACAGCAAAAAGAGCGTCCATCGCAGCCCGGATGGTACGCCCGGTATACAGCACGTCATCCATGAGGATCACGTTTCGACCAACAACCGAAGTACCCACGCTTGGGCCATTCAGGACGGGTTGATCACCCACTTGAGTGAGGTCATCACGGTAAAGCGTGATGTCGAGTGCTCCAGTGGGTATGTCAATCCGCTCCAAAGCGCTGATTTTGGTGGCGATTCGTGCTGCCAGGGGAACTCCGCGGCGGCGGATGCCTACGAAGGTAAGGAGAGGCAGGTCGAGGTTACGCTCAAGGATTTCATGCGCTAGCCGGACGATGGTACGATCCACCTCCGAGGCACTCATCAGTTGCAAGGGTTCGGCCATGGCGAAAGCTGCCGGCGCCGGAGACCAAGCGCGGAAAAAAAACCGCGAACGGGGCACCAAAGGTCAGCGTATCACGGCAATCGACCAGCAGATGAGAGAATCGGCGATAGGCTGCCGAAGTTCGCGAAAAGCAAAAGGCTATGGGACGGAGGAAGCGCCAAAACTGCCGGTACATGGAATGGGGCGAGCAATAGGACCGGCTTCACCAGAAGCGTGTTTGGGGGAAATCGCCTCTGGCGGCTGGGAATCCAGCAGCCAGCAGCCAGAGATAGTCGCGGACTCCAGATCCGTACCATTCCAGCTGATTTTCAGAGGAACCCACGCATCGGGAACCTGCAGGATCAGGCTTTTGACACCACGCGTAACCACAAGCAACTCGCCAGGATCGGCCAGATATTCCGCCAGCACCCTGGCAGTATCGGATTCATCACGCTTGGGAATGACAATGCGTGTTTCGATCCGCATATTCTTGTCGTTACGGCGGAGGATGATGCCCACATCGCGACTTTCGCGCTGAGCTTCCATGATTTCCGCGTAGTGATCTGCGTCCTGCACCATCTTGCCAGCGATGGAGACGATGCAATCCTCCAGCTTTAGAGGACCCTTGTAGTTCTGGGGGAGCCACTTTACAGGAACGCCTGGCCCTTTGCCTTCCGGGTCGTAGCCAAATCCGCCCAGCCTGAGGAATGCGCCTGTGCCGGGATCCACGCGGGTAGTGGCAAGTACATCGTTGCGTTGCGTGAAATCGAATTCAGCAACTTCCAGCCAATGGGCGCGGCGGAAATCAAGGGAGCCTGTTTCAAAGTCCACACTGGTTGGCAGTGCGGCGCTGCTATGCTGGCGCAGCCATTCCACAGCCTGCTCCGCGCCAAACTCGCTGGCTGCTTCAAAACGGCCCTTCAAGCCCGCAAACTGCATCCGGCGGATGGCGCTTTTCAGCACGGGGGCACGATTTTCCTCGTAGAGCCAGAGGAGTGGAGTGTGGGCGGCATTGCCAGCGTAAAGACGGTTGGTTTCGATGGCACGATTTGCGTCTCCACCGATGGCAAGAGCGGCTGCCCAGGCATCCGGCAAACGCGAGATGGCGGTGAATACGCCCGGTGAGCCGTCCCCATGCCCTGCCAGATAAACCCGGCGGGCGTCGACGGGGTGCTGGCGACGGAAGTCCTCAACCACTGCCCGAACGGCACGCATCCCTTCGTCTGAGTGAAATGCGAAACGCCCTTCAGTCCATGGAAGCACCAGATGCCACCCTCGGGCGGAGACTACACCCTGCCACTGGCGGAAGTACATCTCCATGGTTTCCCGGCTGGCCTGCTCCTCACCATGCAAAAAAAGCAAAAGCGGAGCTGGTTCGGTGGATGGAGAAACGGAATAAAGGTAGCTGCGCGGCCCGGTAGGCGTTTCGAGGCTGTGCAGGCGTGCTTGCGCCCGTACAGCCAATGGCAGCAGGCTAAACGCAAAAAACAACACCAAAACACGGATAACCGGGTACATATTTGTCCAGCCTGTGGCTAGCGCTTCTTGAATCGATTCTTTAACTGCTTGGAAAGCTTCTCCAACTGTTCCATTTTCTTCAAACTGCTAACAGAAAACACGTAAGCTGTATTTGCCTCCATCTCCTCCAATAGCTCTTCGGTTAACTTCTGAATCTCGCGTAAATCGTCCAGATTCTTCTTGTGTTCGTGTTCGACAATGGCATCCCGCTGGAGCTTGCCGCTGGGCAGGCGGGGCCCTTCGTCGTCTTCCGGCTTTTCAATTTTGGGACGGGGATACTGGTTGAACTGGTCGTTAGCTGGAGTTGCCTGCGCAATCCACGAGGCCGCTCCCCCCAATATCGCTGCGGCGACAAGACAAAGAGTAATGCGTTGGATTACAAACATTAGAGCCTCTTGGTGGTTGCGACTGTTATCATAGCCGAATATGGAATCCCTCAATGTAGGCTTGGTCGGCATGGGCAATGTCGGCTTGGGTACCCTGCAAATCCTGTTAGAAAACCACCAGCAATTAGCCCAAAAACTGGGCATTCCAGTGAAAGTAAGCGCCGTTTGCAGCCGGAGTATCCTGCAAAAAGCGCTTCCAGAAGCCGCCGCTGGAATTCCGCGCTTTTCTGACTGGCGCGACGTGGTGAGCAACCCGGATATTCACGTGGTTGCGGAACTGATTGGCGGCACGGAAGTGGCCCGCCAGGTGATTGAAGCAGCGCTTGCCAAAGGTAAAGCAGTGGTGACCGCCAACAAGGAATTGATGGCACGGGACGGCCTCCGCCTCTGGCAAAGTGCTTCGGCTGCGGGACGTCCCTTGGCGATGGAGGCCAGCGCGGCTGGGGGCATTCCGATTCATAGCGTGCTCCGCGAAGGAATTGCCGGCGACCGCATCGAAGCGATGGCCGGAATTCTGAACGGAACTTGTAACTTCATACTTACGGAGATGGAGAAAGCGGGCCGTGGGTTCCATGATGTGCTCGCGGAAGCCCAACAATTGGGCTACGCGGAGGCCGACCCAACGGCGGACGTGGATGGATTTGACGCCCGCTCAAAACTGGCAATCCTAACCACCATCGCCTTTGGCTGCGGTGTGCCGGTAGACGACATCCTGGTGGAAGGCATCCGGCGCGTAAGCGATGTGGACTTTGCCTACGCAGCCCAGTTGCGTCACACGATTCGCCTGTTGTGCGTGGCCCGCATGAGCGCGGAAGGTTTGTCGCTTTCGGTGCGGCCCACATTGCTGCCGAAAGAGGCCATACTGGCAAACGTCAGCGGCTCCTATAACGCAATTTGGGTGAAGGGCGCGTACGGACAGGATACGTTTTACTATGGCCGGGGCGCAGGGCCGCTGCCCACCGGCGTGGCCGTGGTGAGCGACATTCTGCATGCTGGCCGCGAATTGCTGAGCGGCCGGGAAAATCGGGTTTCGCCCTACAGTTTCAAGCAGTTAACGGAGTACAGAGCGGCACCTCCGGAAAGCTTCAAGCAGCCCTACTATCTTCGATTCCGGGTAGAGAACCGGTTCGGGATTATCGCCGACCTGGCGGCAATCTATGGTGTCGGCTTGGCAAAAAATCATCCCTTTGTTGATGGCAACAAGCGGGCCGCCTTCCTTGCCGTCGGCCTGTTTCTGGCACTGAATGGCTATCGTCTAGCCACGACACAACTGGAAGCAACTCAAGCCATGCTGGCCGTCGCCGCAGGCGAACTTGACGAAGTCGCCTTCGCCGCCTGGCTGCGGCAACACAGCGTCAAGCGCTGAGCGCCGTTTTGCTTGTCGTCACCGGCAGGAACCAACTTAGTTGGCGGTGATAGAGACTATCGTCAAGGCAATCTCACTCACGCCTTCGATTGCACCGGTGATCCGGTCGCCCGCCACGACGCTTTGCGTGGGCCGCACGGTCTGGCGGATATCGTCCCAGAGACCCACGATGGCCAGCGCCCCCAGAAAGATCAGCACCCAGATCAGCAAATGCTGAAAGAGCTTTCC
>CAZUAX010000131.1:0-3337 GCA_964618435.1 uncultured Solibacteraceae bacterium
CCAGACGGGGACAATAGGATTTGTGACCACCCGCAAGCTGGTGAGCGTGAACGGCAGTCTGGCCCTGGTTCTGGATTCCGGAGTGCTGCAAATTCTCGATATTGACGAAAGTTCCGTGATGCGGCTCTCCACTGACGGCGACTGCCTTGTGGTGACGCCCATCCGCGCGAAGGGCCGCCGCCGTCGCTTTGAGCAATCCCTGGAATCCGTGGTGAACGAGTACGACTCGATGCTCCGCGAGATGGTGGACTAGGCGCCACCAGTTTGCTTGCACCTATGGATGACACCACGCTGAAACCCGTGTTCCTCACCCTCAAAGAGGTGATGGATATCCACGAAGAGATGGTGCGCCGCTACGGCGGACAGCGCGGCATCCGCGATTCGGCGCTCCTGGAATCCGCGCTTACGATGCCCCGAACCGGGATCGTAGGGCAATACCTGCACGAGGATCTGTATGCGATGGCGGCGGCATACCTGTTTCACTTTTGCCGCAACCGCCCATTCTTCGCGGCGAATGACCATACGGCGGTGGTAGCGGCGCTGGTGTTCCTGCGATTGAATGGCATTGGCGTGGCAGGAAACCATCGCGAGCTGGCTGACCTGGTGAACGCCGTCATTCAGCAGAAGGCGGACAAGGAAATCGTGGCATGGTTTCTGCGCAGCCACTCCGAAGCACTAGCCGAGGGCCCGCTGCCCCACCCCTCCGACGAAGCCGCTGGCGGGAAAGCCCCAAGTGAAGCCGCACCTTAGCCTTTGCACGCTCCCGGCACTGCACATCGTCTGCCGCTGCTGCCCCTTTTAATTGGTGGAGCGCTCTGTAGTTTGTTTTGATGATAAGTAGCCTCATGCCAAACAGATGAAGTGGGGCCACGGAATTGGAGTACACATGACACTGAACCGCCGAGATTTTTTCCACGCTTCGGCTGCCACCAGCGCGGCTCTCACGGGTGCCGGCGTTGTCACAGCGGGGGCGCCACCCAGTGCCCGGCGCGCCCGGACCGAAGAAGAGAAACTGGCGCGCATCGCCATCAACACATGGCCCCTGAGGCAGATGTTTCCCCGTCGCGGGGGCAACGCGGAGCCCAACGCCATGCAGAAGAAGTATGGCACCATCACCATGCACGACCTTCCGCAGTTCACCAAGGATAACTTCCCTGGCCTGTTTCACATGGACCTTTGGTCGTCGCTGTTTGGGGACGTGAAGGACCCAAGCATGTTCGAGAACTTCAGCACGGAATGGGAAGGGCAACGGCGGCAGATTACCGAGTTCAACCCGGCTGCCCCCGCCTCAAAGCGCTGGCTGGACCAGATGGCCAACAAATCCGCCGCGCTGGGGATGCGCTGCCATCACATCTCCAATAACGCACCGCGCAATGTCTCTGTACCCGAGGAAGGACCACGCAAGGAAGGGATCGCTGTTGCCAAGAAATGGCTGGACGCCGCCGCAACCCTTGGAGCCAAGACCATGCGCGTGAACTCTGGCGGACCCCGTATTGTGCCCGGTGCCATCGCCCAGCAGGGAAGCTACCCGAAGAACAACGAGATTGAAGTTTATCTGAAGCACGCCATCGAGTCATTTAAGGAAATGGCTGACTACGGTGGAAAACTGGGCGTGAAGGTAACTCTCGAGAACCATTGGGGACTCACCGCTGACCCCACGAACATCCGCATTATCATCGATGAGGTGAACAGCCCCTGGTGCGAGGCTTCGCCAGATTACTGCAACTGGGAGCACGAATACATGCTCTTCCATGGCCTGGCGGCTGTGGCTCCGCTGGCACATACCACCGTCCATGCCAAGTACTGGGACCGCTGGAAGAAGAACGATGTGCAGCGTTCCACTAGGATCATGGAGGAGTCCGGCTTCCAGGGCATCTATGCGCTGGAGTATGAAGACGGCCCGTGGGATGGGGTGGAAGGAGCTCGCTACATGCTGAAGGAAGTGGTGGCGGCTCTCTAGAAAGCGCCACATCAAAAAGGGCAACTCAGAGCGGCCACGCCCGGCCTGCTCTGAGTCGCCCTTTCCTGTTGTGCGATTGCCGCAGCCTGAATGGGTTCTTTCTAGCGCACCAGCCGTACGGCGTATGCTGCCGCACCCGGGTTAGACCCACCATTCGTTCCGCCGACAATGGCAGAACCCACATACTCCGCGCAGAAGCTGTCACTGGGGCTTACCTGGTAATCTTTGGCCTGGCCAAGGAAAAACTGGGCAAAGCCGAGGATCCGGAAGTTGTCAGTGGGGCCTCCGTTGATGGGTACAATCACCAATCGCCGGCCATTTCCCAGCCCGCCGCTGCTGTATTCCGCATAAGTGGTTGAACTGGTGTCGCTATCCTGAAGCACGCGCTCCTGCATCGCACGCTCTTCCGTTTGCTTGTTGCCATTCGCCATAAAGAGCGCGTCACCAATGGTGTAGGAACGATCCCCATCCTGCTCATTGGTAAGGATGGCCGCGCGAATCGCCGCCGCACTATTGTTGTCGATATAGCCCTGGATTGATTCTCCCGCCTCGATCTTTATATCGACAGTATGTGTACCCTCATCGCCCGGACAAGGCTTGGCATGCTTGTTCATGTTGTTCGGCCAACGCAGTGTGTAGGAGACTCCCGGGGTGAAGCCCAGATGCCCCTCGACATTGCCGTTGGCATTCACTGAGATATCGGAAGGGTCGTGCGCAAATGGAGAGTATGGGAAGACGCCCTCATTGAAGGTAGTCTTGAGGAGTTGACCAGCCACGGCGGCAGATTGCAGTTGCGCTACCTGCTCCTGCGTCACCAGAGGCAGAAACACCATGGGAACGCTCGCCCCTGTGCTCACTCGTGCAAAGCCAAAGCCGGCTGGGCTTCCGGGACTTGCTTCCCAAGGACCATCCGCCACTTGGGCGAATTCCACCACCACACCGCCAAACTGATTGTTGCCAAACAGCCAGCGATTCGCCACGGCCAGGGCTCGCTGACGGGCGCGGTCAATTCCGGCGTTTGTGCCATCAAGTTCAAGAGCGGCAGCAAGGGCAGCGGAATCGCAGTAGGTCTGGGCTTCGTTCCTGGCGACAAACGCAGTGCCGAAGTCAACAGCCAGGCCAACCGAAGCAACCAGGAAGATCAATAGGACAGCCAAGGTGGCGAGAACGAAGCCCGATTGCTTGCCGGAACATGCATGCCGACGCTTCGCATTCGACCGACTCGTAATGCGTCTATGGGAAAATTCGGAACCGTTATTCACGGGGCGCTCCTTACCAGCAGGTTTAATCTACTTTCGCTGGTATGAGTATGCCGTGCAAGTCCTTTTATTTCAATCACTTAGGTACTGTAACCACCCGTACCGTACTCGCACCCTG
>CAZUAX010000131.1:3437-9610 GCA_964618435.1 uncultured Solibacteraceae bacterium
GTAGGGGGGTCCTTCTTCTTCAGGAGTCGTGAAATTTCCTGCAGAAAATCGTCCTCGTCCTGGAAATTCCGATAGACGGAGGCGAAACGGACATAGGCGATCTTGTCGATGCTTTTGAGGCGTTCCATGAGAATTTCGCCCACCTGAGAGGTGGTAATCTCACGGTCTGGATTTGCCACAAGCGCAGCTTCCACCGCATCCACGGCCTCAGCCATCGCCGACATACTGACGGGTCGTTTCTCGGAAGCCTTCAGCAGGCCACCTAGTACTTTTTGACGGTCAAAGGGCTCTCGCCGACCATCCTTCTTCACCACCATGAAAGGAATCTCGTCAATGCGCTCGTAGGTAGTGAAGCGGCGTGTGCAGGCCAAGCATTCCCGGCGGCGGCGGGTGACATTGCCCTCTTTGCTTTCGCGAGAATCGATCACCTTGTCGCCGTTATGGCCACAAAAAGGACACATCATAGTTGAGCTTCATGCTCCATGTTCTTTATTTTCCGCCAGTTAAGCCCACTGCGCAATGCCGCTACCGCAGCCGGAGGGAGGGTACTGCCCAATTGGACCACCGCGAAGGCGAGTGTGATGGCAGAAGCAGCCTCCAGGGGAATCCCCAGCCACTCGGTGAGCAGGAGGGCGGCCACCAGCAGGTATCCACCTACTAAGCCCGGCAGAGGCACTGCGCTGGCCAGCCCGAGGAGTGCCAGAAAACGGAGTGCATCGGCGTAGCTGAGGTGTGCGGAATCCGGCAGACAAAGAAATACCAGCCAGGTACTAAGAGCCACCACACCAAAGTGCATGAGCGAATAGAGCACCATACGGATGAAGACCCAGGGCTGCCGGCTAACGGCAAGCGCATCCACAAAGGCCCCCAGCCAGCGCAGCGCGACGGCGCGTCGCGCCTCCGGCAAGACAACCAGTGCCTGCTGCAGACGGCCGGAGGTGAAACTGGAGGCAAAAGTAAACGCCAGCAAGAGCGCGGAGGCAGTGAGCGCCGCCACGAGGACCATCACACCGCCAGCGCGAAGGGCAAGTGCCAGCGCGGAGCCGGAAGGGAGGGTTTCCAACGGGACGGTGGCCAGCGCCCAGGCGGCTACTCCCAACACCACCAGCAGGTCGTAGATCCTCTCGAGTAGCCATGCGCCCACCTGAGAAGAGAAAGGCACCCCCAACTGACGGCTGATGAGATATGGGCGCAACAGCTCCGCCGGGCGCCCCAGCAGGAGAACCGCAGCGAAGCCAATAACGGTGTTCCCTACCAACTCCGGCAAATGCACCTCCGGGGCATAGGGCTTCACCAACGCCGACCAGCGAAGTGCGCGGACCACAAAAGCGGCAAATCCGGCCAGTAGCCCGGCCACCAAGAACCAGGGATTTGCCGTACGCAGCAGGGCCACAAATCTTTCGAAGGCAAAACCCTCATTCTGCCTGGCGAGCCAGCCGACCACGGCCAAGGTAACGAGCACGGAGACAGCAACGAAAATCCAGCGATGATGGTTTCGCTTGCCAGGAAGCCCAGCGTTGCCAGGAAGCTCAGGGTTCTCGGTGGGGTGTGGGTGATGCCGGGCAGAGTTGGCTGGTTCCATGGAGTGCTGACTTGGGCTATCCGGGGCTGGCTCCGCCCGGCTTCGGGCTGCTTCTGCCACCAATTCGCCGTTTTTTGGCGCGAATTTTCCGGTTGGGGACGGCAAGCGACGGCCATACAATAAGATTTCCGTCGTAAGGCCCTCAAAAGTTGAACTTTTGAGCGGCAGCCATCGTTCTCCACAGTGTAAGGCATGGAACGGAGATGCTGGATTCCAGCTGACCCGTTACCAAGCCTCGAGGATACACAATGGAAGCGGTGTACAGTTGGGCAATGGGAACTGCCGGGGTAAGGTGCTTACCCGCGGCAGAATGCTTGCCAGGCAGGAATCGGGGGCACGCGACCGGCGCTTCCGCTGCCAAGCGACACCAGTTCCCATCCTGGACGAGGTCAGAAGACTTGGATGCTGATCTGCACATCGTGGAGCGATGCCTGGCGGGAGAGGACTCCGCCTGGGAAGAACTCATCCGCACCCATAGCCGCCGCATTTACGGCATTTGCTATCGGTTTACAGGCTCTGATTCAGAGTCTCAGGACTTGGCGCAAGAGGTTTTCCTGCGGTTGTACAAATCCCTGGGCAGCTTCCGCCCGAAGGATGGAAGCTTTCAGGTGTGGCTATCGCGATTGACGCGGAACCTGTTGATTGACCACTACCGCAAGAACCGCATGCAGCGGGCAACGGATTCTATCGAAGACCAACTGCCGGTAATGGAACAGAAAGGTTCGGCGGCAAACCGTACCGACGCCCTGCTGGCCAGCAGGGAAGCCGGGGAACTGATTCAGCACGCGCTGAACAAGCTGTCACCTGAACTCCGGGAAACTGTAATTCTTCGAGATCTGGAAGAGATGGAATACCGGGAGATCGCCAACGTGCTCCAGGTACCCGAAGGCACGGTGAAGTCGCGTCTGAACAGAGGGCGGGCAGAACTTGCCCGCTTACTGCGCAGGCACAACGTTAGTGCATAATGCGGACTAACCGCTACAGACGGCAACGATACGAGGAAAGGAGGAAGCCATGACGCGAGCAGAGCTGGAAGCAAGAATTGCGGATTATCTGGACGGCACGCTGGATGAAGCGGAAGTGGCGGCCTTCGAGCAGTATCTTGCCTTGTACCCCGATTTGGCGGAGCTGGTGCAGGATGCAGGCGAAGCGATGAGCATCCTGAAGCACGTGGAGGCTCCCGAGCCGCCCCCTGCGTTCTATGCCCGCCTGGAGATTGCCATGGACGAGGCACGAAGCACCACAAGGCGGGAAACCCGCAATGCGGGCATCTTTGCCGGGCTTGCCGCCTTCTTTGCGCCCATATTGCAGCCGCGCTTTGTAATGGGCATGGCAATGACCATTCTGTCGGTTTCCATGATTGGGCAGTTGACCGGGACCCGCATCGACCAGGTATCCGCCAGCGACCTGAAGCCAGCCGCTATCTGGTCATCCGTCGGCTACCGGGCGGAACGCGTCTGGGACAGGGCTACGAAATATTATGAGAGCCTGCGGGTGGTTTACGAGATGCGGACCCGTGTACAGGAGTGGAGCGACCAGCTTGAGTTGGAGCGACAACGCGCGGCCAGCCGGCTGAGCGACCCCGAGACCGAACTGAATGGCGAGGAAGACGCCGCACAGCCTCCCGCGAGTGATGCGGAGGGGCAGAAAGACAAGTTGAAAGAATAGCCGGTGTCCCTTCGCCAGAGCTTGAATGCCGCGGCGAAGAAACCGCCTGGAATTGTGATGAGGGAGGTGAGCGTGATGCAGGAAACGACCCAACAACCCCAAGAACAGCCGGAAGAGCAGCCAAATGCGCGGCCGCTTGTAGGCTACTGCCGTGTATGCGGGCGCGGTTTAGTCGCGCAGGAGTCTCGCCTGTTACAGGGCGTGATGTACTGCCCGGAGCATGCTCCCGTTCCCGAGGCAGCGTTCGCCTCCTCACCGTATCCGCAGGCACCCCCACCGCCACAGGGCGGCTATCGTGAACCGCCATCGCCCTATGCCACGGGTGTTTCCCCAGTGGTGGGCGCGTCCCCAGGGCTGGCTTTCCTGCTGGGTCTCATCCCCGGCGTGGGCGCTGTGTACAACGCCCAATATGTGAAGGCAATCGTGCATGTGGTGATCTTTGGGCTATTGATCAGCATTATGGATTCCGGCGCCGCGGGCGGATTTGAGCCAATGTTCGGGCTCCTGATTGCCATCTGGTACTTCTACATGCCGTTTGAGGCCTATCACACGGCCAGGAAGCGCAGTCTGGGAATACCGGTAGATGACTTTTCCAGCATTCTGCCATTAAAGGCACGGACGAGCGGATTCCCTATCGGACCAGTGGTGTTGATCGCAGTGGGTGTGCTGTTCCTGCTGGCCCAGTTTGGATTGCTCTCGATTGGAGCCATCCTGCGCTACTGGCCCGTGGCCTTGATTCTGGCGGGCAGTTGGATGCTCTACGAGCGAATGTCGCAGAGGCCTCTGGAACCCTAACCGGGAGCCGAGAAACCCGATAGCCACCCAGAGCGATAGGAGGATGCCATGAACCCGAATACATTGAACCTCATCCGCGCCGCGCGCGGGCCCGTACAGCTGATTGTTGTTGGTGTCCTCTTCTTGCTCGCCTATGGGAAGGTAGCCGGTATTTCGCAAACCTGGCCAGTCCTGTTGATCAGCTACGGACTGATGAAGCTGACGGAATGGGGCTACCAGCGGACGGTATCCGCAGCCCCTTGAGGTTGCGAAGCCTAGTTGCACGAGTTCGCAAGTAGCGCACCTGCACGGCACAGCAAGTGCAGACCCCAGCCAGAAAGGAGGATCGAGCCATGAAGCGCACATCCGTGATTGGACCCGTGATATTGATTGCCCTCGGGCTGCTATTCCTGTGGAGCAACCTCAGCGCGGGTTTTGAGGTGCTTGACATGCTGGCCACGCAATGGCCCTGGATCCTCGTGGGATGGGGCGTGATTCGTCTGGGCGAACTCGCCTACTGGAGCCAGCAGCCACAGCCAATGCCCGTGAAGGGACTAAGCGGCGGAGAGTGGTTTCTGGTGGTACTGATTTGTATGGCAGGCAGCGGGCTTTATGGCTCACGTGCGGTAGTGGGCGACCTGAGCGATTTGCCATTCCGCACACAAGGTCTGCGGATTTTCGGCGAGTCCTACGATTTCTCCATTGCCGACCAGGCCGTGCCGACGGGAAAGGACGCTCGATTGCTGGTGGAGAACCTTCGTGGCGAAGTGATTGTGACTGCGGACGATATTGAAGACGTGCGCGTGAGCGGGCGGGAAAGCCTGCGCGCGGTTTCCGAAGCAGATGCCAAGGAAGCGTGGGAGTCCCGCCAGGTAACGGTGGAAAAACAGGGCGATCTGGTGGTTGTACGCACGAACCAGGAGGGGATGTCGAACGATCGCCGCGCCCGCGCCTACCTGCAAGTGAAGGTCCCCCGCAACTGCGCACTAGAGACCCGAGGGCGCGACCTGCGCGTGGAAGCCAGCGGGATGAAGGGCAAGGTGGACATTCAGGCCGATGAAGGGGAGGCACGTCTGACGTCGCTGGAGGGGAACGTTTCGGTGCGTCTCGCGCGAAGCCAGGCGATCCAACTGCGAGAGGTGCAGGGAGAGGTGGAGATCACCAGTGCCCGCGGGGACAACCTTAGCTTAGAAGCGATCCGGGGCCCTGTGACCGTGAGCGGTGCGTTTAGCGGAAATCTTGAATTTCGTCAGCTCAGCGGACCCATTCGCATTGAAGACCGCAGGCTGGACCTGCGCGCCGTTGCAATTCCCGGGGAAGTTGTTGCCAATCGGGGCAAGCTCACGGGGCACGGCATCACCGGACCGCTGCGGATTGCCAGCGAATCCAAGGATGTGGATCTCGACCAGTTCACGGAAAAGCTGGAACTGACGCTGGAGCGCAGTGACGCCAGCATCCGACAGCAGGGTCCCAAAGTGACGCCAATGGACATCAATATCGGGCGCGGCAAGGTAGTCGTGATGCTGCCGGCGAACACCCCGCTACAACTGGATGGTCGAGCACGCCGGGGAGAGATATCCAATCAATCCGGGCGCGACTTCACTGAGGAACGGGACGGAGAGAACAGCCGCATCTATGGAGGTGCAGCCAATGCACCGCTGGTGAAGGTGAAGGCAGGCCGCATTGAGTTGGAATCCACCACTCTGGCCCCCAAATAGCCGGAGCGATGCCGTGCGGCCGTTGTTTACTGCGCGGGGAATCGACGCGCATCGGGATGATCGACCTTCACCTCAGGGATGTCGAACGCGCGAATTACCCCGTTGGGACGGCTAATGGCATAGAGGCGGCGGCCAGCTACGGTACGATCCCAGGCAAGGGCTTGGCCTTCGGCGGCGATATCGAAGGTCGCCAGGTGAAGAAGGACGGGACCAAGGCGGGGCTTGGCCAGGACGTAAAGCTCGGTACGGTCGTGACCCAACAGGTAGAGAAGGCCATCGGGGCCAATGCCCCCGCCGGACGCCGCATGGGGGGCCATGCGAAGCTGCACGGATTCGGGAATCAGCCAGCCGCCGGTGCGACGCCATTGCGCGTCGAAGGTGACAATCGCACCGTAGCGGCTATTCTTATACCCATTGCCGCCGGTGCCTTC
>CAZUAX010000131.1:9710-12386 GCA_964618435.1 uncultured Solibacteraceae bacterium
TTGTCGTCCACAGCCACGCCCTGGCGGGCTTCCGGTGTGTTGTATTCGCGGACCAGTTTGGCAGCGCCGGTCTGCAGCACGGGGGGCACCCATGTCTCGAGTTTTGGAAAGCCGGCGGGCTGCGCAAGGGCGGGGATGGACGCCAGACACAGCAAGAACAAGGCGGTGGAGAGCGGAACAAAACGAATGGGAATCACGCCTTATTGTAGCGTCCGGGCTTCGTGAACCTTTGATGACAGTGGCGTCACCACCCACACAGATGAGCCTAAACCAGCGCTGGCCCGCTCCAGGCCGGTCCGCATTTATGATGCGACAAACTCCTGAGGGCATACGGCTGCAACGGATTCCGGTACCCTGGTGATTCCCGATATACTGGCGGACGTCATGCAAAATGTTTTGGAAATCGTGGAGTACCCCCGCTCATGAACCGCCGCACATTCCTTGGAACCGGAGCGGCTGGCGCAACGGCCTCGGCTTTTGCGGCGCCACTGGCCGCGCAGACCGGAGCATCGCCCCGTCCACCAAACATTGTGTTCCTGCTGTCAGATGACCACAGCGTCCCGGACCTTGGCTGCTACGGGAATCCCCATGTGCGCACGCCCAACCTTGACCGGCTGGCATCCGAGGGTATGCGCTTTGACCATTGCTATGTTGCTTCTCCCCAATGCAGCCCCAACCGCAGCGCAATTTTTAGTGGCTGCATGCCGCACACTATCGGCACCTCAAGGCTGCACGCGCCCATGCCGCCCTGGGAAACGACGGTCATTGACCTCTTGAAGCGTCAGGGCTACTTCACCGGTATTTTCCGCAAGCACCACCAGGGAGCGAATTTCCAGAACCGGCTCGACTTTTACGGCGATGCCAAGACGCCATTCAAAGCCTTTACGGACAAGCTCCCGGCAGGCGCCCCCTTCTTTCTGCAGTTTGGCTCAACGGATCCGCACCGGCCCTACAAACCAGGCGCCGCAACTCCGCCGCACGATCCCACGAAAGTAGTGGTGCCTCCCTATCTTCCCGACACCCCCGAAGTGCGCGGTGACCTGGCGCACTACTACGATTTCATTGCCCGCTTCGATGAGGAATGCGGCGAGTTACTTGCACTGCTGCGCGAACGGGGACTGCTGGAAGACACGCTGGTGATCATGACCGGCGACAATGGGCTTCCCTTCCCCAGAGCCAAGGGTACGCTCTATGACCCGGGGATCCAGGTGCCGGCCATCGCCTGGTGGCCTGGCAAGATTGCCCCTGGCAGCGTGAAACAGGAATTGATCTCACACCTGGACCTGGCTCCAACCTGGCTGGAATGCGCGGGTATCGCCAAGCCGCCCAAGATGCAGGGCCACAGCTTCCTGGGTTTGCTGACCGGTGGCGCGTACACTCCGCGAGAAGCAATCTATAGCGAACGCAACTGGCACGATACTTTCGACCCACAGCGCTGTGTTCGCACTAAACGCTACAAATTGATCTTCAATGCGGACGCCAACACCGGCTACCGTCCCGCCTGGGATATTGAGGATTCTCCGTCGTGGGCCAGCATCAAGCGCATGGGTCGCCAAGGCGGCCTCTCGGAAGTACAAAGCCAGTTGCTGGAACCGGCAAGGACCGCACTGGAGTTCTATGATCTTGAGAAGGACCCCAATGAGTTCGACAACGCCATCAACCGGCCGGAATTGCAGCAGGAAGCGCTGCGGCACCGGCAGATGCTAAGCAATTGGATGCACGAAACGTTCGACTACCTGCCACCGCTCTACCGGCAAGGGGGCGCAGATGACCCAACCGGAGCCCGGGGACTTACGCCGCCGGCGCTTTAGGACTGTGGCGGCGGGCAGTTTGGAAAGGATGGTAGAGAGCGCTTGGAAGGAACTGTCGTACAGGTAAGCACCTCCCCGGGAGGCATGCCCAATCGTGCCGTACTGGAAGGACATCTGGATGTGGAAGGGTTTTCCGGGGACGGATGGAACAACCCCAAGTTTCATGGAGGCCCTCAACAGGCTGTGCTGCTGGTTGCCCTGGAGGTGATTGACGAACTTCGCGCGAAAGGATACGCGGTGTACCCCGGAGCGATTGGCGAGAATATAACCACGGAGGGCATCGACTACGCGGCACTGCGCCAAGGACAATGCTTCCAAGTGGGCGAAGCCGTAATTGAGCTCACCAAAATCCGCACACCTTGCTATAAGCTTGACGTTTACGGGCAGGGCATCCACCAGGAGATCTACGACCTTCGCGTGAAGCGGGGTGACCCATCCACGCCGGTTTGGGCGAAAAGCGGCTTTTACGCCAAGGTGTTGCAGCCGGGTGTGGTTCGCGCGAAGGATCGGATGATTTGGCTGGCGGAGCCTCCGGCTGTGCCCGGCCCCGAAAAGACTGTTTAGCCACGCATGGAAACCCTCCTAAAAACCATTACTTTCCAGGAGCCCGAGCGAGCGCGCCAGGCTGCCATGGCCCTGGCTTCATTCTTCAGCCCGGAAGTCACCCGCAAGATTCGTGCGCTGCTGAGTAGTTCGCCGCTGCCAGACCAAGCCTTGCATTTCCTTAATCGGATGCGCGAAGAACGCCCGCAAGCTCTCCACCGGCTGGGCAGTTCCCCCAGTGGATTGCAAGCGCTGCTGGCCGTGTTTGGCAACAGCCGTTTCTTGAGCGACGCCGTGTTGCGCACGCCGGAATGGCTGGAGG
>CAZUAX010000132.1:0-6027 GCA_964618435.1 uncultured Solibacteraceae bacterium
CCAGCGGCTACCAGGTCTTCGTAGACGCCAGTGGCGGCATTGAAGCCATAGCTGTCACCGCTGTCAGAGCTGCGCACCTTCTCCACCACAATCGAGCCTTCGTGGCCCGCATTGCCGGCAATCTGGCGGACAGGCTCTTCGCAAGCGCGACGGATGATGTTCACACCAATCGCTTCATCGCCTGCCAGGCTCAGGTTGTCCAGCACCCTCGCGGCCCGCAGCAGCGCACTGCCACCGCCCGGAACAATGCCTTCTTCCACAGCGGCGCGGGTGGCGTGCAGAGCATCTTCCACGCGAGCCTTCTTTTCCTTCATTTCGGTTTCGGTCGCGGCGCCAACCTTGATCACCGCCACACCACCGGCAAGCTTAGCCAAGCGCTCCTGAAGCTTTTCGCGGTCGTAGTCGGAGGTGGTTTCTTCGATCTGCGCACGCAGCTGCTTCACGCGGCCCGCAATGGTGGCCTCTTCACCAGCGCCATCAATGATGGTGGTGTTGTCCTTGTCCACCGTCACGCGCTTGGCGCGGCCCAGCTCGCTCAGCTGGACGCCTTCCAGCTTCACGCCCAGGTCTTCCATGATGGCCGTACCGCCGGTCAGAATGGCGATGTCTTCCAGCATGGCCTTGCGGCGGTCACCAAAGCCCGGTGCCTTTACGGCGCAGGCATTCAGCGTGCCACGCAGCTTGTTCACCACCAGGGTGGCCAGCGCTTCGCCTTCCACTTCCTCGGCGATGATCAGCAGCGGACGGCCCGAACGGGCAATCTGCTCCAGAACCGGCAGCAGATCCTTCATGTTGCTGATCTTCTTTTCATGGATCAGGATGTACGGATCTTCCAACACCACTTCCATGCGGTCCGGATCCGTAATGAAGTAAGGCGACAGGTAGCCGCGGTCAAACTGCATACCGTCCACGGTCTGCAGTTCGGTCACCATGGTCTTGCTTTCTTCCACGGTGATCACGCCGTCCTTGCCCACCTTCTCCATGCTCTCGGCAATGATGTTGCCGATGGTCTCGTCGCCATTGGCGGAGATGGTGCCCACCTGGGCAATCATGGAGCCGGAAACCGGTGCGGACACGCCCTGCACTTCCGCAACCACGGCTTCTACAGCCTTGTCGATGCCGCGCTTCAGCGCCATCGGGTTCACACCAGCGGCCACTGCCTTCACGCCTTCGCGGAAGATAGCCTGGGTCAGAATCGTTGCCGTCGTGGTTCCGTCACCAGCGATGTCAGAGGTCTTGGAGGCCACTTCACGCACCATCTGTGCGCCCATGTTCTCCAGCGGATCCTTCAGGTCGATTTCCTTCGCAACCGTCACACCGTCTTTGGTGATGGTGGGGCCACCGAACTTCTTTTCGATTACCACGTTGCGGCCCTTGGGACCCAGGGTCACCTTTACCGCGTCGGCAAGCTGATTCACGCCGCGCAGGATCGCCTGGCGTGCGCTCTCGCTGTAAACAATCTGTTTTGCAGGCATTGTTTTACTCTTCTCCTTGGAATTCTTCTGCCAGATGCGGCGTTGATTAGCTGTTCAGAATGGCGAGCACTTCGTCTTCGCGCATGATCAGGAACTCGTCGGATCCGATCTTAATGTCGCTGCCGCTGTACTTGCCAAACAGGATTTTGTCGCCGACCTTTACGTCGAGCGGAATCACTTTGCCGTCTTCGGTCTTCTTGCCATTGCCAGCGGCAACCACTTCGCCGCGTTGCGGCTTTTCCTTGGCGGAATCCGGAATAATCAGCCCACCAGCGGTGGTCTGTTCGGATTCTTCACTGCGCTTCACCACGATACGGTCGTAGAGAGGGCGAATGTCCATAACCCAATCCTCCAAATTATGTGTACGATGAGTCGGTCGGAACGCGAGGGATGCAGCTTAGGATCTGCGCAACCTGGCGCGTCCATGCACCGTTGAGTGCGGGACTCCGCAGTTGTCTGCGGTCACCATTAGATTATTAGCACACTCTGTCGAGGAGTGACAAGAGAAATTTACAAGTTCCTATAAATCAATAGGATAGACTGTGATTGTTCTCCGCGGGATCCCCTAAATTTGCCAAAATCAGGGCTTTTTTCCCTCATTTGCTAAGTCTTCTGAGCTTACCTTGCTTGATAGGCGGACACTCATATCTGTTCCATTTGGGTACATCTTTGCCTGAGAAGCGCGCATTTCTCCGCCTTCCCCTCGCACAATGGCTGCTTCCAGGCCCGCCCCTCACGTCCATTCGCCTGCTTGTCCTTCTACGCTAGTTGTCCATCCGCCCCAACCCACCTTCCGCAATCGGCAAAGGAAGCCCTCCAGTGCGGGTGGTTTCCCCTCCTCCGCCCGAAGTCTCTGATTCGTTCTAGGCGACTTACCCTGCGGGTGGCTGGTTGGCCCGGTTCATCTTGTCCCACCAGCGCTTCTTTTCGTACTGGCGCAACGCATCGGCAAGCACCGTCTCCAGCGTCGTTTTGTCGAGGTCTGCAAACTCTCGCAGGTGAGCCAGTAAGTCAGTAGGCAGCGACACCGTGATCGTTTCTGTCGTTTCCATACATACCCTCTTTCCTTCGCTCCCCGTTCACTGGAACAACGGGTATTTCCGATTCCTGCACCGCGAACGACGCCATTAGGCACGCACGGCACCTAAGCAATCCTGATTGCCACAACCCGGATTGTCTTCGCTCCAGCTAGCGATCCGGTGCCCTTATACTCGATTTCCCAAATGGCGGGTTCCGGTTCGCTACGCTTCCACTCTACGCTGCAACCGCTCCCGAATCCACCCGTACGTCCGGTGCTCCTTCATACGCATCTGCTTCGCCTGCCATCCCCAGTCAGCACAGAAAAGCCAGGAATTTTCATTTCATAATATTTGACATGTAAAGTATGGTCATGTAATCTAAGTGACGTGGCAACTATTGATACGTCGCTACAATTCGAGATCAAGCAATCGCGCCCTTTCCGCAACCGCAGGGAAGAGGTGGCCCTTGCTGTGCTTCGAACTGCGGACCACTTGCGCACCGTAATTGGCTCCGCTCTGCAGCCCTACGGACTCACCATGCAGCAGTACAACGTACTGCGCATTCTGCGCGGCGCCGGTGAGCCTGGATTGCCGACGCTCTCCATTGCGGATCGAATGATTGAGCGGACACCGGGAATAACCCGCCTGCTTGACCGGATAGAACATCAGGGCTGGGTGACAAGGGAGCGGTGTACCAAGGACCGGCGGGTTGTCTACGCCCGCATCACTGCTTCTGGCCGCGAGCTGCTTCAAATCATCGAGAACCCTTTGCAGAGCGCTACCGAATCCACCATTCCAGGGTTCCAGGAAGACGAAATCCGTCATCTTCTCAGCTTGCTTGCTCAAATGCGGCAACCGGCGCCCTCCACTCTTGCTCCGGCTAGCAGCAACCACTCCGGAACCGACTAACCACACACAATTTCCCTAAGGAGACACCTATGATTCAAATCTTGAAAACACTGCTTCTGACTGCCGTGATTGCTCTTGGGGCCACTGCGGCCGACTACAAAATCGACCCGGCCCACTCCAGTGCCAACTTTTCCGTCACCCACATGGGGCTCAGCAAAGTGCGTGGCGCCTTTGGCAATGTGCAGGGAACCGTATCTTACGACCCATCCAACCTCGCTGCCACCAAAGTAGATGCCACCATTGACGTGTCCACCGTCAATACCAACGACCCCAAGCGCGACGGTCACCTGAAGAGCCCGGACTTCTTCGAAGTGGAAAAGTTCCCCGCCATGAAATTCGTCTCCACAAAGGTGGAAAAGGCCGGCAACGGACTCAAGGCCACCGGCGACCTCACCATCAAGGGGGTCACCAAGCAGGTGGTGCTGAACATCGAAGGTCCAACCGCTGAAATCAAGGACATGCGTGGAATGTTGCGTCGCGCTGCCGCCGCCACCACCCGCATCAACCGCAAGGATTTCGGCATCACCTTCAACCGTGTCCTCGACACCGGTGGGCTGATGATTTCCGATGAAGTGGACATCACCCTCGACATCCAGTTCGCCTCCCCTGCGCCCAAGGCATCTGCCGAGTAGCCAGGGAAATGGTTGGTGATTCGGGTGTCATGGTCAGCCAACTTCCCGGCGGGTCGTGATACCCTATTAAACTGATCGACTAACTTAGTGTTCCCGCGCATCCATCGCGGGTTCTCTCTCTGCGGCACTCTCCCATCTGCGGCATTCTCTCTGCGGTAGAGTCACTTGTTGGCCCAGATTGCATCCTTAAGAAGAGGTCATTATGAAAAGCGCCACCCGCTTTAGCCCCTTGAGCAACATCTCCTGCTCCACCACGTGGCTACGTTTTGGATTTCTTGAGACGCTCATGGTGGTAGCCATTCTCGCCATTTTCTGCCTGGTTGCTTGCCAGAAAGCACCAGACCCAGTGGCTGGCTTGTGGCAGGCTGACCTCGAGAACGGCAGCGCACCGACAATCGCTTTTCAGATTGAGGTAGTGCGCGAGGGCGATTCTGTGCGCGGGGCATTGGTCAATGGCCCCGACCGCGAGGAAGCCACCTCCGGCAGTTTCGATGGCAAAAACCTCCTGCTGAAGTTCAACTTCTACGACGCGGAGTTAAAGGCGGAATTGGTGGATGGAAAGATGGTGGGCGAGTTCGTCCGGCAGCGTGGCAAGACGCGTACCGGACGCAAGTTCACCGCTTCCCGCGACCTGCCCGCCTTTGCCGCCACCACCGCCGGCCCCGACCTCTCGGGTGACTGGCTCCTGAAGGTTGGCGAGGGCGACGAACAGCGCGTATGGAGCGCTACCCTCAAGCAGGAAGGCGAAAAGCTGGGCGGCACCGTCATTCCCATCAGCGGGGACTGGGGCAACCTCTCAGGCTACGTCAAAGACGGGCAGCTTTACCTCAGCCGCTTTGACGGCATCCGCGGGCTGCTATGGACGGCGAAGCTCGCCGAAGATGGCACCCTCGTGGGCACTTTCGGCGCAGAGCGCAAGGTCGTGGGTGAGCGCTTTGACAAGGCCATCTCCCAGGGCGCAAAGCCCCAGGATCCTGGCAGCTATACCTCAGTCAAAGATCCCAACGAACCGTTCGTTTTCGAAGGCGTGGGTTTAGACGGCAAGCGGGTCGCCTCCACTGACCCTCGCTTTGACGGCAAGGTGGTGCTGCTTACCATTACCGGAACCTGGTGCCCCAACTGCCATGACGAAGCTCCCGTTCTGGTGGACCTCTACAAGCGTTACAAAGATCAGGGCCTGGAAGTCGTCGGTCTCGCCTATGAGTACACAGGTAATGTCGAGCGCGACCTGGAGCTCTTGAAGATTTACGCGCAGCGGCACTCCATTGACTTCCCTCTCCTCCTGGCCGGAACCACGGAGCCTGGTGAGATCGCCCGGACTTTGCCTCAACTGGTGAACTTTGGAGCCTACCCCACCACCATCTATCTGAACCGTGATGGCAAGGTAGATTACATTCACGCCGGGTTCGAGAGCAAGGTGACCGGCGAACGGCACTCCAAGCTGGTCACGGAAATGGAAGAGCGCGTCAAACAGCTTCTGGCTTCTCCAAAGAGCTGACGCCTGCGCTTTCAACTACTGCGATACGTCCACCAGCCGGTCCAGGAAGATCCGCGCTAGCCCTTCCGCAATCGGCAGCGGTTCCACCCCGTCACCGCTTGCGTTACACAGAAACACTACGGATAGTCCGCTGGGCAGATGACGCACGTAGGCGGCTCGGAACCCTGCCGCCGTGGTTCCTGTGTGGTACACAATGTCCACTCTGCCCACATCACGCAGATACCAGCCCATTCCATAGTGGTAAGCCCGTCCGTTGTTCAGTCGCACCGGCCGCAGTAGCATTGCTTCTGAACTCCGTTGCAGATCGCCTCCATGCAACAGCACCTGCTCGTAGCGGGCCAGGTCTGCGATGGTGGTCAGCACAGCTCCGCTGGCGGCAGTGATCCGCGGACGCAGATTCACCGCGTTGTGCAGTTCGCCATTCTCAATCAAATAGCCCTGTGCCCGTCCAGTTACCAGAGAAGCCGTATCGTTGATGCGTGTGGATTCCATCC
>CAZUAX010000132.1:6127-12383 GCA_964618435.1 uncultured Solibacteraceae bacterium
CGCAGCTTCCCCTCATCTGCCAGCATCATGATGGTGCGTGCGGCAAACTGCTTGGTGATCGACCCAATCTGAAACACGGTCTCGGTGGTCGCCGGCACGCCAAGTTCCACATTGGCGTACCCGTAGGCACCCGAGCGCACGATGCTTCCATGGCGGATCACCGCAAACACCGCGCCAGGTAGCTTCTGCTCCTGCATCTTGGCGCGGACGTAAGCATCCACCTCATCCGCGCTCAGCGCGATCACTGCCAGCGATAGCAGCAGCAGTACCCGGAAGCCTGTCGCGAAGCCGCAACCGCATCGTCGCCCGGCATTGCCAAAGAACCCCGCCATTTCTGTATCTTATCGTTTGACAATCCTGTTTTGCCTGAGTCCCCGCCACTGTCAGGCAGTCGCCTCTCTCACTTGCTCGTGCATTTTCTCGAACGAATCCGTCTGCGCTTCGTATTCAACAACAGGAGGCAGCCATGTTTACCTTCGTCCTTTGGTGCATTCTCTTCGTTTTATGCTGGCCGCTGGCGCTGCTGGCTCTCATCGCATATCCCATCGTGTGGCTGCTTCTGCTCCCCTTCCGCTTAGTCGGGATCGCCGTGGGCGGTGTGCTCCAGTTCGTCTGGGCCATAGTCACCCTTCCCGGACGCCTGCTGATGGGCTTCCGGTAGATTCCCGCCAACGTCCTCAGCCACATGCCAAAGATCCCGGACTGCCGCTAGGCCACGTCCGTAAAGTGCTGATTTCACTACGCATCCGCCCGCATCTTGCGGTGTCCCAAAGCATCATTTAACAAGCCACCAGCCTCATTTCCATTGCGGCTGGGCCGTGTCTCTCCCGCCCAGCTCCTCAGCCCTCCATCCGATTATTTTTCATTCCGCCGCCCCTATACTTACCAACCGCGTATAGATGCGCTACAATTAGGACGTCCATGTCTGAGTTGAATCGAGATCCGCAGTCGCCTGATCCCGCTTCGACGGAGGCCCAGCCTCCGCCAGATGCTCCCGCAGAAGTCCAAGCCGCGACGGAAGCCGCAGCTGACGTCGCCCCAGACCCCACCCTGGTTTGCACCCTCGCTGATGGAACCAAAGTGAAGCGCCGCGTTTTGCGCATGCGAGCATGTAGCGAGAAGGATGCTAAGAACAAACTCTGTGCGGGCCACCTGAAACGGTGGTTTCGTTTTGGCCCGGAACTCATCCAGCGATTTGGCCCCGAGGCTGAAATCTATCGCTGCGAAAAGTGCCGCACACTGTATCTTCCGCATCCTGATGATCCGCGGACAGGCTCGTTGTCTTACTAATGGGATTGACACCTAAGCCAGCGCTTCGCCAACAAGGAATTGGACAATTGCTAGAGGATCCGCCCCGGCGCTGTCGGCTATTTGTGCGCGCGTGAACTGGGGAGCATAGGAGTAATTCAGAATGATTGAACAGAAAATCCTAAAATTGCGAGATAACAGGGAACGCGCCAAATTAGGCGGTGGTCAGGATCGTATCGATGCTCAGCATGCCAAGGGCAAGTACACCGCGCGTGAGCGCGTGGACATGCTGCTGGATCAAGGCAGCTTCGAAGAATTCGATATCTTCGTCAAGCATCGTAGCCATGATTTCGGCCTGGAGAATACAAGGATTGCTGGCGACGGAGTGGTCTGCGGCTTTGGCACCGTCAACAGTCGCCAGGTCTTCGTGTTTTCTCAGGACTTCACCGTCTTCGGCGGTTCGCTCTCTGAAACCTTTGCGAAAAAGATCTGCAAAGTAATGGACGCCGCCATCAAAGTGGGCGCGCCCGTCATCGGGTTGAACGATTCCGGCGGCGCCCGCATCCAGGAAGGCGTGCTTTCCCTTGCCGGATACGCCGACATCTTCCTGCGAAACACCCTGGCATCGGGAGTGGTTCCCCAAATATCCGCCATTCTTGGTCCTTGTGCCGGTGGCGCGGTGTACTCCCCGGCAATTACAGACTTCACCATCATGAACAAGGGTTCGTACATGTTCATCACCGGGCCTAAAGTGGTGAAGTCGGTGACGGGTGAGGATATCGATACAGAGAACCTTGGCGGATCCATGGTACACGCGTCGAAAAGCGGCGCAACTCACCTGGTTGCCGATACCGAGGAAGAAACAATCGAGCTCGTGAAGGTGCTGCTTTCCTATCTGCCGCAAAACAACCTCGGCGAACCTCCTATTTACGCCACCAACGATCCCATCAATCGTGCGGAAATCGATCTCAACAACATTGTTCCCTCAGATCCAAACAAGCCTTATGACATGAAGAATTTGATCTCGCTTGTTGTGGACGACAAAAACTTCCTGGAGATGCAGCGGCTATATGCTCCCAATATCATTACGGCCTTTGCTCGCCTAAATGGAAGGGCTGTGGGTATCGTGGCGAATCAGCCGAAATATCTGGCTGGAGTCCTCGATATCAATGCTTCCCGTAAGGCCGCGCGTTTCGTGCGCTTCTGCGATGCGTTCAATATCCCCCTCCTTACCTTTGTGGACGTGCCCGGTTTCCTCCCTGGCTCGGGTCAGGAACACAACGGCATCATCATCCATGGCGCGAAGCTGCTCTTCGCCTACGCCGAGGCTACGGTGCCCAAAGTCACCGTGATTACCCGTAAAGCCTATGGCGGAGCCTACGACGTAATGGCCTCCAAGCATCTCCGGGCGGACATCAACTACGCCTGGCCGCAGGCCGAGATTGCCGTCATGGGTGCTCGTGGCGCAGTGGAAGTGCTCTACGGCAAGCAAATCAAGGAAGCGGATAATCCAGCCGCTGAGGCGGATCGTCTCACCAAGCAATACGAAGAGCAGTTTATGAACCCTTACCTGGCTGCCGAGCATGGCTACCTGGATGACATCATTGAGCCCGACAAGACGCGCTTCCGAGTCATTCGTGCGCTGGAGATGCTCAGCACCAAGCGTGATGTGAATCCGCCCAAGAAACACGGAAACATTCCGCTTTAAGGAGCACCGCAATGGAAAATACACTTTGGCGATATTGGCTCGCTGTACTTCTGTTTATCCTCCCCGCTTCCGCGCAGGTCAGCCCCGGCATGAGCCACGCTGAGCAAGTTGCGGGAGGCAAATATGAATTGGGCGTAATGCTTCTCATTGTAGGTATGGGTTCTGTCTTTCTGGGACTCATTGTTGTTTATTTGTTTCTTGTAGCCCTGGAGCGCACTTCGCGCAAAAAGAATCCGGTAGTGCTGCAGGAAGTAGATGGCGTATTAGTGCAGGAACGATTCCAGGTCACTACCGAGATGGCCACTGCAATCGCACTCGCACTATACATGGATCTGCGCACCTTTGATGAAGGCACTGCGGAGGAAGTCACCATCCGCAAAATCACCCGGCCCTTCTCGCCGTGGTGGAACGCCGCCAAGACGCAGGTGATCTTCGACAAGGTCGAGATGTTTCGGAGGAAATACTAAGCCATGCATGCATTCAAATACACCATTGGCGGCAACCAATATGAGGTGGTAATCGAGAGTTTTGAAGGTTCCAACGCCAGGGTCACGGTAAACGGAATCACCCTCGATGTGGAAGTGGAGCGCGAAAAGAAGACCGTAAAGATCGATCGTCCTAAGGTCGTTGTCGGTGCGGGCCCGCAGCCAGAGCGCGTGAAGCCTCAAGGTTCGCCCGGTGACGTCAAATCGCCCCTTCCAGGCATCATCCAGTCCATAAGTGTGAAAGTGGGCGATTCCGTAAAGGCTGGCCAGTGCGTGGCCATTCTCGAGGCGATGAAAATGGAAAACGAAATAGCCGCGTTGACGGACGGCACCGTCGAGAAGGTTCACGTTACTCAAGGTCAGAACGTCCTTGAGGGGGCCAGCATCGTTACCATCAGGGGTTGAAGCATGTGGGAATTTATTAGTCAGTTCATAGCAAATAGCGGCTTTGGCCAGCTAGCTCCCGGCAATATCATCATGATGGTTGTCGGGTGTGTATTTATTTATCTTGCCATCACCAAGGATTATGAGCCGCTTCTCCTTGTCCCCATCGGGTTTGGCATGCTGGTTGGCAATATCCCCTTCATGGAAGGGATGGGTATTGGATACCGGGAGGACAATTCAGTTTTGAACATCTTTTATCACGGTGTTCGCTACGGATGGTTCCCCCCTCTCATTTTCCTGGGGATTGGTGCCATGACGGATTTCTCCACCCTGCTCTCTAATCCCAAACTGTTATTTCTGGGCGCGGCTGCTCAGGCGGGCATCTTTGTCACTCTCTTTGGCGCAATCGCTCTTGGATTCACTCCAGCGGAAAGCGGCGCAATCGGCATCATTGGTGGAGCGGACGGACCAACTGCAATCTTTCTTTCATCCAAATTAGCTCCCGATCTGCTCGGTGCCATTGCGGTCTCAGCGTATTCCTACATGGCTTTGGTGCCTGTCATTCAGCCGCCAATCATGCGCCTTCTCACCACTCCGGAGGAACGCGTCATCCGCATGAAGCCTCCCCGGCAGGTAACCAAACGGGAGAAGGTGCTCTTTCCCATCATCGGCTTTGTGGCCACTGCCTTCATCGTTCCCAGCGCAATGAATCTGTTGGGCATGCTTTTCTTCGGCAATCTCCTGAAGGAATCCGGGGTAACCGAAAGGCTGGCCAACACCGCACGCAATAGTCTTATCGATACGGTCACCATCATTCTTGGTTTCAGTGTCGGCGTGTCCACCGAAGCGCGAAGCTTCCTTACGCCGCAATCCATCAAGATTTTTGCGTTGGGTGCTGCTTCCTTTTGCGTAGCTACTGCTTCAGGTTTGCTCTTCGCAAAGTTCATGAACCTGTTCTTGCGGGGTGAGAACCGCCTGAATCCGCTCATCGGTGCGGCGGGCGTTTCCGCAGTCCCAGATTCCGCCCGTGTCGTCCACACGATGGGTAGGGAGTACGACAAGTCGAACTACCTGCTCATGCATGCCATGGGTCCGAATGTCGCCGGAGTGGTCGGTTCCGCCATCGCGGCGGGCGTCTTGTGGAGTGCCTTGGTGAACTAGGGCACAAAGTCCCGGTTAGCCGGTAGCGTATCCGTATCGAGGAGTTGCAGCGCCTGCAGGAGAATCGCCTTCTGCAGCGCAGCGTTCCCGGGTTCGCCCAGCGGATAGCCAAGCGGGCCGTCCACGTGAAGCACACGTGGCGGATCTACTTTTTCCGTCACCTCACGGAGCAGGGAAATCGAGGCAGTCGGAATCCCGGCTGCCTCGATGATGCTTTGGATCAGTCCCACGGACTGATGGCAGGTGGGTCAAACCGGGGTCAGCAGAACCGCATCCACCTGCTGTTGCTGCAACAGGCTGGCCACTTCCGGGGCGGTTTCCTGGATTAAGCGGCCAGGCGCGGTAATCGAACCCATGAAGCTGTAATGCATGGGCGCAATCGCGCCGATCACCCCGTCGGCTTGCAGTTCCCGCAGGCGGTCGAGAGGTAGCGCTAGATTCCGGTCACGCTCCAGCCCTGTGTGGTCAAACGCATCACTCTTGTGCGCAATCCCCAGCGAGGGCAGGTCTGCCTCCGCGGGTATTTCCCGGTAGCTCGAATCTCCCCCGCGAACGTTTTCGTCAAACGCCGGTTGTGTGGGCAAATGGAAGGCTGCGGTGGTGACGATGGCCACCTTGCAGCTGCGAAGTGGCTTTCCCAGGCTTGCCCCGGGCCGCCAATCCACGCGCCGGTAAGGGTAAGCGCGCATGAACAGCCGGTAGCTGAGTTTCAAATCGTCAAGAGTAGCCACGGTTGATGGATGGTGCGCTGGCGTCTTGAGTTTCGGGCGAGTCTTGAGTTTCGGGAGATCAGCCTAGTCCGGAAGAACCTGCCCATTCACCAGACGTCGTACAAAGTCCAGGTCTCCGTCCAGGAAGTCATATTCCTTCAGCCGGTAGCGCTCTTCCCAAACAAACTGCTCGAAGGCCAGGTTCATTGGTTCTCCGGTGTACGTGGGAACATCGAAAAACAGCAGCGTGACCTTGCGGAAGTTTGGGTAGGCGCATTCATAGCGCCCGATTTCAGAGCCGATTTCGGCCTCTACTCCCAGTTCCTCCTGCAATTCCCGGCGCAGGGCTTGCTTGGGGCTTTCGCCAGGCTCCAGCTTTCCTCCGGGAAATTCCCACTTCAGCGGGAAGCTCCCGGTAGTGCGGCGCTGGGCAATCAGAAAGCGGCCATCCCGCTTGATCACTGCGGCAACCACAAGCAGTGGTGGACGTTTCGGAACCATGTCAAAGGGTTCTACTATCCTAGCAATGGAGGCATAGTCGCTGCGCACCGCAACATTGC
>CAZUAX010000133.1:0-11793 GCA_964618435.1 uncultured Solibacteraceae bacterium
GCACGGTAACCGAATCGATGCCGGTTTCCGGCATCTGCACATGGCCGCGCGCGCGGAGTGCTGCTAGCGTCATGCCCGCAGGGCTCCAGCCACTGGAGTTTAGTGCGTAGAGCTTGTCTTCCTTCGCGATATAGACGAGGGCGAAAAGGTCTCCACCGATGCCGTTGCTTTCGGGCTCCACCAGGCCCATCACCGCGTTCGCGGCAATGGCGGCGTCGATTGCATTGCCGCCCTGTTCGAGGACCTTCGCGCCAGCGGAGGCGGCAAGGGTCTGGCTGGCCGCCGCCACCCCGTGCGTTGTTATCACCATGGCGCGCCCCTGGTGAGGGTCACGCTTTAGGGGCAAGCCTTGTCCACTGGCCAGCGTCGCCATCATTCCCCCAATCACAAATGCCACGAAGATCGCCTTTCGTGAAATCAAGCCACAAACCCGTGTGCGCATGATACTCCTCTCACAAATGCAACTTAGCAGTGTACCGAGCCTGGGCCGGTTGCTGCAGAGTGGACCCCTGCCGATGCTGGGCCTGGCTTTGTGCGGTGGAGGATGAGGGGAAGGGGCAGGAGTGGAGGCTGAGGGATGCGGGCTGGCCAAGTTTCGCGCGGAGCTCGCGGAGGGCGCTGAGATGGGACCAGGAAGACAAGGGATTGGGGACTTGGGATTAGGTATTGGCGGGTCGCATGCGCGAGCAGGCGCATGCTCCGTAATGGCTGCGCCGCTGGTTTGCGGTTGGACGTGGTGGTGATGGATGCCCTTGCCCTCACCCTTGCCCTGTCAGGCCTGCTTCGCGGGTTGGCCATGATGCGAGGAAATGGGATCGCCGTGGGCGTGTGGATCCTGCTGACTCGATTTGATGCGACCTGCAGCCCGTTGCCCCATCGTCGCTACGTCCCTTGGCCTCAGTGGTTTAGGGGAATGGAAAAGTGCCTTCCGATTTTCCACTCGGCCTTGGCAGCGCAGAAGACATCAGCACTCCGGAGCCCGCCACCCAATCGATGCTCGGCCTTGGATTGCTCGCGATTGGGATGGCAAAGCGAAAAGCGGCCCAGAGAGGCCGATAGCAGTCACCCAACAGCGCAAATCCCACGCCTGCCTTCGGTGCTAGATCGCCCTTATTGCTGAGGAGAAACGAAGGAGGGGTGAGCCTGCAGAAGAGGCTCCTCCCCTTTCGTTCTTGTGAGCCCCTAGACATAGGCTACCGACGAATCGCCCGCATTGTAGCTGACTATTCACACCCTCGACATTCCACAGCAATTTGGTCTCGCTATCTTCACGGGTATGCGTTTCAAGTCTAGCCTCATCTTGCTATTCCTCCTGTGCAGCCTGACATCTGCTTGGGCTCAGTCCAATGCCACCGATGCCTCGCTCGAAGGGTACGTCACTGACGGCAGTGGCGCAGCCATTCCCGAAGCCGCATGCTCAGCAATCAATGCCGCCACCGGCGCTCGGTTTGAGGTTCTCAGCGGTCAGAACGGGTACTTTCGCTTTCCTCTGCTCCCCATTGGCAGCTACACGTTGGTCACCACGAAACCTGGGTTTAAGGAGTACCGCCAAAGTGGTATCACCCTCAACGTAGGACGTCAGATTCGCGTGGACGTCGCCTTGGCTGTCGGCGAGGTCGTGGAAAGCGTGGAAGTGGTTGCCGATGCAAGCATCGTCAATGTTGCCCGGCAGCCCTCCATGGAGGAAGTGCTCAGCGAGCGCGCCGTCCGCTCGCTTCCCATCGTCTCGCGCAACCTGTTCAACTTCAACTTACTCGGCCCTGGCGTGAAGGGGATTCCCTCCAGCGGTTTCGGCACCACGCAGTTCAGCTTCGGCGGCCTCCAGCGAACCAACTGGACCGCCGACGGTCTCGACAACACCCAGCGCCGCTTCGGCCGCCAAATCCGCCTCGTCATTTACACCCCCGAAGCGGTTGAGGAAGTCCAGGTCATGGGCGGCACTTTCTCCGCCGAATTCGGACGCGCCTCCGGCGGCATGATCAATATCATCACCAAGTCCGGCACCAACGACTATCACGGTCAGGGTCTTTTCCTGTACCGGCCCCAAGGTACCAACGCCCGCCCCGCCCTCGCTTCCACCAAGCCAGAGCAGGAATGGAAAAACCTCACCGGTACGGTCGGCGGGCCGATTAAAAAGGACAAGCTCTTCTTCTTCGCCCAGTACGAATACAATCCCCTCGTGATTCCTCGCCCCATCACCATTTCCCAAATGAATGCCCAAGCCCTGGGCCTCACGGCCACAGATCTCACTCCTGCCCCCTTCGGTGAGGAGTTCCACACCGCCCTCGGGAAGATGAGCTTCGAAATCAACCCTAAGAATCGCGGATTCCTCCGCTACAGCCGTTTCACCAACGATTCGCCCTTCAACGGAGCCGGCGGTCTGAACCTTGCGAGCCGCAGCCTCACCTTTACTGACCGGATGAACGGCGGTGCTGTCCAGTTGGCCACTACCTTCTCCCCCACTGTCCTCAACGAGTTGCGCTTCGGCATCAACCGCCGCCAGGAACTGCGCCAGCAGCAGGGCGACCCCAGCCCCACCGATGCTTTCATCAACATCACCGGCGTCGCAAACCTCGGCAACAACCTCGGCAACAACAACACGAGCATCGAAACCAGCACCCAAATCGTCGATAATCTTACCTGGAGCAACTCCCGCCACACCATAAAAACCGGCTTCGACTATCAAACCACCGCCTTCAATCAGCAGCGTGCCTTGAACCGGACTTTCGTCTTTGGTGGAGTCGCTGCGGCCGCTGGGCGACCGGCCGTTACCCCGATTCAGCAGTACCTAAATACCCGTGCCGGCGTTGTAGATTCAGCCACCGGTCGCCCTTTTAGTTACACTCAGTTGCAGCAGGATATTGGTGACCCCAACCTCCAGCGACGCTTCAACTTCTTCAATCTCTTCCTTCAGGACGAATACCGCGTAGCGTCCAACTTCACCCTCAACTTTGGCATCCGTTACGAGCTTATCCTTTATCCTGAGCTCGATCCGGAAGCTCCCCTCGCCCAATCCCGCACCATCAATACAGACCGCAACAATTTTGCGCCCCGCCTCGGTTTTTCCTGGTCTCCGCTCCGCGACAACAAGACCGTGGTCCGTGGCGGTTACGGAATTTACTACGACACCCCCAATCTCGGGCTCATCCTGGATGGCTACATTCTCAATGGCCGCCGTATCTTGAACTTCGCCATTCCCGGAACTGACCCGAACGCTCCCGTTTTCCCAAATATCCTCAGCGCGGCTGACCCCAATTTCCGCAACACTGCGCCGAACGTTAACGCTTTCGCACCCGACCTCCGCACAATGTATGCCCACCAGTCCACCTTGCAGATCGAGCGCGCCATCACCAACTCCCTCTCACTGAACCTGCAATATCAATGGATGTCCACCCGCCAAGGACTCTACTCGATTGACGCCAACCTCCCAGCCCCTATCGGCACACTGGCCGATGGCCGGCCCCGCTTCAGTGGCGCCACCGGTCGCCCCAACTCCGCCTTCCGGATCATCAATTTCATTCAGAACGGCGGAACCACCAACTACAATGCGCTGGATGTCACCATTCGGCAGCGCTTCACCTCCGGGCTCCAACTCAGCGCCACCTATAGCTGGAGCAAGGCCCTCGGCGATAGCGAGCAGGGTGGCGGCACCCCAACTGACCCTACTAGCCGCCGCCGCGACTATGGCCGCATGAGCGCCAATGTAGGTCATAATTTCGTTTTCCAGGGTCTCTGGGCACCCCAGTTCAGCAACGACAGCCTGAAGTGGATGAATGGCACCGAGTTTTCCAGCATTCTATTCGCCAACAGCGGCTACCCTATCGACATCACCGCCGGCACGGATCTCAATGGCGACCTGGTCCTCAATGACCGTCCGCTATTCGTAGGCCGCAATGCGGTCGTCGGCCCCTCTTACTTCCAGTGGGATGCCCGCCTCGCACGTCGCCTCCGTTTCACTGAACGGTATGAGATGGAACTGATTGCCGAATCAGAAAACCTTTCCAACCGCTTCAATCCCAACTGCAACCCCACCGGAGGTTGCAGCGGCGCCGCAGTGCGGCTCGGCACAGCCGCCGATTTCGGACGCATCACCAGTGTTCGCGCCAACCGGGTCTTCCAGTTCGGCGCCCGTTTCAAGTTTTAGGCGACACGCAGGAGCCATTCCCATGCACATCAAACTCACTGCATCCCTCTTGACCCTTTTCCTCGCGTTGCCCGCCCTTGCTTGGGGCCCGCGCGCCCATGCCGTCATTAACCGCGTAGCGGTAGACTCGCTACCCCCAGGCGATCTTGATTTCCTGAAGCCCCACGCTGACTACATCGTCGCCCGCGCCAGTATCCCCGATTCCTGGCGCGGGGTCAGCGAGCCCTTCCTCAAGATCGTTGAGGACCCCAACCACGGCTGGTTCCGGGAGCAATTCGAATTCCTCCCCACCGCGCGAATGCCCCGTTCCCGCTACGAGTTCGTCCTCGCTCTCTACAAGGAACGCGAGCGCATCAAAGCCGACAACCCCACCTCCGCCCAGCTCATGAATGTCCGCTGGACTGGCACCCTTCCCTACGCCGCCGTCGAGACCTTTGAGCGCCTCAAGACCGGCATGCGGCTCTGGCGCATGGCCCCTGACGCCCAGCGGAAGCACTTCCTGGAACTCGACATCGCCCACTACATCGGACGCCTCGGCCATTATGTCGGCGACGGCGCCCAGCCCATGCACGTCACCATTCACCACGACGGCTGGGTAGGCCCGAACCCCAACAACTACTCCACTGACCCCCGCATCCACGGCAAGATGGAAACCGCCTTCGTCAACCTCATAGAACTTAGCGATACCGATATCCTTGATCGCATCGGTGACGCTAAGCGCCTCGATGACCCCTTCCAGGCCATGTTGGAAGCCCTCGACGCCGCCCGCGCAGACGTCGAGTCCATCTATCAGCTCGACCAAAAAGGTGCCTGGGAAGACGCCCAACACCCTCAGGCCCGCGAGATGGTCTATCGCTGCAGCGCTAACGGCGCCCGTCTCCTTCGCGACCTTATCTACACCGCTTGGCTAGCGTCCGGCGAACCCGCGGTCCGCGGTCTCCGTGGCGCCCAGAACCCCATCTCCCCCGAAAACCCTATGTATAATCCGGAAACGGGTTCCGCACCCGCCCCCAGGAGCCGTCCATGAACCACCTCGCCGTTTGGCTTCTCTCGTTTGCCCTTCTGCTGCCGGCCTTCGGCCAACTGGCTCCCGCGATACGCCCGGTCACCTACAGGCAGGCGGTTGAACACAAAAACTTCCCCGTCCTCAGCGCCATTCGACACTCTCCGGAAGCCTCCGCGTTGGTCGCCGCCTCCCGCCCCCTGCGGGAACTGCAGGCCACCAAACTGGCCGCTCACCAGCAAGCGGCCTCTACCTGTGCCCTTGAACTCGCCTGCCACCTGAATGCGTACCGTTGGAGCCCCCAGGAAATCACCTTCGCCCAAACCGAGTTGCAGGCTCTGGTTGCCGCCAATCCAGATCTCGCCGCCTGGGTGCGCCGCGAGCTTCGACTCAGTGGCCACTACCAGCGTCACGCTGCAACCACCGATAGCGAACTCCTCGGGCTCGCCTGGCGCGAAGCCGCTGAGGGCATCAACCGTCTCATCTCCGTCTACGGCGAAGGAACGGCCCCTCGCTATCCAGCTATTGACGCACCCATCTATCCTCTCGACGGCCCCCAGTACCGTCGCATGGCCAACGCGGTCACCCTCACGCTTGCGGAAACTACCGCTACCAGGCCACTCTTTTTCGAATTGCCCTTGGCCTTCGGCCTTGCCCTGCTGGAAATGAACCTCCGTGATGAGGCTGCACGTTACGAGCCCATGCACCTCAAGGAGAACCGGGCAGCCTTTGAAGCTATCCCCTCCATCCAGTGGAGCCGCTACCCTTACAGCGTCATCGTCGTCCCAGGTGCGGGGTCAGACCGGCCAGGAATGCCCCTCTCGCCCTCTGGTAAACTTCGCTCTCGCCTCGCTGCGCAGCGCTATTTCGCCGGCAAAGCCCCCCTCGTTCTAGTGTCCGGCGGCCACGTGCATCCCAACCAGACGCCCTATTGTGAGGCCATCGAAATGAAGCGTTTCCTCATCGACGAACTGGGGATGCCGGAGCAGGCCGTCCTCGTTGACCCGCACGCCCGCCACACCACCACCAATCTCCGAAATGCCGCCCGTATTCTTTACCGCTATGGGGTGCCCTTTGCCAGTAAGGCTCTCATCACTACGGACCCCTACCAAAGTGCCTACATTGAGAACGCAGGCTTCAACGAACGTTGCATGCGTGAACTCGGCTATCTGCCTCACCAACTGCTGGGCCGCCTCAATCCCTTCGACCTCGAATGGCTACCCACGCTCGAATCCCTGCACGTAGACCCCACCGATCCCCTCGATCCCTAGCCCAATCCGGCGGAGGCGAATAACGCGATCTCCACCCGCCCAAACGCGCCGGCCTCTGCGTCCTACCGAACCTTAGCCAGAGGCACGGCCAGAAAGCCAGAGGGACGGCCACCAGCCTGTCCCCATTTGCCCAATTGTCCTCAATTGCCCTGGCCCAAATTGCCCTGGCCCCAATTGCCCATGTAGAATCGCATCTTTGAGCCACGAAATCGGCGAGCCAAGAAATTGGCTGACTACTCCCGATCGCCGCGCCCGCGACTCACTAGCTGCGGTTCCGGTTAAGCGGGCTTTCTGACCGGTGCTCGGTCCTGCTTCTTTTGCTCCAGTTGTTTGTGCTTCGTCTGCTGCTGTTGCTTGTTCTTTTCTCTGTCCTTTTTCCGCCCTTGTCTCCCATGCGTACCTCTTTCTCGGTGATTGCGCCTTGAAGTCTGGATCCCCGTGTGAACACTGGATCACTCTGCGAAGTCTGGATCACTGTGCGGTTGATCAGTCCCAACCGCCGCGAACCGAACCTACCACAACTGCACTCAGTATGAGGCACCCCAGCCGAACCCGGGTGTCGAAACTCCACGGCGCATAGCGAGGCCATCCTGTGGCGTGGCCCATTGCCTTAGCGGATGTGCGGGACGAATCTGGCGCATCAGACAGGTAAATATCCACGAAACAAAGACCCAGTTCTCCCGTTTGCGGGACGTCGTCGAACGTGGCGAATCGGTGGTGATTGCACGCAACGGAACCCCGGCAACCCACCATGGGCCAACGCCTCGTTCGGGATACGCACACACTCGTTTGGACTCTGAGTGAACCAAAGCGTCGATGCTGGTAAGTCGTTACGGTACCACCCGCAGCGTGGCGGTGTTGCTGGCCACCCCGCCCACCGTGAGCACCAGGGGATGGTCACCGGCGGCCAAGCCTGGAGGGACCAGGATGTTGGCTTGCCCAAGGCCGACGAAGCCTGGGGCCAAGCCCAGGAAGGCGACCTCAGCGGGTTGGCCGCCGATGGTGGCGGAAAAGGGCAAGGTGGCGTGGGAAAGTTCCGTGGCAGATGCGGCACTGCCCACCGGCACCGCAGGCGAGACTGACCCCACTCCGCTCAGGTAGAGCAAGATGAACTTTCCGGGCTTCGCGGGATTGCTCTCGCCCACCAGCGCGTAGGCTTCGTCAAGTGCGACGGCACGGGTGCCGCTGTACACCAGCAAATCGGGTGCGGTGGGCGCAACGGTGACGGTCACCGCGCCGCTTGGGACTCCATCCCGCACCACTTCCACATTCACCGTGCCGGGCGCGATATCCCCGGGCATCTGGGCATTGATCTGTAAGGGCGATACAAAGTAGAGGGGCACCGTTCGGCCGTTCACTCTCACTTCCACCCCCGCCAGGATCAGAGGCAGCGGCACCCTCTGTGCGGCGCCCGTCATTCCACTCAGATTCACACCGTAGATAGAGAAAATTGCCCCCGCGGCCACCGTGGGCGAACCGGCGGCCAAACTCACCACTCCGCCGGTATTGGGCTGTGGCGATGGCTTCGCGCCCGCGGGTTTCAGCCGGTAGAGATAGGCGCCTGTGGATACCACTAGCTCATCGTTCTTGCCCACCGCCACACCATTCACGGGCGACATGCCACCGCTGGTGGCTCGTGACCCTGTCGCCAGCGCCGGACCATACTCCCCATCCCCGGCGACCGTATCAATCCGGCCATCCGAGCTAAGCACCCTCACCCTTTGGCCATCCGCGATGAACACGTTGCCCTTGCTATCCAGGGCAAGATCCGCAACCAACGAGACGAGACTCCCCGCCACTTGGCCTCCGTCGCCTCGGAATCCATACACTCGCGGCGTTCCCCCAATGACGGAGAACGCTCCTTGCGGGGTACGCCGGTAGATGGCATTGTCGAATGCCACCACCATATTGCCGTTAGGCTGAAACGCGACGGCCGTGGGCGATCCCTGGGCCTGCGGAAAGTCACTGGCATGCACCACCAGCGATGCCTGGCTGGGAGACACCACGCGGTAGATCCCGTTGAGCGCCGTGAAGTGGATGTTGCCGGCTGGATCCGCCGCAAGACCCATCGGACTGAAGCCCAATGACTGCATTTGGAAGGAACTGCGATTGTAGAGGTTTTGCAGAATTCCGTCCGCGCCTACCCGCCAGATTTGATGGTCCAGATTGTCGGCGAATACCAGACCTTGCGGGGTGGCCAGCGCGGCCGCAATTTGGCGAAACCTTGACTGCAAGGCTGGCTTGCCCTTATCGGCATCCCTCGAGTTCGCCGGTGCCTCGGCACCCGTACCGGCAAAGCCGCGAATCACCCCGTCCGGCGTGATCTTCATGATTCTGGTGCGGGACAGCACATACATATTTCCATCTGCATCGATTGCCGTCTTGCCGCAGCAGACGAATGGGGATGCCGCGGCCTGTTGGCCTTCAAAGGAGAGCGGTCCCGGAATCGTCTGCACATTGCTGGGGACTGCCAGTCCATTTCCCGCAATCGTCTCAACCTCCAGGGGCAGGATGGAATCAGTTGCCGGAGTCACCTCCAGTTCGAAAGCGAGTTCAGCAGTGTGATCCGCATTGCCGAAGCGGGCGGTCGCCCGGTAGTTGCCTGGCTCCACCGCCGCGGCCGAGAGCAGGACGTCGTTGAAATAGCCCGGATGCAGCCAGGGCGCAGCCGGAGCTGGGATCATCCGGATACCGCTTGCCACGGCGCGATCTGTATCCAGGAAGCGATGCGGACGCAGGAAAGCCGTTCCCTTACGCAGGGTCTGCCGGATGGGGGATGTCTCCGTGGCGACGACAATCACGTTCACCTGGCCGGCCACCGTTTCCGTACTCGCGCCCGCGTTCACCGTCCTGCTGGTGGGGCCGAACCAGCCAATCTCCGGGTTAGCCGGGTTGTAGGCGATCTGGTCATTCTGCGTTGTATTGGTGAGGGCTGGCCCGCTGGTCCACGTGGCACCCATATCCCTGGTGCGTCGCGAGAAGCTGCCGCTGCCCGTCACAATCACCACACTGCGGTCTGGCGCCGCGTGCATCCGATGCAGGCCCGGCATCCCGGCGATCGCGGTTGCGGTCATCCCGCCGTTGGTTGATCGGAATACTGCATCTGCCTGGAGTGCCTGCGCGCCCGAGGCACGGGTCCCAAACAGGCCGATCAGCAGCGTGTTCGGGCTCTTTGGGTCGCTATGGACGACGGCCGATACCATTGAAGTGAAGGCTCCGGACGGGTGTGCCAGCTTCCCGCCGGTTTGCCAGTTCTTTCCTTCATTCGTGCTGCGCGCCACCTGATCGCCAAGATTCACGGCACAGAACATCTGCTGCGCATCGTTTCGGTTGATTTCGATCGCGAATGAGCAAGGGATGTCCGCGTGCTTCGCCCAGGTGTCTCCCCGATTTGTGGATTTGTACAGAGCTTGGCCGTACTGCAGGTAAAGTACGTTCTGGTTCGGATCCGAATGCAGCGAAGAGGGCGATACCAGGGCTGCGTTTGGTAGCCCGGTCACCACCGCCGCCCACGTCTCGCCGCCGTTGTCACTGCGCCAGAGGAACTGGGGATTCCGGTTGAGGATCGCATAGAGCGTAAGCGGGTTGCGAGCGTCGAAATGCAGTTTCACCGTATCGTGGTGGTTCCACGGAGTCCGCACTGCGCGCCACAGCAACCCGCCATCGCTCGTCCGATACAGCGTGGAGGTAAACGCACCCGGTGCGTTCGCATCCGTAACGGCCAGGTTCCGCACGCGCGTAACGCCCCACATGGCGTTCCCATCAAATGGGTCCACCACCATGCTCTGGAACTGCTTGTTCATTGGTTGCTGCGCAAACAGGCAGGGCGTCAACGAACAGTAAATCGCCACCACCAGCCCAAGCCAAATTCCCCTGCAAGTCATCTGAGTGCCCTCCACAAGCCAAACACCGCGTCCCTTCGCTGGGCCGCTTCCCGATCAGAAACCGGACGGACCTTTCTGCGGGGAGCAATCGCCTACGTCAGCACAATCGGATTTCCGCGGAAAAGCACCTCAGCAAATCTGGGAATTGCTGGAAATGGCAGATGATCTCGGTACAGTCGACTTAACCTCTGATTTCAGCCCATCCGGAATGTTGAGCTTGATGGGACAGATGGGATGAGACGACTGGTTCTCCTGCGATAGCGTGGAGAGCGGCCAAAGCCACAGGGAGGGAAGTGATACCTTTGAAAGGTTCCGCCAGTAAATTTTGCCAGACAGGATGAAAGCAAAATGAATACTGCTATCCAAACACTTCAGATCATCGTCGCCCTGGGCCTTTTAAATGTGTGGCTACTTCGCTTCGATAAAAACACGGCCTACCGTGGAGGCGGGGCCCGTTCGATGCCGGAAGAATTCGCCGTCTATGGGCTTCCAGGTTGGTTGGTCTACGTCGTCGGCGCGCTCAAGGTAGGAGGCGCTCTGAGCCTGATTGCCGGAATATGGTTTCCTTCCCTTGTATTCCCAGCGGCACTGGTCATTGGCTTTCTAATGCTGGGAGCGCTGGCGATGCACTTCAGGATCGGAGATCCCTTGAAAAAGTCCATGCCCGCCCTCTTTATGCTCATATCTTGCATCCTCATTAGCTGGGCTGCGTTTCGTTGATGTTCTCAAAGCGCATTCACGAAGATGAAGAAGTTCAGGACACCAAGGGCAAACGCAGGGAGTGCGGCGGAAAGCGGATCTTTAATTCTGACGCGCGTGATCACGCCGAGAAGCATCATCGCCGTCAAACCACCGGAGGAAAGCAGAAGCAAGGGGCTATAAAAATGTCCAACCACGATTCCGAGACTGCCTGCAACCTGTAACACTCCGGTGAGCACGCGGAAACGGGCGAGACCGTAGCGTTGAAACTCCCGCACCATGCGTTGCGAGAACAGAGCGTACAATCCATAAAAGCTAAAGAGGATGGCTGAGATGCTCTGGGCGATGACAGCAGTGTTGTCGGGCATGCCTATTTGACCCTTTTTGCAGCCATTTGGTGTTAACTCTGGTCGAGGCGAATGATGGTGGCGCGGTAAACCTCACCCATTCCGCCTTTACCGCGGAGCGCAATGATCCGGTACAGCCCAAATTTGTCGCCCGGAGAAAGCTGCGTAGGAAAGGCTAACTAAGGATACACAATCAAAAAGCGGTTCGTGCCTGGATCACGGCGTAACCGGAAGTTGGCCGCACTGGTGGCGGCGGCGATACGATGATTTTGCCGGACTAAACGGAAGCCACACTGCGAGGACGCAACCATGCCGAGGGATAGTCCGGTGAAATTCGGGGACGTCTCATTGTCCTGGCCATCCAACGCTTCCAGTGCTCCCAGCAAATCGGTGAAGTAGTGCTTGCGATGCAGCTTCACTCGCTCGTAGGGCACGCCGTTCATCA
>CAZUAX010000134.1:0-11702 GCA_964618435.1 uncultured Solibacteraceae bacterium
GCCAAAGATCCTGAGCGCACCTATCAGGCGCTTGCCGAGCTTGGCATCACCCAGATTGAGGTGCGTGCTGTTCATTTAACCGAGCACGGCAAGTTTATCCGCGCGGCGGGGCTCAAGCCTGTACACATGTTTATCGACTCCCCTGTCGTCACGGGCCAGTGGGAAGCCGCTCTCGCACAGCAGCGCGCCATGGCTCGGCGCATGAACCAGCCGGAGCCGTCGGCCAGTGCTCCTCGTCCCACGCTAACTGAGGTGGCTAGTCTGGCCAAGGAGTTTGGCATCCAAAGGCTGGGCTTGAGCTATCTGGGTGCAAGTGAGCGCCCCAATGCGATTCCGCAAATCAATGCAGCAGTGGAAGCGCTTTCTGCGCAGGGGTTGGGCTTTTACTACCACAACCATGCCTGGGAGTTTGATGCTTCTTCCGGCGCTGCCTTCTTTGACCGCCTGCGCATTGAAGGGCATCCCAAGCTTACGATTGAGCTGGACGTGTTTTGGGCGACCATCGGTGGACAGGATGCCGCAGCCCTTTTGGGCCAGTGGAAAGGCCGTGTTGCGTCGCTGCACGTCAAGGATGTCGACGCAAATGCCCCGCGTCAAAAGAGCGAAGGAAACATGCCGGCCACAGCCTTCAAGGAGGTGGGTGCGGGAATTCTCGATTGGCCAAAGCTGCTGCGTGCGGCAGCGGATGCCGGTACCGGTTACTACCTGATTGAACAGGACCAAACCCCTGGAGATCCGCTGGTGAGCGTGAAGCAGAGCGTAGACTTCCTGAAGCGCGTTCAGGTTGCCTGACGCGATAGCGCACGTGTGGCGTTCGCGTGGCAGCATCGCATGCGCTGGTACCCTGTGCCGCGAACGGTATGCCAGGAGTGGCTCTCGTCAGGCTTGTGGAAATTGGGCGATGTCAGATTAGTGCAGGTTGCCTACCCTTGGGTGGCCTAATTGGGCGGCTGTGCGCGTCGCTTCCTCAATGGCCCTGGCGAGAACGCTTCGTATCTTTCCATCTTCCAGCATCAATAAACCCGCAATGGTGCATCCCGCGGGTGTGGTGACGTCGTCGCGCAGGCTGGCAGGGTGGCGTCCACTGGCTTGCACCATCTTGGTTGCACCCATTACGGTCTGTGACACCAGGGAAAGGGCAAGTTCGCGTGGAAGGCCCACACGCACGCCGGCGTCCGCAAGGGCCTCGATGATGAGGTAGATGTATGCGGGTCCGCTACCGCTTAAGGCAGTAATGGCATTGAAGTAGAGTTCGTCCACGGCGCGGCACAGGCCGACGGCCTCAAAGATGCGGCGTGCCGTGGCAAGGTGGCCTTCCTGTGCATGAGAACCACCGCAGATCACGGTCATTCCTTCACCCACAATGCAAGGGGTGTTGGGCATGGCTCGAATCCAAGGGTTATTGGTGCCAAGCAAGCCCTCAAGCTGGCTGATGGTATCTCCCGCGGCAATGGAAATCAGTAGCGTATCCTGTCGTAGATTGGCTTCCTTGAGGTTCACCAGAACATTGGCCATTTGGCTGGGCTTTACGCAAAGCAACAGGATGCCCGTGCCGGGCACACGTGCACGGTAGTCGCGTTCGGCCGCGATGCCAAGGCTGCTGGAGACACGACGACAACTCTCTTCGCTCCTGCTGGCGGCCCACACCTCGCTATGCTTTACCAGCCCGCTCTGCAACAACCCGCGTAGCAGTGTCTGGCCCATCACGCCCGCGCCAATCACGCCCAGGGTGCGGCCGTCGTCAAGCAGGTGCGGCGTGGTGTCTGTTGATGTCGTTTCCATATTGGTCATCGCTTTCCAGGATAAACCCGCAGCCGACGGGCCGGAGCGGGGAAGCGCCCTGAAAGCACCCAATGGGTACCGTCACCGGCTTTGGCCGTGGACGGGCAACCATACCTGCATCGCCACTTCGCCGCGGTTGTGGAAGACGAAGTAGGGGATGAGAGTCAGGTCCACCGGCTTGCTTTCGCGTGCCGGGTAAGCTTGTACCGGCGCATAGAGCGGTAACTCCGCCGCTGGCTTCGTAAAGGCCACACCACGGTGGCGCAAGATGGTGACGCCCCCCAGCAAGTCCTTGCGGAATTCAGCGGCGAAGTCTTTTGAGGTGTCGCCCGAAAGCATTACGGCGACGTCCTCCACCCGCACGCCCAGTGGCTGGTCGGGCTGTTCGAGTGCATACACCAGTGGACCTCGCTGGATGGCGACGCTTCCCGCGTTCTCGCGCGCGAGAGGGTTAGCGCGCAGAGCCTGGGGCGTCATGTCGAAGCTCACCTCAATCCGGTCGCCCGGCTGCCAGGTGCGATGCAGCGACAGGTAGGCGCCGGGCTTGATGTTGGGCTGTGCGGTTCCGTTTACCCGGACGGTGGTGCGTCGGCTCCACGCTGGAATCCGCAGGAACACGGTGAATTCCTTCGCCACTGCGGGCGACACGTCCAGGGTTACGTTCCCCTCCCAGGGATAGGCGGTGGTCTGCTTCATGGTGATGGCGGAGCCATCCTGCAATTGCCAGTTGAGCGTGTTGCCCGCGTATTGGTGGACGTAAAGCCCCTCCTGGCTGGTGCTGTAGAAATAGGCCGGCAGCGAAGCGAAAATGCGTTGCAGATTGGGCGGGCAGCAGGTGGTGTCGTACCAGGGATTGCGGATTTTGTCTTTGGGGTTGCCGCTAAGGGCAAGCGGGTTTCGGTAGCAGTAGAGCGTGCCGCTTAAGGACATTCCCGAGTTGATGCTGTTATAAAGTGCGCGTTCAATTACATCCGCATACTTGGCCTGGGGATCTGCATGTAACATTCGCCAACTCCACATCATGTTGGCGATGGCGGCGCAGCTTTCGGTATATGCCTGCGCGTTCGGAAGTTCAAACGGCTCGCCAAACGCTTCTCCAGACGAGCGCGAACCCACGCCACCCGTCACGTACATCTTGCGTAGCGTCATGTCGTCCCAAAGGCGCGTGAGGGTGCGCCAATAAGCAGGATCTCCGGTTTCAATGTAGTAGTCGGTGGCGCCCGCCGCCGCATAGCATGCGCGCACGGCGTGTCCTTCCATCTCCGTCCGTTCGGTAAAGGGCTTCCCGCTGAAGGTGTAGCGCACCTGGGAGTCGGTGAGCCCCAGGCGTTCCCGATCCCCTTTGAGGATGTAGCCAGCGAGGTCTAGGAAACGCTTGTCGCGTTCCGCACGGTAGAGTTCCACCAGCGCCATCTCAATCTCCGGATGTCCAGCCATCAATGGCTGTCCGCCAAGGACCACGTCGTTGATGATGTGGTTCACGAAACGAATGCCCGCATCCAGCAGGACGCGGTCACCAGTGGCTTGCTGGTAAGCCAGCGCCGCCTGCAACAGATGGCCAAGGCAGTACAGCTCGTGGTCGCTCACCTGCCGCTTCCAGCGGTTACCCTTCCGTTCGTCCTGAAACCAGGTGTTGAGGTAGCCGCTGGGCTCCTGCGCCGCCACGATATCGTCGATGACGGCATCCACCTGCGCCTTCAATGCTTCGTCTGGATTAGACTGCAGTGCAAACGCAGCACCTTCAATCCACTTGTAGACATCAGAGTCAGTGTAGAGGGGGCCTCGTCGCGCCACTTTTTTTCGTCCCGAGACCCGTCGAAAGTTATCGATGATGCCGTGGCTTTCCAGTTCTTCCAGCAGCGATGGGATGCTCGCGCGGACGTTCACTTCGCGCCTTGCCGCCCATAACCCTCCGGTGATTGAGACGGCGCTTACCGGAACCGGGCGCATTTGTGCGTGCGGGCTCTGGTTCAGACGAATCACGGAAGCGGGTTGCGCAGAGATAATGGCAACTGGAAGGACAATGCCCGCTAGAAACGTGACTGCGGCGGCGCAGGCTGGGCGCATAGGGGACCTCCAAAAACGGATAAGCCGTGCCTATAGAGTTATCACGCAAACATCGCCAATGAGAGGTCTGGAACTGAAAGTGTGGCGACCGGACGAAATGTTTGCTTGCCAAAATGCGGTTTGGCGCAACTCAAGCATGATTTCCGGGTTTACTGCCAAGGAGCACGAAGCGGAATTGAGACGCACTAGCGGTGCTTTGCGCGTATACCAAGTGGAGAGAATTTTCTACCAATCTGGACGTTTATGTTTTGGATTAGGTGGCAAAAGAAATGGGCCGGTTCCAAACGGAACCGGCCCAGAAGACGATAAACTAAGCGAAACGCTCTGTGGTGTGGCTGCGTACCTCGGAGCAGGGCAATCCCGCACAGCGCGGGCCTTGCCCAGAGGGTTGGAGCCCTTCAAATGACCATTGACCTTATTCTGCCGGTGCTGCCGCTGCTTCTGATTTGGCCTTTTTCTTGGTTGATTTCTTCACTGTGGAAGAAGCAGCCGCGCTACGCTTACGCGCCTTCGGCTTATCGGCGGGGGGCTCGCGATCGCTCTTCTTCAGATGCGGCACGGCAATTGCGGTGACGAATGTTTTTTCACCATGCTCGTCCCACTTGATAGAAACACGTTCTTCGTTGATAGATGTTACCGAGCCCAGCCCAAAGCGGGCGTGCTCCACCTGCGAGCCGACCTGAAAAGGAAGTTTTGGAGGCATGAAGTTTCCCTTGGAATAGCATACCAAAGCTCCATAACTCCTGTCTACTCAATCCTTTATCCGGCTCTCCGCAACTCCGATCTTTTTTCAGGAAATTCCCTATGTTGAAACCCTTTGCACTCGTTCTTGTTTTTATATCCCTCACCTTCGGTTTGTTTGCTGAAGGCGTCGTGCGCGGCGACCGCTATGCGGTGATGCTGAAAGACGCCCCAGTGGGGAGCAGCGTGAAGCATCGCTCCGAGCTGAGGAGCGCATCTGCGCAGCAACGCCGGGCCGCTGCTAGCGCCCAGCATGAGACGCTGAAGCGGGCCTTGCGGGACCGGGGCATCCCTATCACCGGCGAAATCTTCAACTTAGCCAACGCCGTGTTCGTGCGGGCAACCGAGCAGCAGGCGCGCCAGTTGAGAGGGCTCCCGGGTGTAGGAGGCGTGGTGCGCATGCGGCGGGCCAAACTGAACCTGGAACGCGCGAAAGCAACCGCGCAGGTGAACACAACGTGGGGGCAATTAGGCGGCATCAACGGTGCCGGAGACAACGTGAAGATCGCCATCATTGACACGGGAATTGACAATGCACACCCCGCATTTGCGAACACGCCACTGCCAATGCCGGTTGGATTCCCGAAGGTGAACGCAGAGTCTGACCGTGCCTTCACCAACAACAAAGTGATTGTGGCGCGCAGCTATGTGCCGTTGCTGGCCGATGATGGCATTGCCGGCGGAGACCCGTCCAGCGATCAGCAAATCCAGCTAACGCGCCCCGATGACTTCAGTGCGCGGGACCGGAACGGGCATGGCACGGCGATGGCCATGATTGCGGCCGGCCATCAGGTGAATGCCCCGCAGGGCCAAATTGCGGGCGTGGCGCCGGGTGCCTGGCTTGGAAGCTACAAGGTATTTGGCAGCCCCAGGATAAACGACTTTGCCTTTGAGGACGTGATTCTGCAGGCGCTCGAGGATGCCTTCAATGACGAAATGGACATGGCGGTGCTATCCCTTGGCGTGCCGGCGGAATGGGGTCCGGAAGACGACGAGGAATGCAGTAACGACCCTGGCGTGCCCTGTGATCCCCTGGCTTTTGCCGCAGGCCTTGCCATGCGGGATGGCATGCTGGTGATCGCCGCAGCCGGCAATTCGGGTGATACCGGCGGCCGCACGCCCACCTTTGCCACCATTGAAAGCCCTGGCACCCATCCCGACATTGTCACGGTTGGAGCACTCATCAACTCGCATGAATGGTTCCGCACGCTGGATGTGCCGGGCGGACCCAACGGCAGTATTGGCCCCGGCTCTTTTCAACTTGCGCTAAGCCCCTACTTCCGGCCCATGGCTCCGCTGGCGCTTTCCTTGCTGGATGTGCGCACCACGGGAAACGATGGCAACGCCTGTTCGGCGCTTCCTGCGGGCTCAATGAACGGCGCAATCGCCTTTGTCGCTCGTGGGTCTGGCCAGTGCACCTTTGCCACAAAGGCTGAGAATGTGAGGGCGGCGGGAGCGGCTGCGGTTGTCTTTTACCGGAATGACGGTTCCGACGAAGTGTTTACGCCAGGGGGATTGCGCGCAGTCCCTATAGCGGCGGGGCTGATTGGAAGCAGTGATGGAGCAGCCTTGCTGAGTTTTCTGAACGGTCGCAATGGCCGGGCGGATGCCACGTTGAACCCCACCTTGCGCAGCAGGGACGTCGATAAGGATGTGAACAACGACGGAACGATTGATGGCGTCCTTACCACGTTCAGTTCTCGCGGACCCAATATCGGTTTTCCGCTCATTAAGCCAGAGATTACTGCCGTGGGCGAAAACATTTACACCGCAACGCAGACCGTGGACCCGAATAGCCCTCTCTTTGACGCATCAGGCTACACCGTACTGAGCGGCACCAGTTTTTCGGCGCCGCTGGTGGCTGGGGTGGCCGCGCTTGTTCTGGACTCGCAAGCGCTCCCGTTCTTCGATGCGGAGCGAGTGAAATCTGCCATTGTGAACGCGGGTGAGGATCTGAACACCTTTGACCGTAATCTGGATACCGGTGTCCTGGAGCCGGCCTATAACGTGGCCATGGGAGGAGGCGAGGTGCAGGCCCGCTGGGCGGTGGATTCCGTGATTACCATGAGTCCGCAAACTCTGGACTTTGGCGAGGTAACGTCACAGAATCTGGCACAAGGCATCGAGCGCACCATCAGCATCAGGAACGATTTCAACATCCCGTTGCGGCTTACCTTTGAACGCGAAGCCTATGGCGGGACAATTGACCAGAACAGCCCCGTGCAATGGACGCTTCCCGGTCCCATTGATGTGCCATCCGGCCAATTCATTGATGTTACCTTCCGGCTATCGGGCAATGTGCCTAACGCCCTGGATTTCTACGATGGAGTGATTCTGGTTCGTGGCTCTAGCGAGGACCCTAACGAAATTCCCGACGTCAAGATTCCTTACCTCTACATCGCGGGCGATTTTGCGCCGTGTAACATCATCCCTTTGGGCGATGGCGGAACGGGGATTGCCAACGAGGAGTATGTTCGTCCTCTGTCCGTGAAGGTTACCGATTGTCGCGGTTTGCCCATTGAAGGCGCGACCATCACCTGGACTGTCGTGAGCGGCGGAGCCACTTTCCTTAGGGATACCGGCCCCACCGACGATTACGGCATTGTGGAAGGGCGCTTCCGGCTGGGCCCCAATGTAGGCGACCAGATTGTGGAAGCCACCTACCCGAATCCGGGAGGAGTAAAGGCTACCTTCCTGCTACGCGCAATCGGCGACCCGGTAGTGAACCAGGGCGGCATTGTGGAGGGTGCGGGATTCACGGCAGGCCGTGCGGTGGCTCCGGGCAGCCTCGTTTCCATTTTCGGTGTCAATCTAGGGACGGCTACCTTGGGCGCAAGCCAGGTTCCACTTCCGCTTGCCCTTGGAGAGGTGAATGTCTCCCTGGATAGCAGAGACCGCACGGTGAGCCAACCGGGTGCGCTGCTCTTTGTGAGCCCTCAGCAGGTGAATCTACAGATTCCCTGGGAGTTTGCGGGCAAGGCAAGCGCGGTGGTGAAGGTGAATCTCGGGGATATTTCCACCCAGGTCCGCGAAGTGGCGCTGAATGCCTACTCGCCTGGCCTGTTCCAGTACACGGAAGCTGGCACCGGACTCCGGCTGATTGCGGCGGAGATCTTCCGCAATGGGCAGCGCATCGGATTGCACGGGTCAAATCGGCGGGTACAGGCTGGGGATGTCCTGGAATTATTCGCCAATGGCTTGGGTCCGATAGCTGGGGGGAATCCTCCTACCGGAGTGGCGACTCCTGCCGCCCCCCTCTACAACACTGAGGCTGCCCCTACCGTGCTGATCAACGGCACGCCGGCACCGGTGCAATTTAGCGGACTGGCATCTGGTTTCGTGGGCCTCTATCAGGTGAACGTTGCGATTCCAGCGGGGATTCCCGCCGGAGAGCGCGACATTGTGATCAGCATTGGCGGCGTGGATTCGAGCGCAGGCAAGATCCTCATCCAGTAGACAGCATCGCGCCGACGCAACGAGTGGCGACGCTACAGGCGAACAGTCACAACCGGGGCGGCAAGATTCCTCCAGGGACTCTTGCCGCCCCTTCCGTTTTGGCGGGATTAACCGGGGTACAATAAACGATTGAGGCCACTATAAGGTCTGTGTTGAGCCGGCATGGAAGATATCAAAAACAAGTTAAGGGCAGAGATCGCCGCTCTGGACTATGAGTTGCGCACGGAGTTGCCAAAAGAGATCGCCAAGGCTCGTGCGCATGGTGACCTGAGTGAGAATGCGGAATACCACGCTGCCAAGGAACGGCAGTCCTTTGTGGATGCGCGCCTTGGCCAGTTGAAGAAGCGCTTGGGGGAACTGTCGATGATCGACATGACCAAGATCCCCAGAGACCGCATCGGCCTTGGCTCCACTGTCGTTTTGATGGACCTCGACAAGAATGAGGAAGTCACCTACCGGCTGACCACATCCGAAGAGACAAACGTAAACAACGGGCTGATCTCCACAAGTTCTCCCATTGGCAAAAGCCTCCTCAACAAGGAAGTTGGCGACGTGGTTACCATTCGGATTCCCGGTGGCGTGCGCGAGATGGAAGTGCTATCTCTGAAGACGGTGCACGACGCGGAGTAATCCTCCCGGTTCTATTGCCATGACCTACACCAGCGCTATCGGAAGAACCTGTAACTGGCTTTTGGTCCGTATTGTTGAGGCGCTGGCGCTTTCCCGGATTCACCCCAATGTACTCACTTTCATCGGGCTGGTGATCAACGGCGTGGCCGCTTGGATGCTGGGTACCGGACGCTTCTGGCAAGCGGGCCTGGTGATTATCGGCGCCGGCATCTTCGACATGGTGGACGGTCGCGTCGCGAGGCGCACTAACCAGGTGACCCGCTTCGGCGGCTTCTTTGATTCGGTGATAGACCGCTACAGCGACCTTGTGCTGCTCATCGGCTTACTGGTTTATTACGGCAATGCCAATCGGAGCACGTACGTGGTGCTTACCGCGATTGTGATGATGGCTTCCGTGATGATCAGCTACACGCGGGCGCGTGCGGAAAATGAACTGCCGCAATGCAAGGTGGGCTTCATGGAACGCCCTGAGCGTGTGGTGCTGATGATCATCGGCGCGCTGTTCAACAAAATGGCTCCCGTTTTGTGGGTGATTGCCGTGCTCGGCACCGTTACCGTGGTAGGGCGCATGATGTACACGTGGCGTGTGCTGCGTCCCATCGACGAACAAAGCATGGCTGAGCAGCGCGAAGCTTCCCGAAAAGAGCAGCAACAGACAAAGCTCTCAAACGCGGTCGCTACCGGTAAGTCTTAGGCTGCGTTCACTTCTCGCCTGGCGGCCGAAGCGCTTTGCTTTTCTTTCCCCTTAGGCGCCTGCTTCCAGTGCCTTCGCCTTTCGGCTGGAGATGGTTTCGTTGTTCACGAGAGGTTTCGCCCAGAACCCGATGCCCAGCACATAGCCAAAGGTGAGGTAAAGGAAGCACATTCCCACACGCAGGCTGCCGAACTCGTCACTAATGGCGCCCACGATGACGGGAATCACCGCGCCGCCCAAGATCCCCGTGCACAGGATGCCCGCGAAACTGCCGTGATGCTCGGCCACGGAATTCAGTGCGAGCGAGATAATCACACTCCACATGACACTGGCGAAAAAGCCTACCATCGGCAGTGCCCATCGGGCGATTTCCGCGGGAGCAATCAGGCCCACCGTAAGGCTCAACAGGGCTCCTACCGTAAATCCGATCAAAACCTTACGGCTATCGAAGATCTTCAGCGCGCCCAGTCCCAATAGGCAGCCCACGCTCATCAGAAACCAGAACGACGAGACAGCATCGGCGCCAGCGGTTTGGGGGTCAAGCCCGTGATAGCTCGATAGAAACTGCGAGGTCCAGTTCGCGGTGCCCTGCTCAGAACCCACGTAACAGAAGATGCCTACGAAGTAGGCCCAAACCATGGGCTTCTTCAGTAGCGAAAGGTGGGTGGACATCGCGCCCACCTTCTCGTCTTCCTTCAACTCCACCTTGGGAAAGCGAGACACCAACACCACCGCCATCATTACCGCGCAGCTGGCCGCAAAGACCCAATAGACGGACACCCAGGGTAGCGCGTCCGGCACCATGCTGCCGAGCATCGCCTGCAGAGGGTCCCGGTTGTCCGTGGGCTCGGCGACATATTTGTAGATCTGCGGACTTACGAAGCCGCCCACACCAAACACCAGCTGTCCGATCACGGAGTTGAAAGCGAAGTGTTCTTCACCGCCCGCCACCCTCAGCAACGGGTTAATTGCTACCTGAATGATCGCCATGCCTGCTCCAATCAGGAAGAGCGAGGGCAGGGAAACACCATAGCGAGGCACCAGTGCGAAGAGCAGGGCACCGCAAAGACCCAGCAGAAACGACAGGATGACTACCCGCTTTTCCTGCCATGCCTCCACCATCATGCCGCCCGGAATCGACAGCAAACCGTATGCGAGGAAGAACGCAAACGGCAACAGCGCCGCCATCTTGTAGCTCACAGAAAAGCTGGTGATGATTTCCGGGATGATGGCTCCCATCACGTTCGTCAGCAAAGAAATGACGAAGAAAATCACGAAAATGAGTGTGATGAGGAAAACATTGCGCCGAGCCATAAGCTATCCAGCATATCGAAATGTGGCCACCAACCTGCTATCGAGCGGCCAACCTCAATCTTGGAAGGGTCGCGACGCCGGAGTCCTTCGAAACATTTCTGCATTTTTTGCTTGACAGAAAGCGAATAGAGAGCGAAGATCAGGCAAGGGAAGAAAAAGCGAAATGACAAATCATCAGCCTGCCCTACCTACCGTATTTCCATCCGATTGGCAGCATCCGGATTGGAAGCAATCGTTCTACGGAAAGCCTTTTAGCGACGCTGCGGGGATTGAGTTTTTCGCTCGCTACTTCGATAGCGCGGAGTTACGGCAAACACAATGGCAGTTTCCGCGGCCGGAAACAATGGCGGTGTGGGCGCACCGGGTGGCGGAGCATCCCCGCTTCCGATTCAATCCCCTGCTCCATCGAATTTTCACTCACGAACGAAGCCTCGATCCCGCGCTCGTGGAGCAGTTTTGCGTGGGCCTGCGCCCTCTCCATGCCGCCGGGCGACTCGGCTGTCTGGTGATGCAGTTTCCTTGGGTCTTCAAGTTCACCGAGGAGAACAAGCGTTCGTTCCTTGCTCTGCGCCGGGCCTTCGGCGAGTTCCCGCTGGTGGCGGAGTTCCGCCACTCCAGCTGGCAGTTCCCTGAGGCACAAGGGGTGCTGATTGACTACAAGGTGGGCTACGTGAATGTAGACCTTCCTCATCACGTGCGTGCCGCAGGACCATCTGCCGAACTTACCTCTCCCATCGCCTACTTCCGGCTGCACGGACACAACCGGGCCTTGTGGCATAAGGAATGGGAACACCATGAGACCCGCTTCGTGGATGAGGCATACCAGTACACCACGCTCCAACTGGTGGAGTGGCAAAGCCGGATTGAGCGCGTCTCTCCCTACGCCGATGCCTGCTACGTATCTTTCACTAACGATGCGGATGCTCTCTCTGCGACGAATGCACTGGCCCTGCGTACGCTGATGGGCGATCAGCGCAGCGAAGCGCCAGAGGCTTTGCTGGCAGCACACGGATATGCG
>CAZUAX010000135.1:0-9104 GCA_964618435.1 uncultured Solibacteraceae bacterium
TCCAACCGGTCCACGCTCTTCACAATCACGGCGAGGGTCTGCAGCAGCATGCGACCCTGGTATTCGGTATTTGCAGGGAATAGCGGACGAAGATTGGGGTTCAGTTCAAACAGGCGTTGGTAGAAAAGTTCAGCCGCTTCTCTGGAAAAAGGCAGCACTTTCGCGAAGGTCTTTCTGACGAGGACGTGATGTGCCGTGGTCATCATGCTCAGTGCCGCGAAACGCTCGATTGTCCGATGATCCCGGCTAAGGACACAAAACTTCGTCGCCCTCCGGGAAATCAGGTCTCGATCTCGATTTTACCATTCAGGGAAAAGAGAACTTGCTGCTCGTTGTCAGCCATGGAGGTCAATCGCTTCGTGAGCATCCGATCCCGATGTGTACTGGCGGGATGCCCTTACGCGCTCAATCTCCAGACGCAGCGAGATTCTGGCGGTCAGCAGGGTTGCGCGCAGTTGCTCATGAAATCGCTGGTGCTCACTTTCCAGGCGCGCCTGTCGCTCGGGGCTCATTGTGCCGGAGCGGGCGGCTTCTTCCAGCAGTTCCTGATACTGCGGTAGTTCCCGTTGGATGGTAGGAAAGTCCTCACGATTCAGTGCTTCCAGTAACCGTGCGCGCAAGCGCGGCAGGGAATGGGCCTGCTCCGGTGGATCCATCTCCTCGTCCAAATCATCCACAGGGCCGGCACTCACAAGGCGTATCGGCGCATCCACACCACCGCTCAGCAGCGTGGATATTTGTTCTTCGTAAGGTTTCTTCACACTGCCTCCCCAACCATCAAGCCCTCCATGAAACAGGGCCGTTTCAAGTATGTTAGCTGGAGTACGTACGTTGGGAGATGCGCATGGCTTCGAACATGTTGTTGATAAACAGAGCCTGCTGCTGCAGCGCGGCAATCGTGGAATCCACAATCGCGAACCGGTCACGAAGGTCCTTCTCCATGCGATCCAGCCGTTCCTGCGTGTCTTGAATCTGTCTGTCGCTTCGCGTCAACCGGGCCGCAATGGCATTCTTCTCAGTGGTCAGGATGCCCGTTTCTGAACCTGTCGCTTCCTGCAACGCATTCAAACCAGCACCAAGGAAGCCTTTTCCGGTAGCGTCGCCCAGGTAGCTAAGAAGGCCGTCCAGCTTCTCCTCTGTCAAGCCGCTTAGCGCGGTGCTGTCAAATGACAGATTGCCTTGATCATCGAATCGAAGTCCGATATCGGCAGCGCTGCGAAAGTCCCCTTCAGACGCGCTGAAGGACGTGATCCTGCGTAGCACCTGCCCCAGTGTCGAGATGCTGCTGGAACCCTGCAGCGCTCCCCCAGCCGCTCCCCGGTGTTCATTCAGTTTTCCGCTCGCCAGGTTGTATTGCGCCACCATCGACTGGATTGCGTCCGACACCGCCGAACTGTTCCGGCTTACCGTGAGCGTCACCGCCGTCGTGGTCGTCTCTGTAAACTGCACATCCACACCTGGGGCTAGCGTCACGCTGCGGCTCTCACCGCTGATTGCCACCCCGTTCACCTTGTAGCTGACGTTTTGGCCTTCCTGCAACGCAGTCGCCTCCAGCAGATTCACGCCTAGGGCATCGCCGTCACGAAGCTCAATCGATTGGTTGCCCAGCTTGCTGCCCTGCAGAACCAGCTTGTAACTGGCGGTGCTGGTGCTGGAGACATTAATGATGCTCGCAGCCAACCCCGCACTGCTGGCATTGACGGCATCGGCCAACCCCCGCAGGGTGTTCGACTCCAGTGTCAGTGTGGTTTCTACGCCGTCCACCACCAGAGTTTTGGTGGTTTCCATACCCAGCCCCTCTGTACCCGGGTCCAGCACCGCAGAACCCGACAGAAAGCTTGTGAAGTTCCCCAGGCTGGAGACCTCCAGCGTGAACGCCCCCTTCTGCGCACCGTCTCCGATGGTTGCGGTGCCAATGCCGCTGGCGGAAAAACTGGCGGTCAACTGCGTAGCATTCGCGCGCGTAACAATGTCATCAAAAGCCAGCTTCAGGCTCTGAAATCGCCCCTGCAACTCCGTCACCGCCGCTTGCTCCCCATCCGTGCGGATGCGTTGTTGTCGCAACTGCAGCAACGGCAATTCCGCAATCGCCATGCTGCGCTCGATCACCTGCACGAAGTCCTGGGAATAGCTACTGGATCCCGTAAATATGCTGGTGCTTCCCATACTTCCTCCCTCGCTGCCGGCCTGTTGAGTTTCGCTTGGCCTGTGGCCTTCATCGTGCGTAGCGACGCCTATGGAAACTCATCGGTAGCGCGCCGAATCTCTTTAGCCAAAACGAAAAGTGGCCCAAAACGAAAAGGGACCCAGAACAAAAAGAGGCGGGGTGGAAGTAGGGAATTCCCCTTCTCCACCCCGCCGGAGGATTGGTTCTGCTTCCCCTCACTCATCGCGGGAAGCGGTTTCGGTTTACTAACCCCGCAGCAGTGCCAGGACGGCCTGCGGCGCCGAGTTGGCCTGGGCCAGCGCGGCCAGCGATGCCTGCTGCATCACCTGTGCCTTGGTGAGATTGGACGCTTCGAGTGCGATATCCGCATCCCGGATGCGCGATTCGGCAGCCGAGAAACTCGAAATTTGGCTCTGCGCCAGTTGCACCGAGTACTGCAGCTTGTTCTGCGAAGTACCCACCTTGCCCTGCACTTGGCCAAGTGCGGTGATCGCCTTGTCGATGGCCGCGATTGCCGCCAGCGCGTTGCCGGTTGCAGATGCCGAAGTGTCACCTGCCGTCACCGTCGCCGCGCCTCCCACGGTGGCGCCCGCTGCCGCGGTGCCGGTGAGGCCCAAACCACCCGTGCCGCCCGCATCTGTCAGCGTCAGGCTGAAGTCTGTGCTGCTCTGGATCGAAAATCCATTGCTGCCATTGTTCGCGACTGCCTGGATTCCAATGGAAGCAGCAGCCGTGTTGATGGCGCTGATGATGTTGGCGGAAACATCGGTGGCCGCCAGCGTCACATTCACCGCGCCGCTTGCGTTCTGCAGCGTGAAGCTCTGCGCGGACGCGTCCGCGGTGTACGTTGCCACCGTGAAGTTGTAATTCGCGCTATTGATGGCCGTCGCGGTGCCAGACAGTGTGCTCACTGCGGCGTTGCCGCCACCACTCACCGCGCTGGAAGTCACGCTGAAGACCCGGCTGCTCGATAGCGTTAGCGCCCCAGCGGTGTCCTGCGCCGCCGTGATGCCGAAACTGTTGAGCGACTCATTCACCTGGCGCAGCACTTCCTCTCCGGTAATGCCACCCGTCTTCCCGGCAATCGAAACCGTCTTCGTCACCGTGGTCCCGAGGGTGGAGTCGTACAGGTTTAAGGTCAGGTCCTGCCTCCCGGCTGCATTGTCCAGGAAAGCTGAGGTGGCGCGCAGGTCCACCGTTCCGAAACTCACGCCACCATTCACCACCTGGGTGCCACCCACCCCAAGACCAGTCGCATCCACCCGGTTGGACGCGCCGCTCAGGTCGATATCCACCCGCGCATTGGCTTGGCTGCTGCCGCCGCCCACATACACCGCGATGTTCGTATTGTTCACGCCACCAGACACCAGCCCGATGTTCGATGCCTGCCGGTTGATTTCCGTCAGCAATGCGTTGTACTCGTTGTTCAGCGTAGCCCGGTCACCCGTGAAGGTTCCCGATCCAGACTGGGTGGCCAGTGTCTTCAGTCGATCCAGAATCTGCGAGATGTTGTTCAAGCCGCCGTCAACGATCTGCAGTTTCGACAAGCCGTCATTGGCGTTTCGTACGCCCTGGCTCAGCTCCGTGATGTCGCTGCGGAAGCGGTTGGCCACAGCCAGGCCCGCCGCGTCGTCGCCGGAGTTGTTGATGCGCAGGCCCGACGTCAAGCGGTTGATCGTACGGCCCTGAAATTCATTGGTGACGCGCAAGTTTTCGCGCGCAATCAAGGATGCTACGTTGGTAACAATCGAAGTCGACATGGATAATCCGTCCTGTTGAAGTAATTTGTTCCGGCATCCTGCCGGACTCCCTGATTGCGCCCGGGAGCGGCGTTCTCTTTCACAACCCCATATCGGTGTGCCCTCCCCCGGCGTGAGAGAAAAATCGCCATTCCGGTACCCAGTTCGGGTTTTTAGGGTGAACCCCGGCAAGCACCTCGGTCGACTTGCTTAGGCTCCATTCCCCCACGCCCGCGCATGGTACCCTTGGGATACATAGCCTCCGCAAAGTCAATTGCGCAGGCTCCCCTTCAGGACCTGCATCTGTGAAAGATTTCCCGATTCCCTTTGAGCGATTTACGCTCGCCAATGGCCTGCGCGTGGTGCTCTCGCGCGACACTTCCGTCCCGGTGGTCGCGGTCTACCTGCTCTTCGACGTAGGCAGCCGCGTGGAGGTGGAAGGCAAGACCGGCTTTGCCCATCTCTTTGAACACATGATGTTTCAGGGCTCAGAGAATGCGCCGAAGGGGATGCACTTCCAGTGGATTGAGTCCAATGGCGGCACTATGAACGGGTCTACGCATTGGGACTACACTGACTATTTCGAGGTGCTGCCCTCCACCCAACTCGCCCTCGGCCTCTGGCTGGAAGCAGACCGCATGCGCGGCCTTGCCGTCACCCAGGACAACCTCGACAACCAGCGTGACGCCGTGAAGCAAGAGCGCCTGATGAGCTTCGATAACCAGCCCTACGCCACGGCACTGCTGGAGCGCTGGCCCGAGGTGGCCTATCGCAACTGGCAGAACAGCCACTCGTTGATCGGCAGTTTCGAGGACCTCGACGCCGCCAGCGTCGAAGACGTCCATGCTTTCTTTCGCACCTATTACGCTCCCAACAATGCGGTGCTTACCATCTCTGGCGATTTCGAGTCCGCGGAGGCTCGCCGTCTGGTCGAGGAATACTTCGGAGATATCCCCGCCCAGCCGCAACCCAACCGCCGTTCCCTCTCTGAGCCAGTGCAGACGGAATCCACATGGCAGATGGTGGAGGACCCGCTCGCCCAGGTTCCCGCGCTCATCCTGGGGTATCCCGGCCCTGCCCGGCGCAGTGACGACTACTTCACACTGGTGCTGCTGGACATGGTTCTTACCTCCGGCGAGAGCTGCCGTCTTTTTCAGGCTCTCGTCAAAGAGAAGCAAAGCGTCATTCAATTTGAAGCCGCGCTGGGCTGGCCCTTCGCCTCCAGCATCGACTATCGCGACCCTGGCCGGTATTCCCTGTTCCTCCTCCACAACCCTGCCGTCTCCCCGGAAGAGTTGTGCGCCCAGGTGGAGGCGGAATTTGCCAGCATCGCTACCGATGGCGTGACGGAAGACGAGATGCGCCGCGCCCGTGCGATGCTCCGCTCCAGCCGTGTCTCGCAAATGCAAAGCTGCCTCAGCCGTGGCATGACCTTAGGCCGCTATGAGTTGTTCGATGGCAATCCGGGTCTGGTGAACGATGATCTGCACCGCCTCCTTCGGGTGGAGGCCGCGGAAATCCAGGATCTGGCGGCCCGCCTCTTCCGCAGGGAATGCCTGGCGGCGCTGGAAGTGCGGCCCGCGGCAATGGCCATGGCCGGGAGGAACGCATAGTGACCATTTCCAATCGCTCCACCCCCCCCATCGCGCCATCCCTGCCCGTGGTGCGTATCCCGCACTTTGAACAGTACGCCCTCAGCAATGGTTTGCCCGTCGTGCTCCTGCGCGACACCCGCTTTCCCTCTGTGAGCCTGCGCCTGGGCATCGCCGGCGGCAATCGCGTGGACCCCGCTCATCGCACCGGCGTCGCCGAAACGCTCTGCGGCATGCTTTCTGACGGCACCAGCCGCCACTCGGCCCGCGAACTTGCCGATGCCACTGCAATGCTGGGCGCGAGCATGCATTTCTCCGCCTCGGACGATTTCTTCGTCGGCTCCGGCACCGTGCTGGAGGACAATCTCGAACCCTTCGTCGGGCTCTTTGCGGAGTGTCTGCTCGATAGCGTGTATCCGGAAGACGAGTTGGCCCTGCATAAGCAAAACCGCATCCAGGAACTGTTGGTGGAGCGTTCCGAAGCCGGCTACTGGGCCGATGCGCGACTCTACCAGGACGTATTCGGCGAGCATCCTTACTCTGTCACCAGCCCGGACCCCGAACATATCGCGGCCCTTGAGCGCTCTGACCTCACCAGCATGTGGGCCAGCCGCATTGGTCCGCGCGAAGGTGTGCTTGTGTTGGTGGGCGACCTCCCGGAGACCGGCAGTTTGCTGGCCTTGCTGGAAGCCAACTTTGGCGCATGGAAAAACCCCACCGCGCCAGCCTCCACCGGCATCCCCAGCAATGGGCGCCAGCCTGGCGTAATGCTCATCCACCGTGCCGGCTCCGTCCAGGCCGAAGTCCGCATGGGCCGTCCCGCCATTGCCCGCAATCACCCGGACTATTTTCCGCTTACTGTGCTGAACACCCTGCTCGGCGGCGGCGCGAGTTCGCGGCTGTTCATGGAAATCCGCGAGAAGCAGGGCCTGGCCTATCACGTGTCAAGTTCGATGATGGCGCTCATGGAACACGGCATGGTGTCGCTCTCCACGCAGGTTTCCATGGAACGCGTCGGCGACGCCATCCGAGGACTCCAACATGAGATGCGCCGCCTGGAATCCGAACCCATCCCCACCTCGGAGTTGCACAGTATCCGCAACTACCTCAACGGCACCTTTGTGCTGCGTCTCGAAAGCCATTCGTCTTTGGCGAACCAGATCTCAGCCATCAAGCTGCTGGGGCTGGGCGACGACTACCTGGAACGTTACGTTGACCGCGTAGCCGCCGTCAGCCTGGAAATGCTGAACGAAACCGCGGCCCGCTACTTCCGTCCGGAAGACTACAGCATCGTAGTGGCAGGGGACGCGTCCGTGCTGCGTTCGCAACTGGAAGCCTTCGGCGACGTGGCTATGGAAGAAGCTGGGACGGATTAACGGATCATCCCCTGGGATCGAACCTGTGGCCGCTGCGCGCTGGTCCAGCCAAGGGCGATCTGGATCAAGACTCCGGCAGGCATCTATCAAGGCACCTGCGAAGGTAGCGCTGTTCAACGGGGCTCGATGCCAGTTCGAGGGCGCGGGCATAGGCACTGGCCGCTTCCGAGTGCCGGCTGAGGCGACGGAGTATGCCCGCTTTCGCAGCGGGCAACAGGTGATAGCCGGCGAGTGAACCGGATGCTTCAATCCGTGCAATCCATTCCAGGGCTGCCTCCATGCGGGTGGCAAACCCAAGCGCCACGGCCGCATTCAGCTCCACCACCGGCGTAGGCGTCCAGCGCAGCAGAGCCTGGTAAAGCGCGGCGATTTGCGGCCAATCTGTTTCCGCGGCGGTGGTTGAAGCACCATGCAGCGCGGCGATGGCGGCCTGAGTCTGATAGGGGCCCGGAGCACACAGCCGGACGGCCTCATCCAGGATGCGCTGGCCTTCGGCGATCTGTGCGCGATCCCAAAGTGAACGGTCCTGCTCATCAAGGGTCACCAGTTCGCACTCCGCCGTTAGCCTTGCTGCGCGACGGGCATCGGTAAGCAGCAACAAGGCAAGCAGGCCTTCGGCCTCTGCGTGCTCCCGCAGCAACGCCACCGTCATGCGCGCCAGCCGGATGGCCTCGCGGGCGAGGTCCGGTCGGAATAGCGACGGGGCGTCCGCGGACGCATAACCCTCATTGAAGATCAGGTAGATGACACCCAACACCGCCGTTGTGCGCGCGGGCAGATCCTCTTTGGCGGGCACTTCATAGGGAATCGCCGCCTCGCTGATTTTGCGCTTGGCGCGAACGAGGCGCTGCGCGGTGGTGCTTTCGGTTTCCACGAAGGCACGGGCGATCTGGCGTGTGGACAGGCCCCCGAGCGTCTTCAGCGCCAGGGCTGCCTGGGCGGTAGGCGTCAGTGCCGGGTGGCAGCACGTGAACAGCAAGCGCAGACGATCGTCTTCGATCGGTTCCGGGTCCACCCACTCCTGCGCAGGCACCGCCAAATCCTCCGGCAGTTCAACAGACGGTTTCTGCCGCAGGCGGTCCAGCGCCGCACGACGGGCAACCGTATTCAGCCATGCGCCCGGATTCGCGGGGATGCCTTCGCGCTGCCACACCGCCAGTGCCTTCGCGCAGGCATCCTGCAGTGCGTCCTCGGCTGCGTCGAAATTGCCGGTCAGGCGGATAAGGCCGGCCAGCACGCGCCGACCATCCGTCCGATACACCTCGTCGATGATGCGTCCCAGAACCATCGCGGCCTGTTACGCTCCCATCCCCAGAGGCCGCACTTCCACGCCACAGTCGTGCTCGCAGCCGGGCATCTTCGACGCCCAGTGCAGCGCCGTCTCCATATCTGGAGCCTCAATCACGTAGTAACCGCCGAGTTGCTCCTTGGTCTCCGCAAATGGCCCGTCCACGTTGCGCGGCTTGCCGTGCTCAAAGCGCACGGTAGTGGCTTCGATGCTCGGCTTCAGTTCCGCCCCGCCCACGTAGACGCCCGCAGTTCGCATTTCTTGCTCATACGCCATGTGCGCCCGGTAAACGCGCTCCATTTCCTCTTGGCCCATGGATGTCCAGTCGCTCTCCACGCCGTAGATCAACAGAATGTATCGCATCTTGTGATTCTCCATCTTTCCTTTGGTTGGTTGTGTTCGTCCGGAACGCGATAAACTGGCTCCGGTTCACTGGGTTGACGAAGTAACCTGGCTGGTTTCGACAGCCCCTTCGTTACGAAACCACAAAAACTTAGTGTTCGCTGGATTCCTTCCCGTTGTTGTCCTGTCCGCTGTAATCTTACCCAGGCTGCGACGTTTCACTACCATGGTAGAGATGGCACTCCCCCTCATGTTCCGTAATGCGTCGCGCGGTGCGCTCTGCCTGGTGGCGATGAGCCTGCTGCTTCTGCTGGGCGGATGCTCTCGAAAGACTGCAATGTTTGACCTCCAGAACCCCAACGCCCACTTGGACCTGCACTCATATTCGAAGCCAGAGGAGTGGGCCGTCTCCCACGTCCACCTCGACCTTGACATCGACTTCCAGCGCAAGGTGCTGAAGGGTACGTCGCGGCTGCATCTTGACCGCGGCCCCGGCGACCTCGCTCCCTTGCTGCTGGATACCCGCGACCTGAAAATCGAGAAGGTAGAGTACTCCACCGAGAACCGCATTGACCAATGGGCGCAAACGGATTTCTCTCT
>CAZUAX010000135.1:9204-11478 GCA_964618435.1 uncultured Solibacteraceae bacterium
AAGCCCTTGGTAGCCGTGATGAGCGCCACCATGGAAGGCCCCAAGGAAGAGGACGAGAAAGACAAGGACGCGGAGCTCAAGGAAGACAGCAACATCACCGAGTACCGATTCCTGCAGCAGCGCAAAATTCCTGCCTACCTAATCGCGCTGGCTGTGGGTGACCTTGCGTTTGCCAACATCGATCCCGAAGTGCGTAAGGAAGCCACCAACAATGCGGAACCGGACGAGGAAGGCAATGGGAATCGTCGCCGCATCCGCGGACGAACCGGCATCTATGCGGAGCCCTCTATGCTAAATGCCGCCGCACGTGAGTTTGAAGATACCGAAGAGATGATCAAGGTGGTGGAGAAGCGCTTCGGACGCTACCGCTGGGGCCGCTATGACCTGCTGATTTTGCCGCCGAGCTTTCCTTTTGGCGGCATGGAGAACCCTTGCCTCACGTTTGCCACGCCCACGGTGATCGCCGGCGACAAGAGCCTTGTCGCGCTGGTGGCCCACGAACTCGCCCACTCCTGGAGCGGCAACCTCGTGACCAATGCCACATGGCGCGACTTCTGGCTGAACGAAGGCTTCACCGTATACCTTGAGCGCCGCATCATTGAGGATCTATACGGCAAGGAGCGCGCTGACCTGGAGGCGGTTCTGGCCTACAACGAACTTCTGGAAGAAATGGCCACCTTGCCAGCCAAAGACCAGGTCCTGTACGTCGACCTGGCTGGCCGCGACCCGGACGAGGGCTTCACCAGTGTCCCCTATGAGAAGGGGGCTCTGTTCCTCACGGCCATCGAGCAGGCCGTGGGACGCGAAGCCTTTGATGATTTCCTGAGCAGCTACTTCTCCTTAAACTCCTTCCGGAGCATTACGACCCAGGAATTCCTGAATTACCTCCAGGACCAGTTGTTCCGCGTGAACCCGGGCCTGGAGACCAAGGTTCCCGTGATGGCCTGGCTAACGGAGCCGGGCCTGCCGCAGGGACATCCCATCCCCACGTCCACTCTGCTGGAATCGGTAAACCGCGAGGCGGCAGAGTTTGCCGAGGGAAGAAAACAAGCCCGGGCCTTGGCCTTCAGGGACTGGAACAGCCTGCAGCAACTGCGCTTCCTGCGCGCGCTGCCCAAGGAAGTGGGCACCGCGAAAATGCAGGCCCTGGACGAAGCCTTCCGGCTCACCAATACCAGGAACTCGGAAGTGCTGAGCCAGTGGTTGCTGATGGCCGTTCGCAATGGCTACAGCCCCGCTAACCCAAGCGTGGAACGCTTCCTGATTGAGGTGGGTCGCCGCAAGTTCCTTAAGCCGCTCTACGAGGAACTGGTGAAGACGCCAGAGGGCAGAGTGCGCGCAAAAGCGATTTACCAGAAGGCGCGAGCGGGCTACCATCCGATGGCGGCAGCGACAGTGGATAGCATCCTAGCCGACGCTGCGAAACAATAGAAGCATGAGACGGCTAGCCAAACCGACGCGAAGAGAGCGCCGTCTTGCCCGCATGGCAAGCTCCGGCAAGGTTACGTGGAAACTGCTGCTGTTGATCCTGGTGCTGCTGATCCTGGCTGGCGCGGCGGGGGTGACGGAGAGCATGTTCGGAGCGCCCGTCTATCTCGCGGGCTCCGCGGCTTCGCCGTTCGCGGGGCTGTAGGCAGAGGAGAACAGCGGCAAAGGACAACAACCATCGTATCGGCGGAAGGGATTTGAGCAACTGCCCGCTGTGAAGGTGCGCTGCGCGGAGGATGAGAAACCGCTGCCTCCGCGCGCGCCAACGAATAGCTTATCTACTACCCCGGACAGGCATCGCAGCTACGGCGCGTCCGGGCTCCGCGGCTCCGGCCTGGTGGTAACCGGCCGCAGTTCCACGCGACGGATCAACAACTCCGCGCCCTCTGACTGGATCTGGATCTTGCCCGCCGTGTGCGAGGAGTTATACCCGTAGTTCACCACCGTCCCGTTTAGGATGCAGGTGATCTTGTCGCCATCGGCGATGATCTCATGGACGTTCCATTCACCCACAGGCTTCTCGACATCCTTGGGTCCCCGAAAGCCGAGCTCGTCCTTCCATTCCGGGTCGCGGCCCCACCAGTTGTAACGTCCGCTGTTGCGCGTCACCGTCTCGCCGCCAGTCTGCCAGTACATCTCCTTGCCTACCGTGCGCACTTCCGTGGTGAGCGAAGGCTTGCCCACACCACCCACCATAATGAAGTCGCCCGTGCCGCCTTCGATGATCTGCGATTCAATGGACTCAAGCCAGGTGGGATTGCCAACGCCATCCTCTCCCACGGCATG
>CAZUAX010000136.1:0-2574 GCA_964618435.1 uncultured Solibacteraceae bacterium
CAGCAGGCGCGTGCCGCGGGCGTAGACGTGATTGGTGAGGTGGAACTCGCTGCCGCTTTCCTGCAGGGCCCTGTGCTTGGCATCACGGGCACCAACGGCAAGACCACCACTACTGCCCTTTCCGCGCACTTGCTGCGGACCGCTGGTATCGCCACTCAGGTGGGTGGCAACATCGGCGCACCCGTTTGCGGGATGGTGAAGGGTTCCGCCGCCGGGCAGTGGAACGTATTGGAGTTGTCGAGTTTTCAATTGGAGACCAGCAGCAGTCTGGAGGCTCAGATTGCCGTCTGTCTGAATGTGACACCGGATCATCTGGACCGTCACCATAGTTTTGAAAACTACCTTGCCGCAAAGCAGCGACTGTTCGAGCAGCAGGCAGAAGGTTCCTTCGCGGTGCTGAATTCTGATAATCTGCCCGCGATGCGCTTCGGCTTCGCGGGCCCGGCTGAAGCGAAACTGTTCACTCTTTCCAGTGATTCCCGCCGCAGCATGTGGCTGGAAAATGGCGTGGTGATGTACGAGGGGCAAGCCTTGTTGCGCCGTGAGCAGATTCCGCTACCGGGTCTGCACAACGTTGAGAATGTGATGGCCGCTTCGCTGGCTGCACTGTTGGCCGGGGCGGAACCGGAGGCTGTGGCCCATGGGGTGAGCACCTTTCCGGGAGTGGAGCACCGGCTGGAGTTTGTCCTGGAGCGAGCAGGCGTTCGCTGGTACAACGACTCCAAGGCTACCAATGTGGACGCGGCCCTGAAAGCCGTGGCAAGTTTTGATGCGCCGCTCTGGGTGATTCTGGGCGGCCGGGACAAACACAGCGACTACCGGCCGCTGGCCCAGGCTTTACGCGGCAAGGTGCGGCGGGCACTGCTTGTTGGCGAGGCTGCGCCGCTGATTGAAGATCAGATTGGCACGGACGTTCCCTGCCAGCCCTGCGGCACGATTGCGAATGCGGTGGCAATTGCGGCAAGCGAAGCCGAATCTGGCGAGGTTGTACTGCTGGCCCCTGCATGCGCCAGCTTCGATCAGTTTATGAGTTTTGAGGATCGTGGCCGCACCTTCAAAGAGATTGTGCGGCAACTGGAAGAAAGGGGAAGCTAGCCATGGCGAAGACTCGCAACCCGGATTGGCTCCTTTACGGCTACATCGTGGCGCTGCTCATTCTTGGGCTCGCCTTCTGCTACAGCGCGAGCTCCGTTGTGGGCGCACTGCGGGCGAAAAGCGAATGGTATTACATCAGCCGCCAGGCTGGTGCGGCCGTGCTTGGGGTGGCAGCGCTGATTCTTTTGGCGCGGATGGATTTCCGACGGTGGAATACTCCTGCCTGGGCCTTTGTTGCCATGGGGTCTGCCACGGCCCTGGTGGTAGCTGCCGCAATCCTGGATACGCGCGCCCACCGCTGGCTTCGGCTTCCCGTTATGCAGATCCAGCCTTCTGAATTCGCCAAGCCCGCGCTGGTGCTTTTTTGCGCTTACTTTATCGCCAAGCGCATGAATGCGATCAACGACCGGCATACGGTATTGCCGGCTTCCATCGTAGTGGGGATCCTGGGCGCGGCCGTTACTTGGGGTGATCTCGGCACAGGGGCCGTTTTGATGGTGGCGGCAACGGTACTTTTTTTTGTGGCTGGTCTCCAGTGGCGATACATTGCGCTGGTTCTGGCAATCGCCTTTGTGGGGACGGGTGCTTCCATCGCCACGAAACCCTATCGCGTTGCGCGTGTAGCGGCCTTCGTAGATCCCGAACTTAAGCTGATGGACAAGTATCTTCCCTCTCTCGCCACACATTATCGTGAGTACCAGAAAAGCGGCAATCGCGACCCCAACTACCAGGTGCGGCAATCCGTCGTCACCGTTGGCTCCGGCGGAGTGTGGGGGCTTGGGTTCATGGAGAGCAAGCAGAAACTGCTGTTCCTTCCGGAGTCGCACACAGACTTCATCTTTGCGGTGATTGCCGAGGAAGGAGGGATGCTGGGGGCGCTAGCCTTCGTTGCCCTTTATCTGTTGATTGCCTGGCGCGGCATCCGCATCTTCTTTCGTTCCGACAGTAACTTTGGCCGCTACCTGGCATTGGGAATCACTGCACTGTTTCTTTTCCAGGCGCTGGTAAATATCAGCGTGGTGCTTGCCATCGCACCAACCAAGGGGTTGCCGTTGCCGCTGATCAGTTATGGCGGTAGTTCGATGTTAAGCATGCTGATCTGTTTCGGGATGTTGATGAGCGTGAGCGAGCATAGCACCTAGCACCCATGCCTTATCGTGTTCTGATTACCGGCGGTGGCACAGGCGGCCACGTAATCCCCGCGCTAGCGGTGGCCGAAGAACTGCGCCTCCGCGGTCACGGCGTGCGATTCGTGGGTGTGGAGAGTGGCATGGAGGCACGCTTGGCGCCGAATGCCGGCTTCGACATCCGCTTCGTGCGCGTGCAGGGGTTGAACCGTGTGGGCCTGGTGAACGCGATGCGCAGTCTGGCGCTGCTGCCAGGGTCAGTGTTTCAGGCAGCGAAGGAAGTCCGGGATTACAAGCCCGATGTGCTGTTCAGCATGGGCGGCTACGTCGCCGGCCCGGTGATGGCGGCAGG
>CAZUAX010000136.1:2674-11437 GCA_964618435.1 uncultured Solibacteraceae bacterium
GCGGGAGGCCTGGCCGGTATGGAAGGAAAGCGGCGTACCGATGCGCATACTTCACCAGGCTGGCCGCAACGAAGCCGCTGAAGTGGCTCGCGATTTTGCTACAACCGGACTGGATGGAGAGGTGTTTGCCTTTCACGACGACATGCCATCTCTCTTCGCACAGGCGCACCTGATTGTGGGGCGCAGCGGTGCCAGCGCGGTGGCTGAGCTATGCGCGGCGGGCCGTGCTGCGCTGCTGGTTCCTTTTCCCGCAGCGGCGGATAACCACCAGCTCAAGAATGCGCAGGTGCTGGCCAAGGCGGGCGCGGCGCGCCTGGTGGAGCAAGCAGAACTCACTGGAGTGCGGCTGGCTCAGGATGTCCTGGACCTGTTTGCAGAGCCGGAACGATTGCAGGAGATTGCTTCCCGTGCACGCGCCCTTGCCAAGCCCGGTGCGGCACAACGCGTGGTGGATATCCTGGAGAGTGAGGCGGCCCAGCCATGAGTTCTCTCCCGCAAATGCCCTGCGCCGGCCCAATGGAGAATCCGAGAAGGCCTCCCTCCTGGAGCGCGAAGTCCCCGCACTGCAGCGGGACGAATCCACAAGACAGACGGTCCTTTAGGTTTTTTCCGCCAGAAGGAAGAAGCTTCGCTGCGACAATAGAAAGTTGCCCTCCACGTTACTGGGGTTGGAAGTTCTGATGTTCTTTAAGCCACAACACATCCACTTCGTAGGCATCGGCGGAATTGGCATGAGCGGTATCGCCGAGGTCCTGCTGAATCTGGGATACACCATCAGCGGCAGCGACCTGCGGTCGACGCCCATTACAGAGCGCCTGGAGCGTTTAGGCGCCCACGTTTTTCTGGGACACGCGGCGGGAAATGTGAACGGCGCCAAGGTGGTGGTTGTATCATCCGCCGTGAATCCGGCAAACCCTGAGTACCGGGAAGCGCGCTCGCAGGGCGTCCCGGTAATTCCGCGTGGTGAGTTGCTTGCTGAGTTGATGCGCTTGAAGTTTGGTGTGGCGGTAGCTGGCAGCCATGGCAAAACCACCACCACTTCCATGATCGCCACCATTCTTAGCCAGGCGGAACTGGACCCCACGGTAGTGGTGGGCGGTCGGGTGAGTACCTTCGGCGGCAGCAATGCGCGCGTGGGCAAAAGCGATTTCCTGGTGGTGGAATCCGACGAGAGCGACCGCAGCTTTCTGAAGCTTGCACCGATTCTGGCGATTGTCACCAATATCGATCTCGAGCACCTGGATCATTATTCTTCGCTCGACGATATCCAGGATGCCTTCGTTGAATTCATCAACAAGGTGCCATTTTACGGCGCAGCCGTCCTATGCCTGGACGATGCCAACCTGCAGCAGATTCTTCCCCGGCTGGAGCGGCGAATTCTCACCTATGGGGTGAGCGCGCAGGCCGATTTGCGTGTCGTCTCGTGGGAGTTTGAGGGTCTCAGTAGCCGCTTCCGATTGAGCTTCCGCGGACGCGACTTGGGCGAGTTTTGCCTTCAGGTTCCGGGTTTCCACAATGTCTTGAACTCCACGGCTGCAGTCGCCACCGCGCTGGAACTGGAGGTAGGCCTGGAAAGTATCCGGTGCGGTGTGGCCGCCTACGAAGGCGTCGAGCGCCGTTTCCAACTGAAGGGCAGCCCGAATGGGGTGGCGGTAATTGACGACTACGCTCACCACCCCACCGAGATTCGCGCCACCCTGGAGGCTCTCCGTGCGACGCACTATCAGCACATTCATGTGCTATTTCAGCCGCATCGATATTCGCGTACCCAGCAGTTGATGGACGACTTTGCGGGTGCCTTCAATCTTGCGCAGAACGTCTTGGTGGTTCCCATTTATGCTGCTTCCGAGGAGCCTATCCCAGGGGTGAATGCGGAGCGGCTGGTTGAGCGGATGCGTGAGTTCGGACATCGTGGTGCGCAGGTGGCTGAGGATCTGGCCAGCGCCGTGGAGACGATATCGCGTCTCGCTTCCAGTGGCGATGCGATTGTCACCATGGGGGCGGGCAGCGTAAGCCAGGCCGCCGAAATGTTGGTGCAGCTACTTGGAAAGCGCGCACCGTCAGAATGATCCAGGCAGCTGGGCTCCCCGGGTGCGGCCAAGGTGCGATGCCGGCTTTGTCGGCGGGAGAGTAGTTCCGAAACCGGAACAGAAAAGTAATTTTCTGTTTCATGAAACCGTGGTCTAATTTCGAGTAGGCGTCTTTTCGCGCCCGCTCCTGAGGCAAGCGATGGCGAAACCCCGTACAACTTTGGATCGAGACAACGAACATCGGGATGAAACTTCGATGGCATTCGACAACGAGTCGGGTGCCACCCACGAAACCACTACCCCGAAACGAACTCGTCGTTCTGCCCGTGGCGCATCCGCCTCCTCTCCGCGCCGAACCGTGCTGATGGGGCTGATCGTCGCTTTTTTCCTGATTATTGTGGTTGCCGCCATCGCTCTTGCTTATCAGGTGGATACATTCCTGGCAACGGATGCTCGCTTTACTCTTGTGGCGATGCAGCAGGACGGAGAAATGGTGGCTGGCGGTCCTTTGGAAGTTGTTGGCGTTACCTACACGAACCAGGAAGAGATCCTGCGGGTTTTTGATCAGGATGTGGGGCGCAGCCTCTACCTGCTGCCGCTTAGTGAGCGCCGTAACGATCTGCTGGGGATCGATTGGGTGGAGGATGCCTCCATCACCCGGGTGTGGCCCAACCGGCTCCGGGTGGCGATTCGCGAACGTACGCCTGTGGCTGTAGCGGTGTTTTCGGGAAATCGGCCAGGAGATCCGCTAAAGCATATGTTGGTGGACCGCAGTGGCGAGATGATGCTGCCTCCCAAACAGGCGACATTCGACTTGCCCGTGATTTTCGGATTGCATCCTGAGCAACCGGAAGAGTTTCGAATCAGCCGGATGGAGCTGTTTGAACGGCTGCAGGAAGAGGTTACACCTCTCAATGCGCGCTTCTCTGAGTTGTTTCTCAACGACCCCAGAAACGTGCGAGCCACGTTGGTTATGGATGGCCGAAATCTGACCCTGATGCTGGGGAACGAGAAATATCTCACGCGGGTCCAGAATTTTCTGAACAACTACGAAGCGGTGATCAAGGAAGATCCTCGGGCGAACCTGTTCGACATGCGCCTGGAAGACAGAATTGTCGCCAGACGGGAAGGGCTTTCCGGTGCCTGATCAAAAGAACCTGGTGGTTGGCCTGGATCTTGGCAGCAGCGTCTTCCGCTGCATGGCGGCGGTGGTTGAGCGTGGGATGCTGCGCTATGTGGGGTCCGCCAGTATGCCAGCCCGAGGCTGGCAACGTGGCCGGGTGACTGACCCACAAGCGGTTGCAGGCACCATCGCTGACGTGATCCGCGGCGTCGAGCAATCCAGCAACATCACCGTGGAAAGCGTCGTGCTGGGTGTTGGCGGGCCAACCGTACGCGGTGTAAACAGCCGCGGGCAGTGTGAACTCTGGCCGCCCAGGGAAGTGGCCCAGTACGATGTGAACCGCGCGGTGGAAAGGGCTTGCGGCCTGCAGTTCCGCGAGGATCACATGATCCTCCAGGTATTTCCGCAGTTCTTCACGGTGGACCACGATAACGAGTATCGAGACCCCCGGGGGATTCCTGGCAGTCTTCTGGAAGCAAATGTCCATGTGATTGTGGCGTCAAAGAGCGAGCACGAAGCCCTGGTAGGCCTTTGCAACCAGGCTCACCTACATGTGGAAGACACTGTATTTGAGCCCGTGGCCGCCGCTCTGGCAGCGGTGTTGCCGGCGGACCGCTTCCACGGCGTGGCGCTGGCCGATATCGGTATTCACAGCACGGAACTGGTGATTTATTGGAAAGAGATGCTGGTGCACTCGGCGTCCATCCCCATTGGCGCGGAACACTTTACCCGCGATGTGGCGAAGGGGCTGCAGGTAGGGCCTCCAGATGCGGAGCAGTTGAAGCTGGAGTACGGCTGCGCTCTGATGGGGCTTACTGCCGATAACAGCCGCATTGAACTGCCCTCCATTAACGGGAAGGACCGCCGGGAAGCCGGCAGACGGCGGCTCAATTACATGCTGGAGGCCCGCGGGCGCGACCTGATGCGGCTGATTGCGGCAGAACTGAAGCAGTGCCAGATGGCAGAGAATCTCGGTACCGGCCTGCTGCTTGCTGGCGGAGGCGCACTCCTGCCGGGGTTGTGTGATCTCGCCGAACAGGCGTTGAATTGCCCCTGTCGTCTTTCCTTGCCTATTGGCATTTGCGATTTGCCCGATAAATTGAATGACGCATCCTGGAGCACAGCTGCTGGTCTGTCCATGTACTGTGCCCGTCTGCGCACACAGGAACGCCAGCGCCAGGAGCGCGAAGGCTTGCTGGTGAAGCTGTTTGGCTAGCTGCAGCAAAACCAGAAACACCGGGAAATGTCTTGATCCTCAGGCATTTTCGTGAAAAGGTAAGGGAATACGGAGCGGGAGACAGATCAGCCATGGATACGGCATTCGAGAGCATGAAGTTTGAGTTGCAGGAAGAGTCGCACGCGCCCACTTGCATTAAGGTGATAGGGGTTGGCGGCGCGGGTTCGAATGCGGTCTCGCGCATTGCTGCGCAGGGGCCCGCGGGCGCTGAGTACTACATTCTAAACACAGATCCCCGTGCACTGGATGCCTCCCCTGTGCGCAACAAGCATTTGCTGGGCGCAAAATCGATCGGCGGCCGTGGGACCGGGGCGAACCCCGCCGTGGGGCGACAGGCAGCCCTTGATGACACGGAAGCCATCCTGGGGATGCTGGAAGGCGCGGATCTGGTAATTCTGGCTGTGGGTCTGGGTGGAGGCACGGGCACCGGCGCCGCTCCCACGATTGCGTCTCTGGCCCGGGAAATGAATGCGCTCACGATTGGCGTAGTTACCCGGCCCTTCTCCTTTGAGGGTCCCCGCAAGATGGAGATTGCCGAAAAAGGACTAGAGGAACTCAGCCAGGTTCTGGATAACATCCTGATTGTTCCCAACGATAGATTGCTCGATATCGCCCCGCGTGGCACCAGCTTCAAGGATGCGCTGCGCATGGTGGACGACGTGCTGGCGCAGGCGGTAAATGGCATCGGTGATATTGTCCTGCGCCCCGGAATTATCAACCGCGATTTTTCTGACGTAAAGGCCACTCTTAGCGGCATGGGTACCGTGCGCCTGGGCAGTGCCATTGCTTCAGGAAAGGATGCGGTGGTAGAGGCCGCGCGTAAGGCCATCGAGTGCCCCATGCTGGACGCGCATGGCATTGCGGGCGCCCGCGTAGTGCTACTGCACGTGATGGGCTCCATGGACCTGCAACTGCACGACGTTTACGACGCAACCGAGTTTATTCGTAAGGCCGCTAACAACCCAGACCTTCACGTCAACCTCGGTTTGAGTCTCGATGAGAGCCTTGCCGGGAAGGTACAGGTGACGGTGATCGCCACATCCTTTGATGAGGACCTGATCCACGTGGCCGCTCCCGTCTCCAGCCCTGCGGAGACTCCAGCCCCGTCTCTGTACGCCATGCCCGCTCGCGCTCAGGCTGCTCCGGTACCCGTGAGTGCGCCGGTTGCGCCGGTTCCCCCGGAAGATGGCGCTGGCTTTGACGAAGGGTCCTTTGACGACACGCGGGAAATTGTGGTGTCCGAGTTGCTGGAAGAGGGCTCTGCCGACCCTGAGCCAAAGGCCGAAGAATCACCGGCCCTGGCGCCGCTGTTCAATGAACCGCCCAGCGACATCAATCACCCCGAAGAGTTGGATTCCAATCTCTTCGATTTGGATGATCTGGACACGCCGGCCTTCCTCCGCCAGGGTGGGAACATTCCCGACTGATTCCGGCTGCACTACCAGACGATTTCCGGCTCCGGGGCGTGCTTGCGGTCGAGCAGCCCCAGTTGGTCCTGCACGTCGTAATAGACCTCTTCGATGGGGCGGGCGCCATTGATGGTCACGAGCATTCCTTTGCGCTCGTACAGCTCCAATAGCGGTTTGGTTTTTTCGTAGTATTCCCGCAGGCGTGTGCGCAGCACTTCCGGATTATCATCGGCACGCTTTGTGAATCCGCTGCCCTCACCCACCAACGCTCGCGACATTACCCGCTCGTATACCACATCGTCGGGGATGTCGATATAGATCACCCGGTCGAGATTCCAGGTCTCAAAAAGATATTCGGCCTGGGGGCGAGTGCGCGGAAATCCGTCGAGCACGAATCCGTAATTCCAGTCGTGCTCTTCCAGGCGTGTGCGAACTACCTGATCGACGATTTCATCCGGCACCAGAAGACCAGAGTCGGTTATCTTCTTGATGCGCGCCGCCAGTTTTGTGTGGTTGCGCACATTCCACCGGAAAATGTCGCCGATCGAGATGTGTACGAAGTCAAAATCGCGACAGAGCAGGCTGCTCTGCGTCCCTTTTCCCGAGCCCTGAGGGCCCATGATGATGAATTTGTCCATGTGCTGTCAGGCGCGGATCACACGCGCTCTCGAATTGATCAGCGTGAGGGTTTCACACTGTTAGCAGTATATCGTCGATTTAGTGCTCTATGCCGGAGTACATCATCGCCACGGAATCTCCATATCCGTTGTAGGGAAGAGTGGGTTGTCGGCGGAAGTCAGGGAGTAGTCTCTCCATATCTTGCGGCCATCGCGGATGGGGTTGTGCCGGATTCACATTTGCGAAGAACCCATACTCCAGAGGTTGCAGGCTGTTCCAGAAGGTTTCGGGGCGTTCGGATGTGAGAGTGATACGAACCACCGCTTTAGCGCTCTTGAACCCGTATTTCCAAGGGACGATCAGTCGCACGGGTGCTCCATTCTGCGCGGGAAGTGGAGTGCCGTAGGCGCCCGTTGCCACCATCGCCAGCGGGTGCAGCGCCTCCTGCAGGGTGAGCGCCTCGGTGTAGGGCCAGGGAAAGTACTCCGAAACCGCCATTCCAGGCATCACGGACGGTTGGCTCACGGAGGTGAAGCGCACATAGCGCGCGCTGCCAAGGGGTTCCGCCAAGCGCAATAAGGCGGCAAGCGGAAAGCCCGTCCAGGGAACCACCATGGCCCATGCCTCCACGCAGCGGAAGCGGCAGACTCGTTCCTCAAAGGGCATCTGCCGCAAGAGGTAGTCAAGGTCAAAGGTGCGCTGACGGCTCACTTCCCCATCCACGGTAATTGTCCACGGATGCAGCGGCAGAGACTGTGCCCGTGTGCGCGGAAGCTCCTTGCTCTGCGCGGAGAACTCAATGTAGTTGTTGTAGCTCTCGAAGCTGGATCGGGGTGTGGATGCCAAGTCCACTGACCATTCCTCGTTCCGCAGGGCAGGGTAGGGAGCCCCGGGTGGTTCCGGGGTGGCTTCCCGCCCGCAACTGGCCAGCAACCCAGCGCTGGTAGCCAAGCCGGCGCCCATGCGCAAAAGCGCGCGGCGGCTGCGGAACACGTTTTCCGGCGTGACATCTTTCTCAGCGGGACTTCCTGCGATCTGGGCCTTGCGGCGCATGGCGATGCCTGCCCTCCGTGTGATAACTTTGCCTGCAAGCGGCCTGTGTTCGGGATGCACTTCTGCTTCGGGCCGATGCAGCGATCTTCCGTTGGAGGTTTAGCATGAATCGACGTTCCTTCCTACATGGTGTCTCTGCTGCGGGCATGGCTGCGATGCCAGCCCTCTCGCTGGCTCAGCAGGGGAAGACCTACCGTACGGCCATTGCCGGCACTGGCTGGTGGGGCATGAATATCCTTGGCGAGGCCATGGCGAGCAAGCGCTGCAAGATTGTGGGTATGTGCGATGTGGATGAAAGCCTGCTGAACCCGGCACATGGGCGCGTGCAGCAGCTCACCGGCGACAATCCAAACAAGTACAAAGACTTCCGGGAGATGATCGCCAAGGAAAAGCCGGAGATCATGATTGTGGGAACGCCAGACCACTGGCACCCGCTGATTACCATCGCCGCTGTGAATGCGGGCGCGCACGTCTATGTGGAGAAGCCGGTCGCCCACACCATTCGGGAAGGGCGGGCGATGGTGAAGGCGGCGCGCGCGGCAGACCGTGTGGTCCAGGTAGGCACGCACCGGCGGGTATCCCCGCATAATGTGGAGGGCCTCAAGTTTCTCCGTTCCGGCATGGCGGGCAAGATCCACTCCATCCGCTGCTTTGTGCATTCTGGTGGGCGGGGCAACGCGGGTGTCCCCAATAGTGAACCTCCCGCGGGTCTCGATTGGGATATGTACTGCGGCCCTGCGGCCCTGGTTCCGTTCAACAAGGGCATACACACGCGCGGCTTCCGCAACCACCTGAACTTCGCGAACGGTACGCTAGGCGATTGGGGCATCCACTGGATGGACCAGGTTTTGTGGTGGAGCGAGGAGAAATCCCCGAAGAGCGCTTATTCGACGGGGGATCGTTACCTGCCCACTGGCATCATGGATGCGCCCGACGCGCAGGTTGCCGTCTACAAGTTCACTGACTTTACGCTGCATTGGGAACATCGACGCTTCGCTGGCAATAATGCGGAAAAGCATCCTCTCGGCGCGTACTTTTACGGCACCGAAGGAACCTTCCACATGGGCTGGCGTGACGGGTGGACTTTTTACCCCGTGGATAGCCGCAAGCAACCCGTCCACATGGAACCCACCCTGAACGAGCCTGACCAGCAGAACATCAAGGAACTGTGGGCGGATTTCCTGAACGCGATTGAGAACAAGAAGCGCCCCGTTTCCGACATCGAAGCCGGTCACCAGGCGACTGTGGTTTCGCTCCTCGGCATGCTTTCGCTAAAACTGGGCCGCAGTGTGA
>CAZUAX010000137.1:0-8351 GCA_964618435.1 uncultured Solibacteraceae bacterium
ATCAATATGGCGGTTCGCTTGGTGGTCCGGTATTTATCCCTAAGATGTATGACGGCCGCAATCGCACCTTCTTCTTCGCGTCCGTGCAGGCAACGCGAATCCGGGAAGGGCAGAGTTATGTTCAGTCCGTCCCGTCCAGAGACATCATCGAACGGCGCGACTTCAGCAACCAGCCTGCGGTCCGCAACCGCATCTTCGATCCGCTTACCACCACGGGCACTGGCGCTGCTGCGGTACGCACTCAGTTTGCAAATAACATCATTCCCATTGGTCGTGTGGATCCGGTGGCTATGGGTGTCATCGCGCTTTACCCGGCATCCAATATTCAGGGTCTGGATAACGCCCCCAACAACTACTTCTTCTCGCCATCCAATTCGAATGACGAGAACCAGTACGATTTTCGCGGCGATCACAACATCAACGACAATCACCGTTTCTTTGTGCGCTACTCGTTGCGTGACAACTTCCGGAATCAGCCAGGTACTCTGCCCTTCCCAGCCCTCGGCGGTCAGGGGCAAACCGTGGATATCCTGGGCCACAATCTCGCGTCGGCCCTTACCAGTTCCATCACTCCCACTGTGCTGAACGAGTTCCGCGTTGGTTGGTCACGCTTCAACACGGCATTTGATGTTCCGGAAACTGAGAACAGGAACGCTGCGCTCGGAATCCTGAATGCCCCCATCGAGTCCTTCAATTCCGCCGACTTCCGCGGTATGACTCGCTTCAGCCCCGGCGGCTTCGCCGAGGTGGGCACCCGCAGTTTCTGGCCTAATGTGAACAACCTGCACAACACGATGTTCAACAACAACACCTCCATCCTGGCGGGGCGGCACTCCATCAAGTTCGGTGGGGAGTACCGTCGTCAGACCATCTTCCGTGATGCCACCCGCTTCGGTCGCGGCCAGTTCGCTTTTGACACCCGCTTTACCGCCCAAAATCCCAATTTGGGCGCTTCACGGGGTAACTCTGGCAACGGCTTGGCCACCATGATGCTCGGCTGGGTTAGCGGCGGCAATTATGGCAACAACCAGGGTGAGGAAGTCTACGTCCCCTATTGGGGCTTCTTCGTCCAGGACGACATTAAGCTCAGCAATCGGCTCACCCTAAACCTGGGTGTCCGCTATGAGTTGTTCTCCCTCGGCTCCTTCCCGGATCACCAGAACCAGCAGATTGCCCGCTGGCTGGTTGCGCCGTTCAATGTGGGAAGCCTTGGCGATGAACGGTTGGTCACTCCCTCGTCAGACTCTGACATTGGTGGCCAGAACGACCGCAACAACTTTGCTCCACGCGTCGGCTTGGCCTGGAGTGTCAACGACAAGACCGTGATCCGCACCGGGGCAGGTATCTTCTACGGTGAGCCGAATTCACTGTCTACCGATGGCACTAACTTCCGGTCCAGCGCACCGCGCCACACGGAAATCGGCATCAATACCACTTTTGTCGCCACCAACGTCTTCGTGCAGAACGGTTTTCCCCAGTTTGACAACAGCGTTATCCGCCCAGGTGTGACCATGTTCGCGTTCCCTGATCGTCGCCGCAATCTGCAGGCGCATCAGTGGTTCTTCGATCTCCAGCGCACCCTTCCTGGCGATACTCTGTTCACGATTGGCTACTCCGGTACCTCAGGGCAGAACCTCTTCTCCTCGCAGAACATCAACCTGCCCTTTACGCCAAGCGCCACTGTCCCCACCAACCAGCGCTTCATTCGTCCGCAGTTCAATGGCGTTACCTGGCACGATACCTTCCTTCGCTCCAGCTATCACGCCATGACTGCCAAGGTGGAGAAACGCTTCTCCAAGGGCCTCACCTACCTCGCTTCGTTCACGTGGTCCCGCAACATGGATCAGGGAAATGAGGACCTATTCGATGGCGGCCAGGGGGCGGTTAACCCCTGGAACTTGGCGCCGGAACGTGCGCGATCGAACCTCGACCGTACACTCGGCTTCATCAGTTCCGTGGTCTACGAACTGCCCTTCGGCAAGGGTCGGCCCTACCTTCAGTCCGGTCCTGGCTCCTGGTTCCTGGGCGGCTGGCAGTTGGGTGGCATCGTAAGCCTGTACTCGGGCTTCCCGATTCCGCACACCTTTAACGTCAACAACCAGAACCTCGGAACGGTCCGCGGCGACTTCGTCCGCAGCCCGAATCTGCCGAGCGACGAGCGAACCATCGACCGTTGGTTCGATACCGGCTTCGTCACTGCCTCGCAGCCAGGTGTGTTCTCCAATGCGGGGCGCAACCTCATCATCAGCCCGGGCGTAAAGAACCTGGACATCATGGTGGCTCGCGACTTCCCCATGCCCTTTGAAGGCCACGAGATTCAGTTCCGCTTTGAGGCCTTTAATTCCACCAACACCGCCAACTTCGGGCGGCCGAATACCGGTGTGGGCACGCCCGCTGCCGGCACCATCAACAGCGCTGAAGATCCGCGCCGGATTCAGTTTGCGCTGAAGTACGTTTTCTAGGGTCTGGCCACAGCGTCAGCACCACGGCAAACAAAAGCGCCGGATATCGCTCCGCAAGGGGCGATATCCGGCGCTCTCTTTTTAGTGCCGCTTATATTCGTCTACAGGAACTCTACCTGCTTTGCCGTCACATCCGGCAGAATGGCTTCGGTCTCCTCACGGTTGGCAAAACTCAAACCGGGTTTCATGGCGGATGCAGTGCCCGCTGCTACTCCCCAGCTCGCCGCCTCCGGCAGATCCATCCCCTGGGCCATGCCCCACACAAATGCAGCCGCCATCGCGTCCCCTGCGCCTACCGGCGATACCGCATCCACGCGTGGCGGCTCTACTTCCCATAGCCCGCTGGAAGTGGCCAGCACGGCCCCGCGGCTGCCTACCGAAAGCAGAACGTTCTTTGGGCCCATCTCCCGGATGCGTGCCGCTGCCGCCGCAAAATGCGTGCGTGTGATCAATGCGCTGTTCAGCAGTCTTTCCGCTTCGCGCTGGTTCGGAGTCACCACCATCGGGCCTGCCTCCAGCCCTTCGCGCAATTCCTCATCGTCCGCATCCAGCAGCACGTGGCAGCCCGCTTCGTGGCCCAACCTCACCAACTTCACATACAGGGAACCCGTTACGCCCGGAGGCAGGCTCCCGCAGATCATCAGCCATGAGGACTCCGGCAGATGGCGGCTAACCGCCTCCACCACCCGGTCTACTTCTTCCGCCGTCATCGCAGGCCCGCGCTCATTTAGCTTAATCGTCAGGCCCTGACGATCCGTCAAGTTCAGGTTTGTCCGGATCTCCCCTTCAATCGGCACCGCTTCGTAGGGGAAGTCCACTGCATCCAGGTGGCGTCGAAACCGTTCCCCGCTCCTGCCGCCTGCCGGGCAGATGGCCAGGGTCTTTGCCCCAAAGGAGTTCAGTACGTGGGAGGCATTGATGCCCCTCCCGCCAGCGGCATTTTCGGTCGAGCAGATGTAGCCCCGGTCCTCAAAAGCAAGGCGGTCCACAGATACGTTCCGGTCGATTGCCGGATTCATGGTTAGCGTCAGAATCACCGGTTTTAGTGTAGCGGATCCGGTTGCTGTCACCGGCATCCCCTCCCGCGGGTGTGTGCTCACCCAGCGCGAAACCGGCGGCGATTAGCGCGTATGGGGGCAGGTGCTACTCTAATACTCTTGCAACGATCACCACAATCCGAAGGTACTATGCCCACCTTGGCCGACGGCCCGGCTCATCTGGATACCCCTCCAGCGAAGTCCCTTACCCGCGCCTATGTCGCGCTTGCATCGGTCTGCTTTTTCTGGGGCACCACCTATCTCGGCATTCGCATGGCACTGGAAGGCTTTGCGCCCACGGTCCTCATTAGCAGTCGATTTCTATTGTCTGGAGGGATCCTGCTCGGGTTCCTGCTCTGGCGTGGCTACCGGTTACCTCCATGGCCGGAACTCTGGCGCACCGCACTCACGGGTGTCATCATCATCGGCGGGGGCAACGGCTTCCTCACCTATGCCGAGCAGATTATCCCCAGTGGACTCGCCGCCATCTTCATCACCCTGGCTCCGTTCTGGTTTGTGGGACTCGATTCGCTACTCCCTAATGGCCCCCGCCTGCACGGCCCTACTCTGCTCTCCATGGGCATTGGGCTGATTGGAGCCGTGGTGCTCGCTCTCCCCGACGAGAGCCACCCGCTGTCTACCCGCGATGTCCTGCTGGGTGCAATCATGCTTCAGGCCGGTAGCGCCCTCTGGGCCGGCGGTTCGGTTTTGCAGCGCCGCATCACCAAAGCGGCTCACCCTTTCATGGCCGGCGCCCTGCAGCAGCTTGCCGTAGGCATCGTGTTCGCGCCGTTCGCGTTGGTCGCCCACCTCCAGAACCCCGTGGTTTTCGAGCCCAGAGCCACTTGGGCACTGGCTTATCTTGTGGTCTTCGGGGCAATTGTGGGCTATAGCTCCTACATTTACGCCCTCAGCCATTTGCCGGTGTCTGTGGTTTCCATCTACAACTACGTGAATCCCGTGGTGGCCGTCGCGCTCGGGTGGCTCTTTTACCGTGAGCCTTTCGGCTACCGCGAAGCGCTGGGCATGACCATCATTTTCGTCGGAGTGGCCATGGTGAAGCGCTTTGCCGCGCCGCGCAAAGCCCCTTGATCTCGTACGCGGCTTTCAAGCGGTTGTGCCGGGCATAATCGCCAGTAGAAATAGCAAATGGTTGCTTTCGCGCAAGTGGTGTATTTCCACCACAGAGCTGTTTCTTTTTTACATCACACGCCGAAACTCGCCGAAACTAGCTTGCGTCTGTCGAGTCAGTTACCCGGCTAGGGGTGCTCGCCTGGAAGAGGCGTCACCGGGATTTTCTGGGCCACTTCGCTGGGGAATCGAAGCAAAGGAGGTGCGGGCAATGCGAGGGAATTACTGGGGAAATCCAAAGAGCGCGCAGCGGCTGGCCACTCTGGCGCTGGCCCTTTCTGCCATCACCATGGCCGCATTTGCCAATGTCCAGGAGATCCGCCCGCGTCCCAACAACAACTGGGGGCGCGACCGGGGCCAGGGTGAGATGAATATCCGCCTTCGCGTGGATGAGGAAGTGGAGGTGGCGGTGCGCGGTGACCGTGTCTTCATCCGTACGCTGTCCGGACGTTGGGCTGAAGAGCGGGGAAGCGATATGTCTGCGCCAATACCCTTGCGCAATGTTGCGGTGCAGTTCTCGAAACGCAGCGGACGCGGACGCGCGTGGCTGGTGGAGCAACCGAATCGGGGCAATCGCTTCACGGCGCGCTTCCGCATCAGCGATCCCAAGGGCGGCGATGCCCGTTATCACATTCGTCTTCGCTATTCCACGGAAAGCTGGGGCTGGGAGAGCCGTAACGCCACTGTCCCTTGGCAGGGGAATCCGGCCACGCGCCGCCCTAGCCCTGCTCCGGTAGCCAATGCTGCCTGGCGTGAGCCTTCCTGGGGTCGGCCCTCTACGTGGAGCCGTCTTCCGGGGCGCACCCTCGATCCCCGGCGGCGAGAGCGGGTCCGCGACGTCCACGGACGTGACGGAGGGCGCTTTGAGTTTCGCGGCCGTGTCGATGAGGAAGTGCTTTTCTTCATTCGAGGAAACCAGGTTACCGCCCAGACGCAGTTTGGACGCCGCATCCAAATCGACCGCTGGTCCTTGGATGAGCCGCTGCCCGTCGGCCGAAGGTTGCGCGTCCGGGTGGACCGCCGCGACGGGCGCGGGCGGGTGCAACTGCTGGAGGAGCCCAACGCCCGCAATAACTTCACGGCCGTCATTCTGGTGAGTGATCACCGTGGGGGAAGTGACCGTTATCACTTCCGTCTGGACTGGCGTCGCTAGGCAGCCCGGGAAAAGTGCAGCGGATCGTCACAATCTTTCCATCAGATGTGACAAACAAAAAATAACGCGGTCTTACTTGTTAGGACATCTAGCCGGTTGCGTCCCGATTACAGGTCACGCATTCCCTGGATTTTCTTGCTTTCCAGCCGCTAGGGTTGGATGCGCAACGAGGTTTCTTCGCGCAGTCGTTGCTACCGCGTGAAGAGTTGAGGGGGCCGTCGTGCCCCCTCATTCACATTCTCGTCGCTGCCTTAGTCTTTGCTGCCCGGAGCCTGGCTGTCTGCCATTTCGCATTCCGGGTAGCGCAACACTTCCATCCTCAGAATATCCAGCGCCCATTGGGTAGCGAAGCGGCGCACCCTCTCCCGATCTCCAGGGAATGACAAGCGCTCCGCGAACAGGCGGTCCGGGCTGGCGATGCCCACATACACCGTTCCTACGGGATCCTTTTCCGTGCCGCCGTCGGGTCCCGCATAGCCCGTGATCGAAACCGCAAACCCAGCCCCGGTCTCGTCCCTCGTTTCGCGGGCAAGATCCATGGCAACCTCTGCGCTTACTGCGGTATGTGCCTCAATCAGCGCCTCGTCAACGCCTGCCAGCCTTACCTTCATTGCGTCCGTATACACCACATAGCCGCCCAGAAACACGCTGGAGACACCCGGCACGCTCGCCATCCGCGAAGCCAGCATGCCCGCGGTGCAGCTCTCGGCCACAGCCAGCGTTTGTCCACGTGCCAGCAGATGCCGGGCGAGCGTGGCTTCCAGCGAGGCCCCGTCCTCAGAGTAGATGCGCCCCCCCAACTCTTCCCGAATGGGGCTGGCTACCGCGGCCAGCAGTTGGTCTGCCTCCTCCGCGGTTGCGGCGGTCGCGCGAAACTGTAGCGTGATGTCTCCCGCCGAGGCCAGGATGGTGGTCTCCGGGTTCGTGAATTTCGTATAGATCGGGGCGGCGCGCTCATCCACCTCCGATTCCGGCATCCGAGCGATGCGGAAGGTGAACGTGCGCAACACCCGTGGCGGGAAGAACCCGGCCCAAATCGGCACGCAATGGTCATGCACCATCGGTTCCAGTTCTCGTGGGGGACCCGGCAACAGAAACAGCAACTTGCCGCCCGTTTCAATCGCCTGTCCAGGTGCTGTTCCATGAGGGTTAGGCAGCACACGCGCTCCCTCCACAACGTAGGCCTGCCGCCGGTTGCGGTCCGTCATGGGGCGGTTGAATTTGCGGAAGCGTGCGGCAATTCCCTCCAGCACTTCCTCATCGAAGCGCATCTCGCGCCTCAGCGCGAGTGCTGCCCCTTCGCGGGTAAGGTCGTCTTCGGTAGGCCCCAGGCCTCCCGAGACAATCACCACGTCCGCTCGCGCCAGACATTGCTGAATGGCCTCGGCAATGTCCTCGCGGCTGTCGCCCACAATGCGCTTTCCGGTGACGGCGATGCCCAGGTTGTTCAATTCCCGGGTGAGAAACAGGGAGTTTGTGTCCACCTTCTCCGGCGTGAGCATCTCAGAGCCGATGGCAATAATCTGTGCGTTCGGCATGCTAGCGAATCAGCCGCCCCTTAATCTCCACATCCACCCGATAGATCGCGTTGGTAGTGGCGATAATCATCGCTCGCGTGGGAGAGAATGCCAGCCCCACAATGTTGGGTCCGGAAACGAACAGCTCCGCATTCCCCGAGGGGTCAATCTTCACTATGCCCTTACGTCCTCGCAGCGAACCGGCCACATAGAGGTTGTCGTTTTCGTCGAAGGCCAGCCCCTGCGGACGTCCCAGTCCGCGGAAGAATGGCGTTACGTCCCCGTGGCTATCCACACGGTAGACGGCATCGTAGCTGGACGTCGTGGGCCCCGTTACAAACAGGTCACCCGCTGAGTTAAACGCCAGGTGATATGCGCTAACCGACTGCTCCATCGTGGCATACACATAAATCTGCCGATCGGGGCTGATCTTGAAGATGGTGCCGCTGCGGTCGCCCACGAACAGGTTTCCCTCGCTATCAAAGGCCAGGCCCGTGGCTACGCCCATGCCTTCCACCCACTGCGTCATGCTGCCCGTGGGGGATATCTTGTAAACCACGCCATCAAACCGGCTTGATGCATACAGCGTGCCCATCTCGTCGAAAGCCAGTCCGCTGGCGTTCATCAGGTCGCTCACGAATGGCTTCGTTTCGTACGAGTGGTCGATGCGGTAAATCGAAACCGGCGTCTTTTGCCCGCGACTTCCGCTAAAGGTACTGTAAATGTTGCCGAACGCATCAATGGCAGGGCTCGTCACGGGGTGCAGGCTGTCCGCAATCTGAATCCCAATGCCACAGGTGTAGGATGCCTGTTCCTCTTCGCCTGTCTCCACCACCAACTCCCCCACGGTGGCGTCTTCGGGCACACGCACCATCAAGTAGGAGTCAGATCCCACAATCAGCGGAGCGGACACTTTCCCAAAGCGGACCACGGGCCGGTCTGTCTGGAAGAAATGCTCTCCCCTCACCTGAAATTCCCCACCTGTGATGGCGGCGGTCGGGCTGATGCTGGCGATTTCGGGTCGCATATTTAACATTATCCCCTGCTTTCG
>CAZUAX010000137.1:8451-11212 GCA_964618435.1 uncultured Solibacteraceae bacterium
CTAATAGAGATTGAACCATCCGGCCAAAAACAACACAAGACCGCCGTAGAGTCCCGCGGCCAAGTCGTCTGCCACAATGCCAAACCCGCCTGGAAATCGCTCTGCATGCCGCACCGGAAAAGGCTTCGCAATATCGAACAGCCGGAATAACACGAAGCCCAAACCCAACGACGCCCAACTTAGTTTTGTGGCGAAGGCGAGTGTTAACCACTGCCCAAGCACCTCGTCCACCACCACCGCCGAGGGGTCTTTCGCGCTCGATATCCGCTCATATTCGCTCGACGCCCACACCCCAGGCGCCAGGAACACCACCACAAGAGCCAGCACCACCATGCGCCATTGCGGATAGGAACCGCTCACCATCGGCAGCAGCGGCAAAATCGCACCCACGGCCCCAGCCGTGCCGGGGCCCCATGGCCATCGCCCGCAGCCAAACCAGGTTGCGATTGCGCGCGCGCCGAAATCGACGGCTCTATTCGTCTTCACTGCGCGAGGCTTTCTCTGCATCGAAGTCCTTCAACGGTCCTGGGATGCGATACTCCTCATCGGCCCATTTGCCCAGGTCAATCAGCCGGCAGCGCTTGCTGCAAAAGGGCAGTTCCGGCTCGCTGAGGGGGACAGGCTTCTTGCAGATGGGGCAAGGGATGGTCTTCTTGCTGGTCATCACGATCCCAGCCTACCCCACCGCAACCGGCTGTGTCCGTGAGCTGCCGGACTTCAGGCTCTGGCTTACGCTTCGTGCGCGTGTCCCCGCGATGGCTGGTCCCGATGGCAGGATATTGAACATCACCTGCGCGCTCGGCACGTGCTGGTTGCCCGGTTCGTCCACAATTCCGCCCACCAGGTCGTAGTCGTGGCTTTCCTCAATGCGCACCCGCCGAATCTGGCCGGGCTGCACGTCCGTATCGTTGAAGTCGTTGATATAGACAACTCCATCAATTTCAGGTGCCTGGCCCATGAATCGCCCTTCCCACAGCAGTTCCGTTTCCGCTGAGGGACCCTCTACCAGTACCTGCATTTCCTGGCCCACGTGTTGTTTGTTCCGCTTCGTGGAAATGCGTCTCTGGATGGCCATCAGGCGTCGCTGCCGGTTGTAGATGGTCCGCTTATCCACCTTGCCATCCAGCTGATAGCTCTTCGATGTGTCTTCATCGGAGTAGCGGAACACACCCAGGTTATCCACCTGCGCGGCTTCAATAAACTGGCAGAGATCCTCGAAGTCAGCATCGGTCTCGCCGGGGAAGCCCACAATCATGCTGGTGCGGATGGTGACGCCGGGGATGGTCGCGCGCATGCGCTCCAGCAACTTCAGGAAGATGTCGCCGTTTGCACCGCGCTTCATGCGCTTGAGCACCGCGGCGCTGGCGTGCTGCAGGGGGATGTCAATGTACTTGCACAGGCGCGCATGGGCCGCCAGCGTGTCCAGCAGGTCCTGCGTTACCCGGTTGGGGTAGGCGTAAAGGAAGCGCACCCACGTTTCCTGCGAAGTGGGGATTTGTGCCAGTCTCTCCAGCAGCCGCGCCAGCCCGTCCTTCTGGCCAAGGTCGCTGCCATAGCTGGTGGTATCCTGCCCAATCAGGTTCACTTCGCGCACGCCCTGCGCAAACAGGCGCGTCACTTCGCTCACTACACTCTCAAAGCGGCGGCTGCGAAAGCTGCCGCGGTATTGGGGAATCACGCAAAAGGTGCAGGGATGGTCACAGCCCTCAATGATCTTCACATACGCCGAGTGCCTTGGCGTGGTGAAAATGCGGGGCGAAAGGTCGTGATACAGGTAGGGTTCCACCACGCCATTGCCGGGCGTCACCCCTTCACACAGAGGCACAATCTTTTCAAGCTCATTGGTGCCCAGAACGGCATCCACTTCGGGGATCATCTCCTGAATCTGGTCCCGAAAACGCTCCACCAGGCAACCCGCCACCACAAGCCGCTGCGCCTTCCCGGACTTCTTGAATTCCGCCATCTCAAGAATCGTGTTGACGGACTCTTCCTTGGCCGGATCAATGAAGCTGCAAGTGTTCACCACCAGCACATCGGCGTCCTCAGGCGTGTGAGTAAGCTCGTGCCCTTTTGACACAAGATCACCCATCATCACTTCGGTATCGACAAGATTCTTGGGACACCCCAAGCTGATAAATCCAATTTTCACAGGGACGTACGTACCTCTGGCGGCAAGAGTTCCGGGGACTTCTTCCAGGGTAGCATGGCCCTCGCCGAACGCAGTTCGGCCCCAGTTCTATGTCGGAGCAACCAGAGGAAGCATTCATTGAGCCTGAAAGAACGAGATTGGTGGAGGTTGCTGCATGAGGTGGCAGCGCACTTGGACATCAGCCAGCGATGTCTATGGGGAACGCATCCGGTGCCTGCTGGCGCTGGTGGTGGGTATGCTGAATCCGTTGGCGATCCGTTGCGCCATTGCCTTGTAAATCGCCCGAAGGCAGGATGCCGGACCGTTGTAACAGGTGGTGGAAGCTTCGTGGCGTCTTTATTGTTCCGCCGCCAAGGCCTGGTCGCACCGTTGGATCGCTGCTTCCGCTAGCCCCAGTCTTCGTCTGGTCTCGTCTGTTTGCGGCAGCCAGTGCTTCCAGCGGGCCACATTGCGTTGATGCATCTGCCGTGCGTGCGCGAAATGGCGATTGGCGAAGAGCAGGTCCGCGTAGATTTCGTCGCGGTCAGCCACTGCCTCCATTGCCGTCAGATTGGGGCGCGAGACCTCAAGCAGTTCCGTGGCAATGTCCTTCCCCTCGGTCACAAGCGCCGC
>CAZUAX010000138.1:0-9718 GCA_964618435.1 uncultured Solibacteraceae bacterium
CGCTCGACGTGTCAGTCCTTGAGGTATAGCCGATGCGCAGCCTCATTCCGGTATGCCGAGGATTTCGAACACCTTGTTGCGGCTGGATGCGCCGCGCTTCAAGGAGACCGCGTTCCGCTTTACGCCAAAGTGCTTCGCCAGAAGCGCCACCACAGCTTCATTGGCCTTGCCGTCCACTGGGGGTGCTTTCACCTGAACGAGCAACGAACCGTCAGGACCTGGTTCCAAAGTATCGGCCTTTGCGCCGGGCTTCACGCGGACGGTGATCGTCATGGCCTAAACCACATCGTAACGCGTCCAACGGGTCCGGTATTGCCGAAACCACGCTGCTACACTGATGGGTGGTATGAGCAAGGAAGACATCCGGCAGAAGTTACTGGAAATTGGTGTGGTTCCGGTGGTGCGCACCCCCTCAGTGGAAAGCGCCATCCTGGCTGTGGAGGCTCTCTATCGCGGTGGCATTGCCTGCGCGGAGATCACAATGACCGTGCCCGGCGCCATCAAGGCAATTGAGAAGGTAGCGGATTCGATGGGCGACAAGATCCTGCTGGGAGCGGGCACGGTGCTTGACCCGGAAAGCATGCGGGCCGCCCAACTGGCCGGTGCGCGATTTTTTGTCACGCCGAGTTTCCGGCTGTCTTGCATTGAGTTGGCCCACCGCTATGCCAATCCCATCATGCCCGGCGCGCTGACGCCCACGGAAGTGCTAACGGCCTGGGAGAACGGCGCGGACATCGTAAAGGTATTCCCCGCGGGCAACATGGGTGGCGCGAAGTACATTAAGGCGCTGAAGGGCCCCTTCCCGCAGATCGACATGATTCCCACGGGTGGCGTGAGCCTGGAGACGGCGGCGGACTTTCTGCGAGCAGGCGCCTGCGCCATTGCAGTGGGCGGGGAACTTGTGAACGCGGCCGCGATGAAGAGGGGCGACTATGCCGCCATCGAGAATACGGCTCGCCAGTTTGTGGAGATTGTCCAGAAGACGCGCCAGGAACTCGCCGGAGCCTAACGCGCGTGGCCTTGCTCGACACACTCAGCACCGGCAGCAAAGTGGCCCTGGTGCGCCTGCGATCCATGGGCGATTGCGTTCTCACCACGCCCGCCATTCGGATGCTGAAGGAGTTCCGGCCGGACCTCCAGATTGGCGTGGTGGTGGATGATCGCTTCCGTGACATCTACACAGGCAACCCGGACATCGCAACCCTCTTCCCGTCCACGCGGAGCGCGCTGCTGTGGTGGCGTCCGCGCTTGGTGGTGAACCTGCATGGCGGTACGCGCAGCGCGTGGATTACTGCACTATCGCTGGCGCCAGGAAGGGCTGGGTTCGGACACTTTCGCTTCCAGCCTCTTTACAACCTGCCGCTGCCCCGTGCCCAGCAGGTTTTTGGTGAGGAGCGTCCGGTGCATACGGCGGAACACGTGGCATCGGCTTTCTTTTTCCTTGGGCTGCCGCGAACGGAGATTCCATCCGCGCGGCTGGTGGCGCCAATTCCCGTACGTGCGCGTCCGTACTGTATCCTGCATCCCCAAGCGACGGCTCCTGAAAAGATCTGGCCCGCAGTGCGATTTCGCGCGCTGGCCGAGTGGATTGAACGCGAGCATAAGCTTGAGCCCATCTTCATTGGAGCAACCGCCCAGGAGCTTGCTCCTTTCACGGGATTTACCCAAGTGGCGGGCGCGCCGCTGAAGACGGTGATGGGACTGATTGGCGGTGCAGCGCTGTTTGTGGGTAATGATTCCGGGCCAGCCCATGTGGCGGCTGGCTTCGCCCGCCCGGGCGTTGTGCTTTTCGGCGGCAGCGATCCGGTAACCTGGGCACCTTGGCGCTGCCCGCAACTGCGCCAAATTGTATACACGCCTGTTTCCGAAATTGCGGTGGACACCGTGTGCAAGGCCCTGGCGGAGGTAGCGGCAGGAGCAATGGGGACTGCCGGGGGGCCGCGAGGATGAGAGAACTCGGAAAGTTGCTGAGCTATTCGCGCCCCTACTCGCTGCACCTGGCAGTGTCGGTGCTGCTGATGGCCTTTGTGGGGCTGGCCCAGGGTATGCTGGCTCTGCTCATTAAGCCAATTTTCGACAGGGTATTGCAACCGGAATCGGCAGCCCAGCCAGTGCTTTTGCTGAATCTGCAGGTACTGGGGAGGGAGATCTATCTCGACGATCTGGTGCCTGGGTTCCTTGGCGACTCCTGGCAAATGGTTGCCTTCGCGATCCTGATTGTCTTCTTAAGCAAGGGCATCGCGGACTACTCCGGCAACTATCTCGTGAACTTTGTGGGATTCTCCGCCATCACGGATCTTCGTCAGCGGGTCTTCGACAAAGTGCTGCGGCAAAGCGCCCGCTTCTTTGAGCAGAACAATACCAGTGCCATGATGTCGGCCATCATGCTGGATCTGGAGAAGATCCAGGTGGCCACTTCGCACATCCTGGCTGATCTATTGCGGCAAGGCTTCACCGCGATAGCACTGCTTTTCGTAATTCTGCAATACGACTGGCGATTGTCGCTGGTTAGCCTCACAGTGCTGCCCTTCGTGCTGATTCCCACGGCTCGCATTGGGAAGCGCATCCGGCGTTCCACCCGGCGCGCGCAGGACGATGCGGCGGGCGTGAACCAGATTCTGCAGGAAACACTCAGCGGGTATCAGGTAGTGAAGAGCTTCACGATGGAAGATACCGAGAGTGAGCGTTTCGGCAACGCGGCCAGTGCCCTGAAAAAGAGCAATTTGAAGTACGTGGCGCAACAGGCTCTGGCGTCGCCGATCATTGAAATCTTCGGTGCCGTCACCATCGTGGCGTTGCTGGGTTATGCGCGCTCCCGAATCCTGGAAAACACGATGAGCGCGGGCGAGTTCACGAGCTTCGTGATCGCGCTGCTGATGCTTTACGAGCCGGTTAAGCGGCTAACGGGCATCCACAATATCTTCCAGCAGGCGCTGGGCGCATCGCAGAAAGTATTCGAGTATTTGGCTGCGCCGGAGGAAATCCAGGATGCGCCGGACGCCGTTGGGCTGCCTTCCTTCCAGCAGAGCATCCGGTTTGAGCAGGTGCGATTCTCCTATGGGTCGGCTCCCGACCAGGAGGTGCTGCGCGGCCTGGATTTTGAGGTGAAGGCTGGCGAGGTGGTGGCGCTGGTAGGGCCAAGCGGTGCCGGCAAGACGACGCTGGTGAACCTGGTGCCACGCTTCCACGACCCCAGCCAGGGCCGCATTCTGATTGACGGCCACGACATTCGGACGCTGACGTTGAAGAGCCTGCGCAGCCAGATTGCGATGGTGGCGCAGGATACTGTGCTGTTTGACGACACGGTGCTTCACAATATCCGCTACGGCCGCCCTGCGGCCTCGCGCGAAGAAGTGGAAGAGGCCGCGCGCAACGCTTTCGCGGATGAGTTCATTCGCGGTTTCCCCCATGGCTATGACACCCTGGTGGGCGAGCGCGGAGCGAAGCTCAGCGGCGGCCAGCGCCAGCGGTTGTCGATTGCCCGGGCGCTGCTGAAGGACCCGCCAATCCTGATTCTGGACGAAGCCACCAGCCATCTTGATACGCAAAGCGAGATGCTGGTGCAGCAGGCCCTGGGGAATCTGATGCAGAATCGCACCGTGATTGTGATTGCGCACCGTCTGGCTACCGTGCGGCGCGCGGACCGCATCCTGGTGCTGGAGGCAGGCCGCATTCTGGAGCAGGGCTCCCACGAGGAACTGCTAACCCGCGGCGGACTCTATCGTAAGCTGTACGACATGCAGTTTCAGGACATCGAACCGGTATCTCAACCATGACCACTACCCCCAAGCCCACCCGCAGCATGACGGGCTTTGCCCGCGTAAACGCCCACATCAACGGGCGAGACTGCGTGCTTACCGTAAAGAGCGTGAACCACAAGGCGCTGGACCTGCAGTTGAACCTGCCCAACGTGGTGGAAGCCCTGGAAAACGAAGTGCGCAAACGGCTCCGTTCCTGGATCACGCGCGGCTATGTGCAGTTAAGCGTGCAGACCGGCCGCAACGGATCCAATGGCAACCTGCAACTGAATGAGCCACTCTTTCGGGCGTGGCTCTCTGCCTGGGAGCGCGCAGCAGACCTGGCGAACACAGGGGCGGCGCCGGAAATCGAAGCCGCGTTGCGGGTGCCTGGCATGCTGGTGGAGGAAGAAGCTCCAGACCCCAGCGCCTTCGCCGCGCAAGTGCTTGAAGTACTGGATGAATTGCTGGCAGAGCATCGCGCCTTTCGGGAGCGCGAGGGCAAGGCGATTCTTGAAGACTTGTTGCGACGCGCGGCCGCCATTGCCGAAGCCGCGAACGTGGCTGGTGAACTGCGCGGAGAGGCCTCGCAGTATTTCCAGAACCGCCTTCGCCAGCGCCTGGCTGAGCTCTTAAATGGGCATGCTCTGGACCCGCAGCGCGTGGCCCAGGAAGTGGCCATCCTCACCGACAAAACGGATATCTCAGAGGAATTAACGCGGCTCCTGGTACACATTGACGAGCTGAGGCAGTTGCTTGAGCAGGGAGGTGAGATTGGCAAGAAACTGGACTTCCTGTTGCAGGAGATGAACCGCGAGGCGAACACGCTGCTTGCGAAGACAGCCAATACCGGGGACTTCGGACTCCGCATCACCAAAGCCGGACTCACGATGAAGGCGGAGATTGAGAAGATGCGGGAGCAGGCGTTGAACCTGGAGTAATCGAGAGGTAACCCGCGATGGTGATCATCATCTCAGCCCCCAGCGGTTCCGGCAAGTCCACTCTGGTGAATGAACTGGTGCGCACCGTGCCCCGGCTAGCGTTCTCAGTGAGCTACACCACGCGCGCTCCGCGCGGCTCCGAGGTGGAAGGGCAACATTACCATTACATATCCCGCGAAGAGTTTGAACAGCGCATCACCGCCGGGGAGTTTCTGGAGTATGCCGAGGTGTTCGGCAACTACTACGGCACCCACCAGCGCTATGCGGAGAAGGCCGAAGCCGAGGGCTGCGATCTGTTGCTGGATATCGATGTCCAGGGCGGCATGCAGGTGATGGCCAAACGCCCTGACGCCGTGAGCGTGTTCATTGTCGCCCCGTCGCGGGAGGTGCTGGAGCAGCGGCTGCGCAAGCGTTCGGAAGATGCGGAGGAAGTGATCCAGCGCCGCCTTCGGGAAGCCTCCGCGGAGGTGCGCTATGCGGAAAGGTACGGCTACACCATCGTGAACGACGACATTCAGGAGAGCGCCCAGAATCTCATTTCTATCGTGCGGGCAGAGCGTGTGCGATATCAGCGCCAACAGTCTACGCTGGCGCCAATTCTGGACACGTATTTGCATCCGCGGCACTAGCGCGTTACGCAGCCACAACGGCGCGCCAGAGAGACCGGGGCAAAGGGCTAGGCGCAGTTCGTGGAATCCATGCAAGACGGTGAATGCGTATCCGGATGTTGGCGGCAAACAGCGTCCGCCTGGCAACAGCAGGCCAAGAGGCATAACGCTACAGGAGGCTGCTTCCAGGCGGTGTACCCGAGCCCTGCTTGCTTTCCGCGCCGATGCGATGGTGGGTGGCGGCAAATTCGGTTTCCTGCTGGGTAAGGTTAAGCGCTAGACGGACTTCGTTCACCATCAGCACACAGCCGAAGGCAAGACCCGCTACGCCCGCGGTACCCACAATCAAGCCCGCGATGGCAGAGGCTTGGAAGACCGTCTGCATCCCTGTGGCGGTGAGGGCAGAACCCAGGATGGCGATAAGCGCCGCCGAGGCGAAGGCGCCCAGTGCCGCATAGATGAGCCGTAGTGCCCAGAACAGATAGCGGGCGCGCTGCCGCAGGCCAGCGAGCTGGCTCTCCCAATAGAGGCATTCGGGGTCATCGGCAGCCAGGGCCATCACACGGTCTGAGATAAAGCGGACGCGATCCACCACACGAGCGATGCGGTTGCTGGTGCCAAGCGCCAGTACGGAGCAGGCGTTGGTGAGAATGGCCGGAGCAACCACGGTGGTGAGAACGGCAAAGGGGTTTTCGGTCATCGGAGCCATTATGGAGTCTGCTCCTTCATCTTCGCAGATCCTTCCCCGCAAACCGCTGCGCGCCGTAAAGCGGACGGCGCTAAAGGCATTTGGAAGCGCTTAGTATGCCTTCACTTCCGTCCAAATGCGGTCGCGGAGCCGCTGGGCTTCGGGAGGCATGGGTTCAAACCATTGGCCTCGGGCAAGCGTGCCTGCATCCGGAAATAGTGCTGTGCTGTTGCGGAGTTCTTCAGGAAGGAATGCGCGTGCAGCCTGATTCGCCGTGGTCGTGAGCGCCTCGGCGGCGTTAGCCGCGGCGATCTGTGGGCGCATAAGGAAGTTGAGGAACTGGTGGGCGAGGTCGCGGCGGTCACTTTCTTTGAGGATGACAGCGCAATCGGCGTAGCGGGCGAAACCTTCGCGGGGATAGTAAAACATGAGCTGCTCTGATTCCGCCATGGCGAGCAGCGAGGTAGTGGTCCACAAGTGCGAGGCTTGCAGGTCTCCAGCCACTAACTGTTGGCGTGCTTCGGAATTGAGGTAGGCGCGGAGGATGCGCTTCTGAGCAATGAGGGCGTCTTTGGCCGATTGCAGGGCCGCGGGTTCGGTGCTGTTGAGGGGAAGACCGAGTTTCAGCAGAGCCGCGCCGATGGTGTCGGCGGGGTCGTCGAGCATGGTCACCTTGCCGAGGAGTTCTTCGCGCCAGAGGAGGTCCCAGCTTTGCTCAACCGCGGGCACGGTGCGCTGGTGGATGATGCCAGCGGCGCCCAGCATGTAGGGCACACCCCAATCGAGGCTGGGGTCCCAGGCAGGGTGCTGCATCTCCTCCGCCAGGTTGTTGAGCAGTGGCAGTTGGGCAGGGTCCAGCGGAGTGAGCAGATCGTTTTCGCGCAGAGGCTTTAGAAAATAGTGCGAGGGAAAGATGACATCCCAGCCGGAGTTGCCGCTGAAGACCTTGGAAAGCAATTCTTCGTTGCTTTCATAGATGGAGTAGTGGATGCGGACGCCGAACTCCTGTTCGAAGGTGCTCAGACTTTGAGGGGCGATGTACTCGCTCCAGTTATAGACGTTCAGGCGCGGGCGGGTGTCACGCGTGCATCCGGCAAGCCCGGCGAGTCCCAGAAAGAAGGTACGCCGATTCATCGGTCCTGCAACCTCTGGGCGGCCAGCACCAGGCTGCCGATGACGATGACAAGGATGGCGCAGAGTGCGTTCACCGAAGGGCTGATAGCGCGACGGGCCTTCGCGTAGATAACCATGGGGAGGGTTTCGGAGTCGACACCGGCAACGAGGCTGGTGATCACGTAATCGTCGAAGGACGTGCTAAAGGCAAGCAGGGCCGCTGCCGCGATGGCGGGCGCGAGCGCGGGCAGGGTGACGCGGTAGAAAGCCTGGAACTCCGTGGCGCCAAGATCGAGCGCTGCTTCTTCCAGGCTGGCGTCCATGGTGCGAAGACGCGCCAGCACCACCAGTACCACATAGGAAATGCAGAAAGAAACATGGGCGAGGATCACCGTGTGCATGCCCAGACGGATATCCATGAGGCGAAAGACCGCCTGGTATAGCGCGAGCAAGGCGACGCCCATGACAATTTCTGGTGTGACGAGCGAGAGGTAGACCGTCCCCATCAGTATGCGTGAGCGACGCTTCCACAGGGCGTAGGCGGCCAGGGTGCCGATGACCGTGGAGAGCACCGTGCTGGTGAGCCCGATGGTGAGGCTGTTGGCGGTGGCAGCGAGGATCTGCGGATCGTTCCAAAGTTCCCGATACCATCGCAGGCTGAAGCCCCCCCATACGGTGCTGGGTGAAGCATTCACGCTAAAGGCGACCAGGGCGAGCAGGGGCAGGTAGAGAAAGGCAAAGACCATGCCCGCGCTAAAGCGCAGGGTGTGGGTGATCTGGATGCGATTCATCCGAGTTCACCTCCCCCGCGGGATTCCCACAGGCGCAGCAGGCCCAGCACCAATAGCATGAGGCATATGGAGAGGGCTGCGCCAAAGGGCCAGTCGCGAGCACTGGTGAACTGGTTCTGAATCACATTGCCGATGAGGATGCTCTTGCCGCCGCCCAGCAGATCGGGCGTGAGGTAAGAGCCAAGTGAGGGGATAAAGACGAGCACGGCTCCGGCGAGGATGCCCGGCTTGGCCAGCGGCAAGAGCACGCGTCGGGTGACTCCCCAAGGCCTCTCGCCTAGGTCCGCTGCCGCTTCCATCAAAGCGGGGTCCACGCGTTCGAGTGTCGCGTAGACGGGCAGCACCATGAAGGGCAGGTAGCTATACACCAAGCCCAGCAACACCGCGCCATCGTTATACAGCAAGGGCAACGGCGCGCTGAGGAAGCCGAGGTCCAGCAGCACGGTGTTGATGAGGCCCGTATCCCGCAGCAGGAACATCCAGGCATAGGTGCGCACCAACAGACTGGTGAAGAAGGGCAGCATCACCAGGTTTAGCCAAAGCAGCCTGTGCTTGCCCGACCGTGAAATGAAGAGCGCCAGGGGGAACGCGAGCGGAATGCAGAGAACGGTTACTGCTGCGGCGAGCGCAAATGAGCGAGCGAGGATCCAGAGGTAAAGCGGATCCAGCAGACGGAGGTAACTGTCGGGAGTCCACGGAAGGTCCTGTCCGCCATAAGTGCCGCGTGTCAGGAAACTATAGGCCAGTACCACAGCCATGGGCAGCAGAAAGAGGATGGCCATGGTGAGCCACGCCGGCGCGAGGAAGAGGCTGCGTAGCTTCACGGCTGCTCCGCCGGCACCTCAGCCGGTAAGGTGTCGGCCAAATGGATTTCATCCTGAGGCAGCCACCACAGGCGCACCGCATCCCCATGGTGATATTGGCCATGGAAGCGGGAAGTTTCAGCGACGACGCGAAGGCCGTCAGGGAGCGCCGCCTCTACGTGCAGGCAGTTGCCCAGAAACATGGCGTGGCGCACTTTCGCTTCGATGGACCGCACTCCAGAGGGCGGATTTTCCGTGGCAACGCGTACGGCTTCGGGTCGCACACCGAAACCATTAATCCAATTCACCTTGCCCAGGAAGCCTGCCACGAATCGTGACGACGGGGCGAGGTACAGATCGCGCGGGGAGCCGGTTTGCACCAAACGACCTTTATTGAGGATGGCGATTTCCTCGCAAAGCGACATGGCTTCTTCCTGGTCGTGGGTCACCAGCAGGAAGGTGATGCCCAGTTGTTTCTGCAAGCCAATCAACTCCTGGCGCACCTCGTCGCGCAGGCGCGCATCCAGGGCCGAAAGCGGCTCATCGAGCAATAGCACTTCAGGCTGCAGAACGATGGAGCGCGCCAGCGCCGCGCGCTGCTTCTCGCCCCCCGATAGCTGCGACGGGTAACGTTCTTCCTTGCCCGTCAGCTGCACCAGGGCTAGCGCTTCCTCGGCGCGACGCCGCGCTTCCGCCTTCGGCAAACCACGCAGACCAAACTCTACGTTGCCGAGAGCAGTGAGGTGCGGGAACAGCGCATAGTTCTGGAAGACGGTATTGATGCGACGCTCATAGGGCTTGAGTGCGGTGATGGACTTCCTGTTCAGCCGGATGTCGCCCGTATCCGGCGTCTCAAACCCGGCAATCATGCGCAGGGTAGTGGTCTTGCCGCAGCCGCTGGGGCCGAGGAGCCCGAAGAAGCTGCCGCGCCGGATGGACAGAGATAACGAATCCACCGCCAGTGTTTGCCGGAAGCGCTTGGAAACGCCGTCGAGTTCCAGAATCGCATCCATATCTTAGGAATGGTAGCGCGGATG
>CAZUAX010000138.1:9818-11207 GCA_964618435.1 uncultured Solibacteraceae bacterium
CGGAACCAGGCGTGGAAACTCTGCCACTGTCCGGGCTGGCGGCTGGCATTTACTTTCGCCGCGGACCCGCCGACGGGCTTCTCGTCAATCCAGCGATGGTAAATGGAGCCGCAGTCCGTCGTTCGAGGCGTGCCCACGCCCCAGCTGTCGAAGACCTGAATTTCGTAGAGCCCCTGCAGGTAAACTCCAGAATTCGAGCCCCGCGGAACCATGAATTCGATGTAGAGTTCCACATCACCATGCTTCATGTCCGTCACGAGGTTTACGGTCCGTCCCGTGGGGCCATTGAGAATGCGATCACCCGGCTGCGGCCGCGCGCCAAGAGCCTTGGCGTCTTTCGCGATGTCGAACAGCACGGCCCTCGTGGTGAGCCAGGTATTTTCGCCCATGCCCTGCTGGGCGTGCCAGCCCGAGAGGTCGTTTCCGTTCAGAAGTGGGATCCATCCGTCGCTCACCAGGTAGGGCGCATCTCCCCGGAAGGCCATGTCGACATCCATCGAGGGGCCACTGCTCCATAGGAGAACAGAGAGCAGGGCGACCACGGCAAACACTGTAAGTACATGGCGCATATCGAATGAAGCCTCCGTCCGGTGAGCCTATCAGCAACGTGAGTGTTTATTCAACCGCCGTGCTCCAACCGCGGCGATTGAAATCCCAGTAAATGTAGGCCGCCGCGGCGACAGCCCCGGTAAGCAGCATGACGCCCTTGGCGTAGTCCATCAGGATGATGCTGCCTACACCAAACATCGCGCACAGGACCATGGCACATCCTGCTGCCCAATCGACCAGATTCGGAACCAGATCGTTCTTGGGCTTCACCTCGGGCGCCAGGGCCGCCACATGTCGCCAGCCCACAAGTTCAGGGGTCACACGGCGGTAGAAGGAAAGCAGCACGGAATCGGGCTCCGGTTTGGTGAGGAACGTGGTGCTTACCCAGACAACCGTGGTGATGCCGACGGTCCAGAAGAGCACATAGGCAAAACCGTCAGGGGTCTGCGAGTCCCAGCCCAGCACATTCTGCAGAAACACCGAGACGATAAAGCTGGCCACCATGGCGGAGATCTCGCTCCAGGCATTCACGCGCCACCAATACCAGCGAAGCAACAGCACGCCGCCGGTTCCGGCGCCAATGGCCATCAGCAGTTGGTAGGCCCCGGCGATGGAATCGATGACGTAGGTGACTAGCGCCGCGAGGATGGTAAGCACCACCGTGCTGAGCCGGGAAATCATTACGTAGTGGGCATCGGGCGCGGAGGGCTTGAAGAAGCGCCGGTAGAAGTCATTCACGATATAGCTGGCCCCCCAGTTGAGCTGGGTGGAAATCGTGGACATGTAGGCGGCCAGGAAGCTGGCGATCATCAATCCACGCAATGCGGGTGGCATGTGGTC
>CAZUAX010000139.1:0-11194 GCA_964618435.1 uncultured Solibacteraceae bacterium
ACCAGATGGGGGACGGCCTCGACACCATGAAGCACTACAAGGAAGTTGGTGTTACAAACAATAGTTCCAACCTCGCGGACCTTGGAATGACAAAGAGCGGACAGATTACCGTGGGCAACTTCCTTGACATTGAGCGGCCCGATTATCTGGAGGCCATGCAAAGCCACCTGCGCAACCGATTGAACGAGCGTTATGTAGAATCAGGGGTGCCCGCATGCCACAACTGAGCAACCCGGAATTGACTGAAATCCGCATTGCCGGCTTTGGAGGCCAGGGCGTAATTCTAGCCGCCCAGATTCTGGGGAAAGCCGCAGCCATCTTTGACGGCATCCACGCCACAATGACCCAGAACTTTGGTCCCGAAGCACGCGGCGGAGCATGCAGCGCGCAACTGATTGTCGCGCAGGAACCGGTACTGTACCCCTATGTCACTCGTGCTGACATCCTGGTGGCGATGTCACAGGAAGCCTTTTCGAAGTTCGTGCCAGAGTTGAAAGCGGGTGGGTTGCTGCTGGTTGAACGTGACCTCGTTCGCATTGAGGAATCCCTGCCAGAGAACGTCCGCATCTACGGCGTGCCAGCTACCCGCATTGCGGAAAAGCTCGGCAAGCGGGTGGTGCAGAATATCGTGATGTTGGGCTTCTTCGCCGCGGTGGCAAAGGTTGTTTCGCGAGAAGCGTTGGAAAAGGCTGTGCTAAGTTCCGTACCGGAGTCCATGGCCAAGCTGAACCAGGACGCCTTGCAGGCAGGCTACGACGTGGGCACCGCATGCCTGAATAGCCACCTGCCGACAACGGAGTACGACCACATTCCCGAGTACGCTGCCTGGCTTGACTAGCGGCACCCCGGTTACCAATTCCTGCAGTCTCCCCGCAGGGAAACTATTGCTCTTCAATGATCGCCAGATCCCAGGCGGCTATCCTTACCGTGCTGTTGGCAGCAACGGCTTTGCCTCCAGTTAGCTCCGTACCCGCACCATACGAGTAAGTGACCGTCTGGGCATCTCCTGAGTAGTTCAAATAGTAGTGCATGCGCTTGCCAGCGTTGCTTGTGCCATGCTTCACCTTTACGGCTGCGGGGAGCGTTTGGTCGGTTCCCGTCAATCCCGCCAGACCCAGCACATCCAGCAACAGATTCGCCTGCAGTTTCGGCGACAGGTGCGTGCCCTGGTAGGTGAGTGTTCCCTGCCCGAAGCGGTTGCGCGTGATTGCCGGAAACTGTCCGAAGAAGTGGTGGTCGTAGCTGGCCAGGGCCTCGGCTCCCTCCAGTTGCAACATTTCGGCCCAGGCACTTACGCGGTTATCGTCGGAGCCCGCCTTGAATGGGTCGCCCTTCAAAGCGAGTGCTTCGGTTAAGTTCGAGAATTCCTGGTAGCTGAATCCCGCCGCCTCGCGCAGGGGTCCGGGCATGCGGGTATGGCGTACCGTGTCGTTCTCGTCGGTGAAGCCGCTCTTGAAGGACATCACCAGGTGGCCGCCGCCTTTCACATAGTCGGATAGCCGTTGCAGCAGGGCGTCGCTGGCCACGTAGAGCGGCGGCACCAGAATCACCTTGTATTTCGCGAAGTCCTCGGATTCCGGGAACACGAAATCCGTGCCGATGTTCATGTTGTAGAGTGCGCGGTGCATCTGGTGGAGCACGGTGAGGTAATTCACGTTGTCGCTGAAGGGCATGAAGCGAATGCCGTGATGCGAGTCGATGCTGTACAGGATCGCCACATCCGCCTTACGCTCGAAATTCGCGAGGCGCGGCCCAATGGCCTTCCATTCCGCCCCCACTTTGCTCATCTCGCGATAGATGCGGTTGGGTTCCAGGTCATGCGCCAGCACACCCTTCCAGTAGGTCTCCTGCCCGTAGTGCAAGGAGTGCCAGTGCCAGTAGGCCACCATGTTCGCGCCGCTAGCCACGTGGCTATAGGCGTTCAGCCGAAGCTGCCCGTCGTAGGGCGGAAACTGCGTCTTGGAGTCCCAGCCAATGGTCTGCGCGTTTGTTTCGGTAATCAGATAGTTCTTCTGCTTGAGGGAGCGGCAGAGGTCGCCGGAAAGGCTGATGCTGTGCCCGTCGAGTTTGTCCTGCACATCGTGGTAGGGGTTCACCGCCGTGTAGTCGAGGTGCTTCGCGATGGCGAACTGGTCGATTTCCGTGCGCACACCGCCCACGAAGTTATGGGTAACGAAGTGGTGAGGCTTGGTGTATTCGCGCACGATGGCGGCCTGCCATGCCAGGAAGTCCGTGGTGATCTTCTGCTGGAAGCGTTCCCACTCCAGCCTGTAACCAGGATTGATGGCGCCATCGGCGGGAGGGAGTTCCTCGAAGCTGTTCAATAGCTGTCCCCAGTAGACGAAGCCCCAAGCCTTGTTGAGGTTATCTACCGTCTTGTACTTGTCGCGCAGATGGTTGCGAAATGCGGTCTGCACGTTCGGGCCGGCGGTGCCATAGGATGTGGTTTCGTTATCCACCTGAAAGCCGATGATCGAGGGATGGTCCTTGAAGTGCGAAATCACTTTGCGGATCACGCGCTCGGCATGGAAGAGATACGCCGGGTTCGTCAGGTCCATGTTCTGGCGGATGCCGTACGTGGCCTTCGCGCCGCCCAGGCGCGTCACCAGGATCTCTGGATGCTTATGGTAAAGCCACGGTGGAATGGAATAGGTGGTCGTGCCGAAGAGCACCTTGATGCCCGCCGCGTGCAGCTTATCCAGGATGCGATCCATCCAGGCAAACTCGAACTGGCCGTCGCGCGGCTCCCAGCTTGACCACGTGGATTCGCCCAGCCGAATCACCGTAACACCCGCCTGCTTCATCAATTCGATGTCCTTATCGAGGCGTTCCTCGGGCATGTACTCGTGATAGTAAGAGGCCCCATAGAGAACGGTGTCAATGGGTTTGTGCTGGGTAAAGGAAGGAACAGGCAGCAGTACAGTGAGCAAAGCGGCAACCAGGAAGCGACGCATGATACCTCTCAGGGAGCGCCGCCGAATGGTTGGCGCAATGGCTGTGAGCGCGGTGGCGGCAGGAAGAACAGGCCGGCATCACACGGACGCCGGCCTGCGTGTTGGGGTTAGAGTTTACCAGTCAGCACGAATGCCAAACTGGACTTGACGACGATCGTCCGACACGCCAGTTACCTGCCCGAAGAGCGGGTTGGATGCGTTGGTCTGCACACCGCTGAAACGGTGCTGGTTGAACGCGTTAAGGGCTTCCATGCGGAACTGGATTCTCACCCCTTCCACAGGGACAAAGTTCTTTTGCAGCGAAAGGTCAGTGGCGTAAGTCCACGGCAGCCGGAGCTGATCGTAACGGTACGCCGCGTTCCCGCGTTCGAACCGGTCAGTGTTTCGGAACAGGCTTGTGTCGAAGTACTTGTGTGCCGCGGTCCCGGGCGTGGAGATCTGCGACATGTCAAAGTTCTTTCCACTCCAGTCCAACGACAATGGCTTCCCGTCCGGGTTTACCACCATACCGCGTTGCGTGGCGAAATTGCCCGCTGAGGTGCCGGTTCCCCCAATGCCCAGCGGCGCGCCGCTCGTGTAGTTGCCGATGCCTTGCAGCGTCCATCCGCCGATCACGAAGTCCGCAGCCTTGTTGATGTCTGTGGCGAAGGCACGGCCCCGCCCGAAGGGCAGGTCGTACATTCCACCAATCTTGATCACGTGCCTGCGGTCGCTTGCCGAAACTGCCTTATCGAGCGACAGATTGTAGTAATCCATCGGCCGCCCGCTATTCTGGCCCCAGGTATCGCCAAAGGCCGAGTTGACGTTGTCGATACTCTTTGACCACGTGTAGTTCGACAGGAACTGCAGACCGCCAGAGTAACGCTTGTTCAACTGAAGTTGCATGGCGTGGTAGCTGCTCGAACCTAACGGACTGAACGCACTCAGGATAGTGTTCCAGTAAATCAGGTGCGGGAACGGGGTAAGCAACTGCCAGGAGGGAATCCACTCACCCGAGTTGCCGTAGGGGTAGCGGCCACCGGCAGCCCGGATGGGTGCCGGTACGCTTGCGTCGTTGTTGATCCAGGTGTTCAGCGGATCGCCGATCGAAAGATACTTCGGATCTAGCTGGTGTAGCCTCCGGAGTTCGTTCGCCTGAATCCCCGTATTCTTTGAACCCACATAACCGATATCGAACACCATGTTTCCGGGGAGCTCTCTCTGGATATTCAAGTTCCACTGCTGCGCATAACCGATGCGGCCACCATCGGGATCCCAACTGACCGGCCCCCATGCGTTCACTGGGTGGGTCGCCAAAGATGGCGTCTGCTGAACGTTTTGCACAACTCCGGGATAAGGGTTGTTCCAGTTGAAAGCTGCGTTCACGCCTTGAGCGTTCACCTGGTTAATGCTCTGGAAGCCGATCTTGTTACCCCACGGGTTTCCAGACCATCCGTTCGGATTTCGCCCATGGTAGAAGATGCCATAGGCGCCGCGGACCGCGAGTCCATTGGCCACTTCCCACGCGAAACCGATGCGGGGGGCAAAATCGTTCATCTGGTTATCCGCGAAGTTCCGCCGGTCTGCACTGGCGTACTCCATGGCGCCGGGGAAACCCCAGAGCGGATCCATGAGGGTCGGGTTCCATTGCGGATAGCGGTTGTACTGTTCCACAGGAAGAGGCTGGTAATCCCAGCGCACGCCGAGGTTCAGGGTAAGCCGCCGGGTGACGCGCCAGTCATCCTGGAAGAAAATGCCCAGATTGTCGTAGCGGGAACCCGTGGGTGTGTCAATGTACACACTGGAACCACCCACTTCGCCTAGCAGCATGCTGGCGAAGCCGTGGCCTGTCTGGTTAAACCCGGGCAGTCCCGTTTGCGCCTGACTAAAGTTGATATCAGCCGGGCCTGCGTTGTTTCTGGAGCGCATATAGGTCCGCCGCCAGTCAACGCCCATCCGCAGGGAATGGTTACCCTTCATCCAGGACGTAGTGTTGATGATGTTGTAGTTCTGGCCGGCCAGCACGTCGTTCGCCGTATAGCCGAGCGTGGGGAAGTTCACGCGGTCGTTGGATCCGAAACTAATTTGTGGATAGTTGTATTCGCGTGAGTAGCCTTGCAAGCCGAGAGCCGCCACGCCGTTTTCGCCGGTATGGACGGAGGTGCTGGGATTGCGCTGGCGGTTAAAGCCAAGCTGCATGTGGTTCAGGATTGTTGGAGTAACCACCCAGTCCCACGCTGCGCGCCCGTACCAGGTCTGCACGTGCTGCAGACGGAGCCGGGAAAGCGGGCCGCCCTGCGGGTCGTTGAAATCCCAAACGCCGCCCTGGTCAAGCAGGTTGCGAGGTCGGTCAACCCAGACATAGGACCCGTTGATCCGGTGATTATCGGAGATCTGCTGATCCCCCTTAATCGAGAATTGATCCTGGGTAAACCCTGCCTGGTTAGACACCGGGAAGAACGAGTTGTTTTGCAACGCGATCTGGCCGCTAGCGTCTGTCACCGTGGGGTTGTAGTGCTGCGTGAAGATCGAACCCAGATTCCGCGCGGCGGTAGAGATCAGCGCGCTTGGGATCTGATTGTTGGGAAACACATCGCGCACGGTCTGCCCATCCACCAGACGGGTGGTGGCGGGGTTGTAGATTGCGCCGCGCATCACGGGACGCCCAAGCGCATCGGTGCCAATCTGCTCGTTGGTGAGGTAACGGCTCAGGTCGCCATTCCACCATTCCGGTAAGGGAGAAGTGACGTTGGGTGCCCCGCCTCCGCCGTATGCTTCCTTGTAGCGCTCGTAGGAAACATAGAAGAAGGTCTTGTCCTTCCCGTTGTAGATCTTCGGAATGAAGACCGGACCGCCACCGGAGAACGCATAGTTGTGCCGGCGATCGAGTCGGCGTGGACGCCCGTAAAAGTTGTTGGCGAAACTATTGGCGTCCATCCACTCATTGTGGATCTGGCCCATGGCGGAGCCGTGGAACTGGTTTGTGCCTGACTTCATCGCGAAGTTGAACACGCCGCCAGCCGTACGGCCAAACTCGGCGCTCATGCCGCTGGTCTGGATGCGGAACTCTTCCATCGCTTCCATTGACGGCTGGGATTCGCCGAATTGCCCGCCGATGTAAATGGTGGCCGAGGCGCCGTCAAGCACCACTTCCTTTGAGAACGCCGGGCTGCCGTTGATGCGGCTTTCCCAGTTGTTCCCACCCACACCAGGGGTAAGCTTGAAGGCAAATGCCTCTACGGAACGACCGCCACTGAAGCCCAGCGGCATGTCGATTACACGTTCTGACCCAAGCGAGGTGCCCACCTCTGGGGAATCCGTCTGAAGGAGCGCCGCTTCGGCAGATACTTCCACTGACTCAGAGGTAGCGCCAATCTGCAGCAACGCATCCGCACGCACTACCTGGGCAATACCCAGATTGATGCCGTCGCGGACATAGACCTTGAAGCCGGGGGCCTCAAATTGAACACGGTAAGGCCCAATTTGAAGATTGGGCATGGTGTATTGACCGGAATTGTTGGTGGATAATTCGTTGGAGGCATTCGTTGCCGTGTTGGTGACAATCACCTTCGCGCCCGGAACGACTGCACCCGCGGGATCGGTGACGGTTCCTGTGATGGTACCGCGATCCTGCTGAGCGAAGAGCACCGCAAAGCCGGCCAGAACGAGGAATGCGAGAAGCTTCACTGTTGTGGCTCTCATGATGTTCTGACCTCCCCAAAGCAAACTTAGCTTCGGACAACCGAGTCTTAATTGAGCCTGAAGCTATTGCAGCCGCAGGCCACAATCGGAACGAGACTGCAAACGCTTGCAGCATTTATAGTACTGGCAATTGAATACTACACTTTGCTGTCCGTGTCAACGGAAAAGGGCCGACCGTTACATCAGGTAATCTGCATATTATTTTCTAAGTCTTAGACAACAACAGGCCTTTTACTCTTTTGCAAGCGCTTGCTTTTTTTTCAAAGCTCGGTCAGTATCTTGGTGTGACGCTGGAAGAAGTTGCGAAACAATCCGGGGTCTCCACGGCCACCGTTTCCCGTGTGCTGAACGGAACCGTGGGTGTTCGCGAGAGCACCCGCCGGCGAGTGCTGGCCGCTGCCCACGCCCTCAATTATTCCCCCAACCTTCACGCCAGCGCCCTGGCAAGCGGCCGCAGCCGCATGCTGGGTGTGGTGGTCTCCAGCGTGGAAAATCCCTTCTTCCTGGACATCTTCCGGGCCATGGAAGAGGCAGCGACCGAGGCCGGCTACTCGCTGGTATTGGAGCAAACGAGCTACCAGGCAGACCGGCTGGAAAAGAGCCTGAGATCTCTGCAAGGCCTGCGCCTTGCTGGCGTGGCGGTGATAGCCTCCGAGGTGGATCAGCACCTGTTGGATGACCTGGCAAGGCGCAGTCTGCCCATCGTTGTTTACGATTCCGCGCATCCAGCGGCCCACATCCACAGCATCCGCGTGCGCTACGAAGTAGGCATGCGGCGAGCCATTGAGTATTTGAGATCGCTGCGACACCAGCGTATGGCTTTCGTGGGACATCATGCCGGGCTTACGCCACTTCAGGAGCGCAAGCAAACCTTCGTTGACACTATGCAGCGTTACGCATCCGAGGCCGAATATGCTGCCGCGGAGCATGAAGACACTCCGCAAGGGGGGCGCCAGGCAGCGGCAACGCTGCTCGATTCCGGTTTCCGGCCCACAGCCATTTTGTGTGTGAACGATTTTATGGCCATCGGCGTATTGCGTGAGCTGCGCGAGCGCGGCCTGCGCGTACCCGAAGACGTTTCCGTGACGGGCTTCGACAACATCACGCTCTCTGAGTTCACCGTTCCGGCGCTCACTACCCTTGACATCCCAAGGTGGCGTATTGGCCGCCTCACGTTTGATGCGCTGCTTAGCCACTCAGCGGCTGCACGATTCGCTACCGACACCATCATCGAACCGGAACTGGTACTTCGCGGATCCACCGGACCTGCTCCGGCCCTGCGTAACGGTAACCCCAGATCGCGGCGAAAGCCCTAGCCATGTTCGCTACCAGGGAGGAACCCATCCCATGCTGCTCCGCCTGATTACCGCACTCTCGCTATTCTGCTTCGCCTTCTCGGTGGCGGCACAGCACCGCCCACTCTTGCCGTTGCTGAAGCCTGGGGACATCCAGCAGTTCACCACCAAGGACGCCGCCGTCTTCCAGGACCCGCAATCGGGCGCCCTCACCTTCACGTTTCGCTACGCCGCGGGGGAACCCGAGGTACGCATCCCGGTGGGCAAACTGGGCTGGCCCATTGATTGGCGCGCCTATCAGTCCGTAGAGTTCGCCTTTGAGGCCAGCAGCCTGGAAGCACTCGCAATCGGATTCTCTGATGGAACCGTTACTAAAGATTTCATGATTGAGCCGCTGCCCGGCATGCGCATCGACGGTGTGATTCCCTTTGATACGTTCGTGCAAACGCGGACGATGACGCCGCTGCTGCCACTTGGGTACAAAGTATGGCCCTCAAGGTTGTTCACCTTTGAACGGGTGGAAGAAGTGGTCTTCCGTATGAGGTACCCGAAGGAGCCGTCGCAGTTCACCATCTATAGCTTCACGCTGCGCCGCGACGTGCCTCCTGACGGCATCGTGGAAAAGAAACCGCTGATTGACCGCTTCGGCCAATGGATTCCTGAGAACTGGCCCGACAAGGCGCACACCACGGAACAATTGCGCGCTCTGTGGGATCGAGATATCGAACCGCCGGTGGATTACCCCTTTAGCCCCATGGGTGGGGATCGCAGCCGTAAGTTGCAAGCCACAGGCTTCTTCCGTGTGGAACAACACGAGGGACGCTGGGTGATGGTGGATCCGCAAGGGCACCCATTCTTCTCCACAGGCATGGATCTTGTTGGCTACAAGCAGGGTAGTTTTGCCACGGATGTCAGCCGCCGCGAATTCCTTTTCGAGCAGTTGCCACCGCCTGGTCCGTCGTGGTTAAAGGCCGGACAGCACGTGTCGTTCTATGTGACGAATATCATGGAACGCCATGGCGAAAACTGGCAGGCAAAATGGCAGCAGAAGATGGTGGCGCGCCTGAAAAACTGGGGCTTCAACACCATCGCCAACTGGTCAGACTACGATGTTGCCACCACTGCGGGGATGCCCTATGTATTGCCATTGAGCGGCTGGACCACGAAGAAGATGTTTCCCTTCCCCTGGGATTTTCCAGACGTCTTCTCCCAGGAGTTTGAACGTACCGTGGACGAGGCAGCCCGTCGGCAGGTGGCTCCTCTAAAAGACGACCCCAACCTGATTGGCTGGTTCATCGGCAACGAACCGCACTGGGCACGGCCCTTCGGCTCCCTTGTGCCGTTTGCCGACATGCTGCTGGCGGATAAGGATGCCTCCGCTACCAAAAGCCATCTGCAGGCTCTGCTGAAAGCCAATCCCGCCGACGCGCAGAAGATCAAGGACGACTTCGTCTACACCTGTGCCCAACGCTACTTTGAAGTAATCACCAAGGCCGTGCGGCATCACGACCCCAACCACATGGTGCTGGGCATCCGCTACGCCGGAAACCCCGAACAGCGCTGGCTGGAGATGAACCGCATCTTCGACGTTTTCAGCATTAACATCTACTCGCGCGAACTGCGCCCGGACGCCGCGGAAGTGAAGCGCCTGAGCGAGATCACGGGCCAGCCTGTACTCATTGGGGAGTTCACCGCCGCAGCACCGGGACGAGGCATGCAGGGCCTCTTCTACTGGGGCCATAAGGTCGCCACCCAGGAAGAGCGCGGAAAGGCCTACCGCTACTACGTGGAGGCCGCGGCTGCCAGCCCGCACATCATTGGCGCGCACTGGTTTCAGCTTGTTGACGACCTGCCCACCGGGCGCCCCAGTGATGAAGAGCGCCTGAATTATGGCTTCCTGAACGTCATTGACCTGCCCTACAAGGAACTGGTGGACGGCGCACGCCAAACGCATCGCCGCCTCTACGATCTGATGTTCGGCAAGGCAGCGCCCTATAGCGAAAAGCCGAACTACCACTAGACGAAAGGGATACAGAAAGGAGGGCACTCGCGCCGTGCTGCTGCGACTACAATTTGCAATCGCACTCCTCTGCACGTTGGTATTTGCGGTGTATGCCCAATCCCCCCGCGCTATGTCCCCGCAACTGCGCGAAGCCGCTGAGGCAATGGAACGTGGAGATTTCGCCCGCGCCCGAACTGCGGCGATGCAGGCGTTGAATGCGGATCCCAAGTCTGCAGCAGCCGCGAAGATTCTGGGCATGGCCCTTGCAGCCGAAGACCGCCTGGAGGAAGCCCTCCCCCACTTTACCCAAGCCTGCGAACTGAACCAGAGTGAGCCCGGAGCCTGCTATTATGCAGGCCGCGCTGCCTACTACCTTAGCCGCCTGAAGGTGGCAGCTGCTGCCTTCCGCCAAGCGCAGCGGCTTCCAGCAGACCGCGCCCGCGCGACTGCGGGGCTAGCCCTGGTATTGGAAGCAGACGGGGTTCCAGAAGAAGCCGAGCGGCTATTCCTGGAGGCGCTGCGCATGAAGGCGGACGGAGCGGGTCGCGACTATGGCCTCTTTCTCTACCGGCAGGGTCGCAACGCGGAGGCGCTGGAAGCACTGGAGAAGGCGGGAGCCGTGGAAGAACTCGCACGGGTCCGCAAGGAGACTGCCACCGCCCCCCGCGCAGCCATTGCTTCAGGCCCAGACACACGAATCGTCTTCGATAGTCTCCAATTGCCCATGACGACGCTGAACAGTGCTTCGGGTAACAAGCATCTCGTGGAAACCATGATGGGTGGTGTTGCCGTGCTGGACTTTGACAACGATGGCTTCCCCGATGTCTTCATCACGAACGGCGCAACGCTACCCGATTTGGAAAAGAAGGACGAGCGCTATTGGAATCGCCTCTTCCGCAATCGAGGTGACGGCAGTTTCGAGGATCTCACCAAGCGCGCGAGCGTGGAGGGCCGCGGCTACACAATGGGCGCTGCTGCTGCAGATTTCGATGGAGATGGCTTCATGGATCTCTTCGTGGTGGGCGTGCGAGAGAACATCCTCTACCGCAACCGTGGCGACGGCACCTTCGAAGATGTGACTGCAACTGCCGGCGTGGGCGGAGATGGCCAATGGAGTGTCGGCGCAGCTTGGCTGGACTACGACCGTGATGGCCAGTTGGACCTGTTTGTTGCGCGCTACGTGCAATGGGATCCAACCAAAGACCCCTATTGCGGGGACCGCCGACCAGGGCATCGCACTTACTGCCATCCGAGACTTTATG
>CAZUAX010000140.1:0-10985 GCA_964618435.1 uncultured Solibacteraceae bacterium
CGCAATCATGCGGGCAACCCAGGCTGGATGGCGGCTGGCACCTCGGCTTCCGCGGACCGTTTCCGGATTGAACTGCAGCCGCTCGCCTTGCTGCGGCGAACAAACGCCCTGGAAGCCTTGTTGCGCCATGAACTGGTTCACGTGCTGCTGATGCAGGAAGCTACCAGTGAGCTACCCAGATGGTTTCACGAAGGTATGGCACGCTGGCTGGCGCGGGGGGGCCTCGTCGTGTCTGACAACGTTCCGCAAGAGACGGCGCCGATGCATTTCACCGGCCTGCGGGAATTGGACGAAGCCTTTCTTCACCCGAATGCTGCCCTTCGCAACCATGCGGCCATGACCGCGGAGCGTCTGGTGCGAGCCGCGGTGCGCCAATACGGCCGCGAGGTGGTGCTAGGCTGGGTCCGCGGAGGCCCCCCGCACGACGATCACACTCTGCTTCGGGAACTTCAGCAAGCGCGCGAGCGCGGACAGGAATAGCAGCCATCCCAGGAAGAGCAAGACAAAGGCCAGTCCAAACCGTAGCAGCAGGCTGGCGGTCGCCACTGGAATGCCTTCCAGGGTGGGAACCCAACCCACGATCTGGAGAGGTAGCCAAAGCCCCAAGGTAAGAAACAAAAACCATATAAGCCAGTACTGCGGCAAACGCATCAGTCGCAAGGCATGCTGCATCCAGCGACGCTTTTTTCCACCCCACGCGGCGGCGCCGGCCAAGCCGGCAAATGAGGTTAAAAACAGCATGGGAAGCGCTACCCACTGCAGCACATCAATCACACCCCCCAGCCACGCGTCGACGCTGTAGAAGCTGATTGGCCTCTGCGTGAACATGGTCATCCACGACGCCAGCGGCTTGGCCCAATCCAACGTGTGACGCTGCAGCGTGGACAGTCCTGCGCAAAGCAAGCCAAAGACGAGAAACCACACCACGAGGAGGGGCAGGCCAGAGAATGCCCTGCGCCACAAAGGCTTTTCTTTCGGATGTATGTTCACCGACGCCAGGATCGGCATGGGATAGTGCGCCCGGTAGTAGCTCAGGAAGGTGTACTCCGCCAGCAAAAGAAGTATCAGCATCATCAGCAAAGCGGCAAGCATCGACAACAACACGATGAAGACGTTGGAGTCTGGCAAATACAGCCATCCCCAGGCGGTCACCGCCATTGCGGGCATGGCAGCAAGGTTGACAAGCGCCAACTGCGGTTGCCGTTTTACCGCTCTCCATGCGCCCGCGGGCACGCTTAACCAGCGTTTCATGGGCGCACCTCCAGCCGCATGCCTGCGGTGGTGGCCTGATATCCAGGCTGATACATGGGTTGAACTTGAGCGGGGCTCACATTAAAGATTCCAGGGTTTACCACACGCAGGATATGCGTAAACTGTCTCTGTCCACGGTCAAACTCATATTGGAAAATTGCTGCACGGTCGTCGCGATACTCCTTTGTATAGCCGTACCACTCCCACCATGCCGGGCGGTTTTCCAGTTCGAATGATTCGCGGCGATCCACGAACTCGGTTCCCGCCGGGATGGGGTCCTCAATCATCAGGTATCGCCAGTCGTTACCAGTGACGGTAAGCCGTACCGCCACAATGTCACCGGGGCGCAACGATTCAGGCATGGAGGCAAGGCGATATACCGTTCGTCCGTCGCGCTCCACTCGCTGCAGGCTGAAGTACTCGCGCAGCAGGTTCAGGCCCACGCTGCCTTCACGCTCGCGCCCTTCGGGGCTGCCAAAGTGCTTTGATACGGCGGACCAATATGCCCTGCCCTCTCCCTCGGCCACCACGCGAATCCGCGACCCCTGTGGGCTCAGACTCTGTGCGTCCCACCGCAATGTGGGTACTTCCACCTTCAGCACATCGGCGGCAGTGAAACGCGTCTGCAGCGCGCTCTTCCCATCCACGAAAACTTCCACTGCCAGGTTGGGCTTCAATTCGCCACTGCGCTTCAGATAGTCCGTGAGCCCAAACACTACCATCGCGGTTGTCTTCGTGCTGTCCCAGTACTGTCCACGGGAGCGATTCGCCACCAGCCACTGCGCAGCGCCTTCAATCAGTGGGCTGTCGGGCTTTGCCGCTAGCAGGAGCTTCATGGCGAACGCAGTGGTCTCCGCGGAACTGTTGTAGCTGATGCCCATCACGTCATCGCGGTCTGCGCGCCAGGAGACCGCACCGCCGCTATTGTTCGCGCTGCTTTCCACCTTGGCCACAAACTCCGCAGTGCGGGGGTCGTTCACGGCAAGCATTCCTAAGCCCGCCATGGCTGCGCCATGCGGCGACAGGGCGCCAAGCTGTGCGTACAGCATGTTCTGTACAGGCGCATCGGGCTGGCCATTGTTGAGCAGGGCGTACCCAATATAAGCGCGGAGATCCGCTGCCAGGTGCTGCTCGTCCAGCAGGCGCAAGCGCAGCCAGTTCCGCGCGGTATTCAGTTTATAGCCGGGCACGCGATAGCCCGCTTTGCGCGCTTCCTCCAAGCCATAGAGCACGTAGGCTGTCATGAAGGGATGGCTTTCGTCCGTCGCCCACCATCCCCATCCGCCGTCGGGATGCTGGTGGCTGGACAGCCGCTCAATCCCTTCGCGCACTTTCTGGTTCAGTTCGTTCCGCTTCACGTTTGAAGGGATATTCAGCTCTTCAATCGCCTTTGAAACGATGATGTTGGGCAGAAAACTCGACATCGTTTGTTCCGTGCAGCCATAGGGAAAACTCGTGAGGTGTTCCAGAGCACTAAAGATGCTGCCAGCGATGGAGGGCGAAATCTTCAGTTCCAGCGATCGGGTATCGGCGATGGCGTCCGCGGGGAATTCAATCGCAAATTCGCGTGCCTCCTCGCCACCGGCCATGGAGCCGGTCACCCCGCTTAGCATCTCAATGCCGAAGGGACGCACCGGCACCGTGAGTTCAATTGCGTCGGACTCCTGGGTACCGAGAGCGCGGCCCATAATCTTTACCTCGCCGGGCTTGGTGGCTCGCACCCGGAAGCGTGCCACGCTTTCACCACGCGGCGGAATCTCCAGTTCCTGCCCGGTTGGGCTTATCAGTTCCAGTCCCTCCACGCTCAAGCTGGTCTGGATGCGCTGCGTGCTCTCCAGATAGTTCATCACGATGGCGGGAATCTCCACCTCATCGCCCACCGTAAAGAATCGTGGTACGGCCAAGCGCAGAATCAGATTCTTGCGTACGATGCGCCGGTCCACCGCGGAACCCAGCTCGGTTTCGCGAGTGACGGCGCGGGCAGTGGTCCGCCAGGTAGTAAGCGCGTCGGGGAAAGTGATCTCTGCCGTGGCCTTCCCGTTGCTGTCCGTCTTCACGTCGGCTACCCACAGGGCGGTATCGGGGAAGTACTTCCGCACCCTGGGGTCTACGTAGCGCTCCCCTTTCAGTTCGGCCAGGGTCTTGCGCTGCTTGCGTTGCGCCAATTGCATGCGTCGTTTCCCCGCTTCGCCGCTGAAATAGTAGTCCAGGGAATTGAAGCTATACACCTCGTGGTAGCGCACGCCGTGGAAGAAGGCATTTACCTCTGGCAATGTTTCGGGGCGCACAGCATAAATGGCCTCATCCACCACCCCCAGGCTGATCTCGGCATCGGCGGCGGGCTTGCCCTGCCAGTCGCGCGCCTCCACCTCGAGGGTGGCTTTCTCGCCTGGCTGATACTGCTCCTTCGCGGCGCGAATTGCCACAGCCAGTTTGCTTCGCTTCGCCGGCACCAGAATACGCCGGGAACCCTCAAATCGCTGGTTATTCTTCATGAACGAGGCCAGGACAAATACGTTCGGAGCGTGCTCTTCAGTAATCGGAAACTGGAAGCGCACTGTACCGTCGGTGGCAGGCAGGATTGTCTGCTGATACACTTTGCCGGCTTCCACCGTCACCAGAACGGGCACACCTGGTGCTCCTGCCACAATCAGCACCTCGGCGGTGTCGCCGACATCATAACGGGACTTGTCCGGAACAATTTCGATGCGGCGGCTCTCGCTCCAACTCCATCCGCGGTCGCCCGCCACCCAAAGATGCTGCTCGGCGCGGATGCGGCGACCGTTGCTGTCTGTCGCCACTGCTGCCAGGCCCATCGATCCGCTATCTTCCAGCACCAGGCGGCCCGTTGCCGTCCCACCCGCGCCAGTGGTCACCTGCGTGGAGCGTAGCGGCTTGCGCTGCATCTGCCCCTTCAGCCATTCGCGGCGCTCCAGCGTGACGGCGACACTGGCGGCCACGGGATTTCCGTCGTAACGCCGCGCCCGCACGGTAAACTCCACTTCTTCGCCTGGCTGGTAAACCCACTTCGACTTTCTGATGTCCAAGTGGTAGTCGCCGTAGGTTGCCACGAAGCGCCCGCTGCCGTTGATTTCGCGATTCGCGGCATCTCTCACCTTGGCCTGGATGGTCAACCGCTCATCCCAGCCCTGGGGATGCACACGGAGCGGAATGCTCACGAGGGCCTTGCCCTCTTCGTTCAGCGTTGCGGTGCCTTGCGCGATTTCCGCCCCAAAGTAGCCGTCATAACCCTCATCGCCATCGGGTTCGAAGCGTTCCTCCGGCTCCTCCCCAAACCACTGGAAGTGGCGCGACGCATACACTACCCACTCCACGGAAGCGTTCGCCACAGGCTCGCCAAAGTAGTAGCGCGCATCGATCTCCACTGCCGCCTGGCGCCCTTGCAGGACGTAGGCATCGCGCGGCCGTACCTTCACTTCGTACTCTGGCTTCCTGTACTCTTCCACATGGAACCCTCCTGAGAGCGGGTAGTCCCCGATGTCCAGTTCCACCGGGAAATAGCCCAGGGGTATGTCGTTGCCCAGAGTAAGCTCGCCATGGAAAGTGCCCCAGGCGGAGATCACATGGTCCTTCTCATAGACGGGCTGTCCGCGCCCATCGCGCACAGTCACCCGGGCAGTCCGCTGCGACGGCACCGCGTAGCCATCGGCGCTGTTCTGCCGGACGATGCCCTTGAAGCGGACCTGGTCACCCGGGCGATACACGGGACGGTCCGTATAGATGTAGGCCTTGAAAACTTCGCGCTCGCCGCGGCGCAACGCCCACGCACCGAGGGTTGTTGCCGCAACATCGCGCCCGTCTGTCGCCACCAGCAGAAAATCTCCGCTAACCTGCGAAGCTCCCTCCAGCGCAACGTCCACCATCCCCTGGCTGTCACTTTCCCAGCTGGATTGGGTTTGCTGGCCCGCAATCAAATGCAGCGCCGCCTTGCTTACGGGTTCGCCGGTCTTGCGGTTCACCACGAAACTTAGCAGCCTATCGTTCGCAACCTTCGTTGTCAGTGCGATGTCAGTAATAATCACCACGGTATAGGCCGCCAGTTCCCCGGAAGTGGCTTCCACCAGATAGAGGCCCTTCTCCTGAACGGGAATCGGGACGGTACTGCTATCCCAACGCTCGCGCGCGGTTACCGGCTGGCTCCAGGTGGCCACCAGCTGGCGGCTGTTCAAGACCGGAAGTTGCGCGAACTGGGTAGTCTTCGGCGCCTTCGTAGTGCTGGGGCTGCCCTGCATCCAGGCGCGAATGGCTTGGCGATCTTCCGTGGTGTATTGCTCGCGGATCCGGTCACGGATGGCATTTCGCGTGCGGATCTTCCACCTGTGAAAGCTTTCCAGGAAGGTGCGTGGGGCAGGAGGCCGCGGTGCGCGTCCGCCGAAGCGGTGCGGCTCGTCCAGATTCGCAAAGAACGTGAGCGGCTCGTCTACCCGGTAGACGCGAAAGGTAAGTTCGGAAATGCCGGTGGCCCAAAGGCCAACGGACGGAGATTCACCCTCCGCATAGGTCTGATTGCTGTTGAGGCCGAAATACGGTTCGTTTTCTTCCTGGGACGACAGCGGCCACGCCAGCAGCGCCACCAGCAAAAAAAGTGCTGCGCGCGCTCTGCGCACGCGTGCTAGACGCCGCCCCCCGTAACCACGATCTTCCATCGGTAGACCCCCAAGAAAGCCGGATTCGCTGCCACCGGATGCCAGCGAGCCTCCGGATGCCGCCGCAATTCCAACACGGTACGCCGCCGCATCTCGCCGGGCCAACTGCCATCGGGCCCCGTATGGTAAAGGACGTAATTCTCAGAATCGCCCTCTGCCATCATGCTCCTGCCAAGAAACAACATGGCGTGAAAGGGCATGCCCTGATTGTCCTGCCGGTAAAACAGCAGGTCTCCCGGTTGAGCTTGTTCTATATCTTTCCCGATCCGGGTGGCATTGTAAAGCAACAGATTTTCCGCGTCGGCAAATTGTCCGAAAGCGCCGCTCCCCAGGTCTTCAGGATGAAACGGACCTGGGCGCAACCGGAACAGATCTGCCTTCATGGGCGTAAACGGATACTGATACTTCTGCACACTCGGCATGGGTTTCACCATGCGCAGTCCAATCCTGGTTGCCCATTCGCCGTCATGCTTCCGCAAGGCCTCGCGATAGGCGAAGCGAAGCAGTGCGGCGCAGTCACCGATTTCGGGGTCCAGTGCATCGCCACGGTAATACTGTTCCTCAGCCAGGTAGCGGAACCAGTCCAGGAATGCCTGGCGGTCTGCCGCGTCATCCAGGTGCATGTTGTCGGGAAATCCATCTGCGTTGTCATCGCGCCAGTCAGGGCGCACATGCAGGGAGGCCAGCACCACGGGCTGTTTATCCGTCTCATCGGCAGCCGTCGTGGCCACCAGTCGGCATTGGCCGCCGACAACGCCAGTCTGGACCACCGCTACTTCCCGCTTTGCTTCCTTGCGCAATTGCAGCAGGCGCGCCACCCCAGGCCCGCCTTCCAGCCGGTAGTGGATGCCGTCCCCCTCTGCGCGGGTTGGCAGCGCGATCTCTATGCGCGATCTGCCGTCCGCGATCAAGCGGGTTTCCTCCAGGCTAATCGCACTGCCTTTGTCTGCAGTCAGCAGCAGCCAGCCCAGCGGCATGAGCGCAGCCATGGCCAAGCCCATCCAGATTCCCCAGCGCTTCATGCCGACTTTTCCTCTTTCCGACACATCATTTTCCTCGCCTGCGCTCCATATCCCAGCCTCACTGGCTCTCACTATTCCAGACAACTATGTCCACGGATTGCCGAACCAGCAAGTCAATTTCGTCTGCCACTTCCCCGGTTGGGTTGCCGCCTTGCTCCGTTTCCAGGATGCATCCCCCATCACGCTAGTTGCCTTGGCGGGGATTCACTAGGATGCGACCCCCACGGGAACACGCGCAAACGGTGCCCACAATTCGGCAGCAGTGATGCCACCAAGGAAGGCTCACCGTCTACAGGTGCATGCGCTAACCAAAGCCTTTTGGGCTCAGCCGGCATCCCATCCGTGGTGCGCTCCCCAACACCCGTTGCCTCCCTGTTCCCGGTATACTCGAAAATCAACTGTCCCAGGACGATCTCAATATGCCCACTGTCACGGATACCTATTCCAGACCAGTTCCCACTGCCGATCGCGTGATATCCGTAGACGCCTTTCGGGGCTTCACCATGTTCTGCATGTTTGCCGGGCCTTTTGGACTGAACGCCTTCGAAAACTCCAGTTGGCTGGCGCCCATTCAGTGGCAACTGGAACATGAGCCGTGGGTGGGCGTCCGTTTCTGGGATCTCATTCAGCCCTTCTTCATGTTCATCGTGGGCGTGGTGATGCCCTGGTCCTTTGCCCGGCGATGGGCTCGCGGTGAATCCTGGCAGGAGAGCCTGATTCATGTGCTGAAGCGTGCCGCCCTATTGGTGATTTGGGGGCTTATCGCCCGCAGCGTAGGTGCGCAGCGGCCGGTGATTGACCTTATCAATGTCCTGGCTCAGATTGCTTTCACCTATTCCGTCGCATTCCTGGTCCTGCGCAAGAGCTGGCGTTTTCAGTTTGGCGTCGCGCTTGCCTTACTGGCAGCGCATACGCTGGCCTATGTGCTGTGGGCAGCCGGAAGCACAGGCGGGCCTTGGGTGCGCGATGCCAATTTCGGCCAATGGCTGGATATGGCGGTGCTCGGCAAGAATTGGGGCGGTTCCTACGCCACGTTCAATTGCCTGAGTTCTGCGTTCAATACGATTCTTGGCGTCGTGGCGGGGACGTTTCTGTTCTCCAAAGCTAGCCCTCAGCGCAAGTTCCGCATGTTCGCCACAGCGGGCGTCGTGCTGGTGGCCGCTGGACTCGCGCTGCATCCATGGATTCCAGTGATCAAAAAGATATGGACCGCTTCCTTCGCACTCGTGAGCGGTGGACTTACCTTGCTGGCCCTCTTGGTGTTCTATTGGGTCTGCGACGTAGCGGGGAAACAACGGTGGGCGACGCTCTTTGTGGCGATTGGCGCGAATTCTATCTTTATCTATCTGTTCCACGAGATTTTGGGCCGCTGGATGCGACAGACTGCTCTCATTTTCACGAGTTGGGCGGAGCCTTGGGTTGGCTCTTTCGCCCCCTTTACCGCCGCATGGCTGGCAATCGCATTGCAGGTCTACCTGTGTTGGTGGCTCTATGAGCGACGAATCTTCCTGAAGCTGTGATGGCTCACGATAGGCACGAAGGCATGATCGGATACGGCCTGAGAACTTCGCGTATTCTCAAGGGGAGAGCAATTGCCTCCCAGGAAAATGCAGTTGGCAGCGGTGCAGATCGCTGTTACACTCATCAGAGTACGCCGATGAAAGTCCTGCTTAATCCCGCTGTTTCGGTCCGCTAAGTTCCTCGCGCGCCGCACTGTCGCTTGATCCCCAAGCGTAATCTGGCTGCGAGCACGAACTGGGCTCGCCCTCTCACCCTGTCTTCCTTCATCTTCAGGAGATTCATGTATGCACTCGCATGCGGCTTCGGCGGAGCCTATTCCGCCGCCACCTTCGCTTTGGCGTACCGTGCGGGACGCCGTACGCGGCGTGGAATTCGACTATACGGCCATCAACCTGAATCGCTCCATCTTGTTGTTGGCGATTCCCATGGTGCTCGAAATGGCCATGGAAAGCGTGTTCGCCGTGGTGGACGTGTTCTTTGTTTCCAGATTGGGCTCGGATGCCGTGGCCACGGTGGGAATCACGGAATCGCTCATCACTCTGGTGTTCGCGGTTGCACTTGGCTTAAGCATGGCCACTACTGCGATGGTGGCGCGCCGCATTGGCGAAGGGGACCGCGAGGAAGCATGCGTCGCCGCCATGCAGGCCATCTGGATTGGCACCATCTTGTCTGTGCTGATTGGGGTCACTGGCTTTTTGCTGGCTCCCAATCTGCTTCGATGGATGGGCGCGGACGCCGGGTTGGTGGCCACAGGCAGCGCCTATGCGCAGGTTCTGCTGAGCGGTTGCGGCACCGTGCTGATGCTGTTTCTGATGAACGCTATTTTTCGGGGAGCCGGCAACGCAGCCATCGCCATGCGTGTGCTCTGGGTTGCAAACGGGGTAAACCTGATTCTTGATCCCTGCCTCATCTTCGGGCTTGGTCCGTTCCCGGAGATGGGGGTTACCGGTGCGGCAGTAGCTACCACCATCGGACGAGGGGTGGGTGTGGCCGTCCAACTGTGGGCGCTCTTCCACGGTGGTGGCCGGATCTCGCTTTCCCGGCGGCATCTGGTAGCCAGGTTCGATATTGTGGGACGCCTTCTGCGCGTGGCTTCCACCGGCACCTTGCAGTATCTAGTGGCCACCGCAAGCTGGGTGGCCATGGTGCGCATCATCGCACTGTTTGGAAGCCCGGCCCTGGCTGGCTATACCATTGCCATCCGCGTGATTGTGTTCACCATTTTGCCCTCGTGGGGCCTCAGTAACGCTGCCGCTACACTTGTTGGCCAGAACCTGGGCGCGGGCAAACCGGAGCGTGCTGAGAAGAGCGTGTGGTTGAGCGGCCTCTACAATATGCTGTTCCTGGGGCTGGTTAGCCTGCTTTTCATTTTCGCGCCAGGGCTGGTGGTTGGCCTGTTTTCCAGTGACCCGGATGTGCTGCAGGTGGGCGCAAGCTGCCTCCGCATCATCGCTTACGGGTATATCGCCTATGGCTACGGGATGGTGATGGTGCAGGCCTTCAATGGTGCGGGAGACACCCTAACGCCTACGCTCATTAACCTGGGCTGCTATTGGCTGTTCCAGATTCCGGTTGCCTACGCCCTTGCGGTGCAATGGAATCTCGAAGATCACGGCGTGTTTTGGGCGATACTTGCTGCGGAAACCGCGATGGCGGCTGTCGCGATCCTGCTCTTCCGCAGGGGCAAGTGGAAACTGCAAGCCATTTGAAGGGAGGGGCGTTGCTGCCCCTCCCCTAAAGCAAACACTAGTTCTGTGATTCCGGGTTCCCACGGGCCGGGGTATTGGGCACTTTGTTGGTGAGGCGGTTCTGCTTGCCCTGTTCCTTCACCAGTTCAAACGCATCATACAAAACGCCCCGGGCAGTGCGGCTCTCATACGTGAGCTTGTTTCCGTCTATACGAATCACCTGATAAAGCTGAGTCCTGCCGGCGCTCCGCTCCATCCACTCGCGGTCATCCACCGAGTACATCTTGGGTCCGGAAACGGATACCACGTACACGGTGCCGCTCTCCGCACGCATGTTGTTCCCGCTCACGAGGTTGCTGCGGCCGTAGGTGTGGTCGTGGCCGGTAAGCACCATGTCCACCTTATACTTGTCGAAGATCGGCTTCCACAGCTCCCGCAGTTCCTTATTGTCACGTCCGCGTGATGCTGAGTAGATAGGGTGGTGGAAGGTGATGATGGTCCAGGGGTTGGGGTTGTTGCTAAGCACGGTTTCGAGCCAAGCTGCCTGCTCCTGCTGCATGGCATTGGAGTTCAGCCCAATCACGCGTAAGCCTTGGATGTCCGAGTAGTAGCACGTTTCCTCCAATCCCTTCGGTCCGTTTTCCGGCAGGGCGAATTGGGGACGCCAGTGGGTAGATACCTCGCGGTCTCCCGTCGGACCACGTCCATATTCGTGGTTGCCCGGAACGGCAAACATGGGGACTTTGGAGTTGATCCACCCCGCTCCATAAAACCACTCTCCCCATTCCGCATCCCGCTCGCGGCGATTGATGAGGTCCCCGGCGTGCAAAATGAAC
>CAZUAX010000141.1:0-1516 GCA_964618435.1 uncultured Solibacteraceae bacterium
CTTCACCACGGCGGTCGGGGAGCCGATTCCGGAACCCACTACGTATGCGTTGATGGGTCTTGGTTTGCTCGGCGTTGCCATGATGCGCCGTCGTAAGAGCGCCTGACCAAGTCGCGTACTTTACACCAGCGCTGTTTTGCGCTGAGAGCACAAAAAGAGGGAGCGGGAACCCAAGGGTGGGATTCGCGCTCCCTTTTTCATGTCCAGAAGATAGTTCCGTCCGCGCGCGGCTGACGAATTGGGAGAACAGCAGGGTAAGGTGGCTAGACCGCCACCTTCTTCGACGAGCGTAACAACTGCCTGATACCCCGAACCGCCTGGCGTGTTCGGTGTTCGTTCTCGATGAGCGCGAAGCGAACATGATTCTCGCCACCTGGCCCAAACCCAATGCCGGGGGATACCGCGGTGAGGGCCTCACTCATCAACAGTTTCGAGAACTCCAGTGAGCCAAGCTCTTCGTAGGCTTCCGGCAACTTCGCCCAAAGGAACATCGAGGCCTTGGGAGCCTCCACGGGCCAGCCCGCCTCCTGTAGCCCCTTCACCAGCACGTCCCGGCGCTTCCGGTAGGTCTCGCGAATCTCCGCGCTGTAGCTCATGCATTCCCGCAACCCGATAATGGAGGCGATTTGGAGTGGCTGGAAGATGCCGTAGTCCAAATAGCTCTTGATCCGAGACAGGGCGTGAATCATCTTCGCGTTGCCGAGACAGAAAGCCACGCGCCACCCCGCCATATTGAAACTCTTGGTCATCGAGTAGATCTCGACGGCCACGTCCTTCGCGCCTTCCACCTGCAGGATACTCGGGGGCTTGTAGCCGTCAAAGTAGATGTCGGCATAAGCAAAATCGTTGATCACCATCGTGCCGTGCTTGTTCGCCAGCCAGATCAAGTGCCGGTAAAATTCCAGATCTACGCAGGCTCCCGTCGGGTTGTGAGGAAAACTTACCAACACCATCCGCGGCTTCGGCGCAATGGTCCGGAAGGCATCCTCCAACTGGTTGAGGAACTCACTGGGGTTGTCCACCGGAAGCATGTAGTTGTGGCCCTCGGCCATCAGCACGCCGTACTGGTGGATGGGGTAGCAGGGGTTGGGGCTGATCACCAGGTCGCCCGGCCCAATCACCGCGAACAGCAGGTGTGCCAGGGCGTCCTTGGCGCCCATCGTGACAATGGCTTCCTTTTCGGAGTCCAGCGCTACCCCATACTCGCGCGCATAGTGAGCCACGATCTCCTGCCGGAGCCGCGGAATTCCTCTCGACATCGAATAGCGGTGGTTGCGCGGGTTCTGTATAGCCTCGATTGCCTTCTGTACCACGGGTTCCGGCGATGCGCCGTCCGGGTTTCCCATCCCAAAATCAACGACGTCCTGCCCTGCTGCCCGCAGCTTGGCTTTCATCTCATTGATAACCGCAAACACGTAGGGCGGCAGTTTGCTGATCCGGTAAAACTCCCCATCAGGTAAAGGCATAGTGATTCCTCTATTGTAGGGAATTCTCCGCCCTCTCCGCGCAGAGACTC
>CAZUAX010000141.1:1616-10984 GCA_964618435.1 uncultured Solibacteraceae bacterium
TTGCCGCATTGCTGGCTGTCTCCGTTCTAAGCGCCCCAGCCATAGGACAGGTTCTTTATGGCTCGATTGTTGGAACCGTGGACGACTCGACTGGAGCCGTGATTCCAGGCGCGCAGGTTACAGCCACCAATCGGGCCACTGGCCTTATTCGTGAAACAACCACCGACGGTGCAGGACGTTTTTCCTTTCCTAACCTGCTGGCAGGTCCTTACAACGTCACCGTATCCTCAACTGGATTTCGGACTCTAACGCGAGAGCAGGTGGAAGTGACCATCAACAGCGTCTCGCGGCTTGATATGCACTTGGAAGTCGGCCAAATGACCGAACAGGTTACGGTTTCCGGGTCAGCTCTGGTGCTACAGACAGACAAGTCGGAAGTGCGGACGGAAATCTCCTCCCAGGCGATCACCAATGTGCCGCTTCCCGGCTACCGCAACTACCAGTCGCTGATTAATCTTGTTCCTGGCGCGACGCCAGCGGGCTTCCAGAACGCCGTGGTGGATACGCCCGGACGGGCACTCACCACAAACATCAACGGAACTGCCCGCAACAACAACAACACGCTTACTGACGGCGCGGTGAACATCAACATCTGGTTGCCACACCACACCGCTTACGTGCAACCGGTGGAGTCCATTGAAACCGTGAACATCTCCACCAATTCCTTCGACGCCGAGCAGGGCATGGCTGGCGGTGCCGCCATCACGGTCACCACCAAGTCCGGCACCAATGAATTGCACGGTGTCGCATTCTGGTTCCATAACAATAACCGTCTGAACACGGTGCCTTACTTCCGCTCTTCTACCTTCAGAATGCCGAAAACCACGCTCAACATTGGCGGAGGCACGCTGGGTGGCCCTATCAAGAAGGACAAGCTGTTCTACTTTTTCTCCTACGAACGAACAATGGAAGGTACCGGCTACTCGGGAGATTACTCCGTAGCACCGGCAGAGTTCCGGAATGGAGACTTCGGGAACTGGACGAACTACGCAATGGTTTACGACCCCGCGAGTGCGCCGGACACCAATCCGGAAGCCAGATTGCCCTTTGCCGGCAACCGTATTCCAAGTAACCGCATTAGCCCGATCTTTGGCCGGATCTACGGGAGCATGCCGCTTCCGAACCAGATCTCGCCAACGGACCCCAACAACCTCCAGGGCAACTACTTTGCAAGTGGTGTACTTTCGCTCACGCGCAACCAGTATGACTTCAAGCCAAACTGGGTAGTGAACGACAAGCTGAATGTTTGGGGCAAATACAGCCGGATGGATGCACCTGTTTCGGGCGTTTATGCATTTGGTGACAACGGTGGCCCGGCACTGGGCACCGATGGCTTCGGCGATACCGTTACCCAACTGGTAACCGCCGGATACAACTACACCTTCTCCCCCAGTTTCCTGATGGATGGCGTGTTCGGCTATACACGCATGGACCAGGAAGTTGGTATTCCTGGCCAGGGCCGAAACGTAGGGTTGGACGATTGGGGAATTCCGGGCACCAACGGAGGTAGCCAATTCGCCGATGATCCGCGCTACGGCGGCTTGCCAAACGTAACCGGGTTCGGCTTCAGCAACGTGGGTGTGGCCGCCACTTGGGCACCGCTTTTCCGTAAGGAGCGCAGCTACACCTACCAGGCAAACTTCTCCAAAATTGCCGGCGCCCACGAGATTCGCTTCGGTTTCGAACCGCGGCGTCTTAACCTGAATCACTGGCAGCCGGAAACGGCAAACCCAAGGGGTGCAATTTCGTTTAGCTCATCCAGCACAAACATCCCCAGCCAGGTCGCGCGGGAACCGAACTCCTTCGCGTCATTCATGCTGGGATTGCCTGATTCCTACTCAAAGTCCATTCAGTTCTTTGAGATGAAGACGCGCGAATGGCAGCTTGCCTGGTACATCCGTGATCGGTGGCAGGTGAGCCGGAATCTCACGTTGAACCTTGGGCTGCGCTACGAATACTACCCGCTCATCGACCGCGACGACCGCGGCATGGAACGGTGGGACCCATACTCAAATACGGTATTCCTTGGCGGCCTTGGAAATGTTCCCTGGAATGCGGGAATCGAAGTTAGCAAGACTCTGTTCGCGCCACGAGTCGGCATTGCCTACCGCTTTGCCGGCGATTCCGTGATTCGTGCAGGCTACGGCATTACTTACGACCCCGTGCCGTTTGGACGGCCGTTGCGTGGGCTCTACCCCGCAACGATCACCGGCGACTTCCAGCGCACAAATGCGTTCGGGTGGTTCAACACCATCGACCAGGGCATCCCCGCGATTGCGACTCCTGATGTCAGCAGTGGCACACTGCAACTGCCTCTTAATATCAACATGGGGCCTCGTAGCGCCTGGGGCGGCCCATTGAACCGTGGCTACATCCAAAGCTGGAACCTTACGCTCGAGCGCAAGCTTCCTTGGGGCATGCTTGGCTCCGTTGGCTACGTGGCCACGCGCACCATCGGGCAATTGCTGGATCGGGACATCAATACCATTGGTCCTGGTTTGGGCATCAGCCGTGACAACCTTCCCCTTGCTCAACTCTATGGGCGCAAGATTGGCGCCAACATGTGGGACGGCTGGGGCTATGGCGCCCACGACTCACTGCAAGCCAATGTGAAGAAGCAATTTGGCGAAGGCTTTTTCTTCACCTCGTCCTATACCTTCGGCAAGTCGCTAAATATGGCCGACGACACCGGTTGGGCTGGGCCGAAAGCGTTCAATTGGGAAGGAATGCTGGCTCGCAATTACTCGCCTGCCGGGTACGACCGTCGCCACATGTTCACCACCGCATTTGCCTACGATGTGCCAATGGGCCAAGGCAAACGCTACAACCTGAGCGGCCCGGCCGATGTGCTTTTGGGCGGCTGGAAACTGAGCGGCACCTTCTATGCCTATACCGGCACACCGTTCACGGTTACCGGAAGTGGTGCATCGCTGCAGTGCATTGGCTGCACACAAACAGCGTTCCAGATTGGCGAAGTGGACAAGCTGGACGGAAAGGGGCCATTACAGCCCTTCTACAACCCGTCGGCTTTCCGCGATCCGCTTTACTACTTTGACTCTGCCAACCCGAATTACATTCCAGGCAGCATGGGCATCAACGCCCTGTATGGTCCTGGTTTCTGGCAGCTTAACCCTGGCTTGTTCAAGAACTTCACGATTACGGAAAAACTGAATCTGGAGTTCCGCGCGGAAGCCACCAACGTCGCCCACAATGCACGCTGGAGCAACCCATCGGGCAGTTCGGCCGCCCAACGGTTGAATCCGGATGGATCATTGAACACGTCGATTGCGAATCCACTGAACGGATTCATGACAATCACCGGCGCAGACTCGACGCGGCAGTTCCGCTTCGGCCTACGCCTGAGCTTCTGATAGGGACTTTAGCCGCTATCCGGGCATGAAGAGAGGGGCCTTTCGGGCTCCTCTCTTTTTTTGACCCACCGGGCTCGCCATGGTCGCCGTGGGTCGCTGCCTCATCGTTAACGCATCGCGGTCAGTGATGGAGGCAGGCACACAAGGGCGCCTGAGGATATCTGGCCAGAAGTGCGACCCGCGCGCCAGAGGAAGTGATATGCGCAACTCGACGATGGCAGTGTACGGAAGCCTTTAAGTGGGACTGGCACTGTCGCCGGGCGAATGGAGTAGATCACAAAACAACGGACGGGTCAGCTGGCCATGCGACCAACCAACCCGCCCGTAAGTGGTAAAGCCTACTTTCGTTAGAAGTAGAACTTGGCTCCTAATACGATGCGGCGTGCATCCCCGGTGGCGATGTACTGGCCGAAGCGACCATTCACCTGATTTCCCTGTGCATCAAAGCGGGCTGAGTTATCCACCGAGCTGAAGTTTGCGTTGTTGAAGAAGTTGTAGAACTCGAAGCGCAGTTGCAGTCTTCGTTGTTCTGCCCCTAGGGGGATGTTCTTAAAAAGGGAAACATCCCAGGTGTAAATTCCCGGACCGCGGTAAACATCTTTGGGAGCGTTACCGATGCCAAAGTTTTCACGGTCGGGCGGTGCAATGGCGTTGACGTTGAAGGCGCGGCCATCGGTCTTTGGGCGCGGATCGCCGACGATGTTGACGCGGCTGTCCACGCCAGCCCCGGAAGCACCGGTAATGTCGAAAGCCTGCACAAAGCTATAGCCGATACCTTGAGGCGGACCGCTGATGGCGCTGACGATGGTGGAGAGTTCCCAGTTGTCGAAGACTCCTTTCACAAGCGGATTGTCCCAGGTTTGCGAAAGCTTCGGAATCGAGTAAATCGTATTCGCGACAAAGTTGTGAGTACGATCCGTTCCCGCGCGCCCGTAATTTCGCATCCGGAAATCGAGATTGGGGTTAACCGCATTATTGTTGCCATCAACGAAGTTCATCGACTTGGACCAGGTCCAGGTGACACCAAAGGTAAGGTCCTTCGAGAAGCGCTTGTTCAGTTGTGTCTGCAGCGAGTGGTAGTTGGAGTTGCTGGCGAACTCCATGTACTGGATGTCCGCGTAGCCTACGTTTGGCCGCAGAAAGTTATCGGGGAGGGGCGTAGTTCCCGTGGAAGGATCCACGTTCTCCGGCTTGAAGCGTGTGCCGTATTCCAGTGCGTTCAGGCTGCGACGCTGCAGCAGGTAGCGCCCCACATTGCCTACATAGGCGACGTCGAGCACCATGCCACCACCAACGTTTTGCTGGATACCGAAGCTCCAGTTATAGACGGTGGGCGGATTAAATTCGCGCTGTAGTCCAAAAACGCCAGGAGGGCTCCGGCGCAACGGGGTGGAAAGAAGATCAGGAATGGTTGTGTAGGTGGCGGTGTTGGTTATGAGAAGCGGCGGAGCCTCAACCAACTGCAGGATCTGATCGTCGTTGAATCGGTCGAAGAAGATGCCTACGCCACCACGCACCGCAGTCTTCGAATTGCCAAATACATCCCAGGCGAAGCCAATGCGGGGTGCAATCTGAATTGAGGGGGTTTCCATTGCCTGCTCATCATATATGTTCATACCCTGGAACTGAGTGCCGCTATTCGGCACAAAGGTGCCAATGGTTGCAGCCGGTAGGAGTTCCCCAGTGAGAGGATCACGACCAACGCGCGACCCGGTGGGCGAGCGGAAGGGCTGAATCAACATAGGCTGCTCGGCTGCGCGATAGATTGAGGCATCCCAGACCGCAAGTTGGTCGCCAGCGCTGGACGTTGGCTTGATGTAGTAGAAGCGTGCGCCCGCATCCAACGTAAAGCGGCTGCTGACGCGCCAGGTATCCTGCGCGAACCACTCGACGTTCACATAACGGGCGTGGGCCTGCGGGTGACCGTTGGCCTCCGTGTAGGACTGGATGGTGCCCATCAGCGCGTTGGAATACGCGTAGTTCGTTTCGAGCGGATTGTTAACGTCACGATTGAAGTTGATGGTCCCATTGAAGGCCGCTGAGCGCTGCGCGTTGCGTGTGGTGCGCTCGACGTAGATGCCAAACTTCATGTTGTGCGCCCCTGCGATTTTCGAAAGGTTGTTCGACCAGTTCCAGATATTGTTGGTGCCGAAGAACGGGAAACGCTGCTCAATGTTGAGAACGCCCGCGTTCGGCACGCCGCCAAAATTGGCGTTGGGGATGAGGTTGCGTGGGTTTGCCTGTGGGAAGAATTGCGGCAGGTTGAGGCCGATTGCATCCCGTTGATTCCGCTGGAGACCCTGCTCATTGAGTGGATCCACCGTCTGCAGGGCGCGGTTGACGCCAAAGGTGAACTCGTTGATGAGCGTGGGGCTGAATGTATGGATCAAGGTGCTTACGATGCCGCGGCTCTGGATTTGGTACTCGATGGGAAGCTGCGGCCAGCTTGATGATGCGAGTACGAAATTGAACTCCCCCTTGAATGCTTCGTAATTCTGAATGCCTCGGGCGTAGAAGGTGGTGTTCGACCCGATGTTGTAGTCGACGCGAAGAATTTCTTCACGGCGCGGCTGATCCACTGTGGACTGAATGAGTGCGTTGTAGGCGCGGCTGCGGTCCAGCGCATTAGGCAGCGGGAAAATGTTCAATAACTTCTGGCCCACTGGGTCAATGCGGTTAACAGGAACGCGATTGTTCGCGAAGGGCACCCGATTGTTGAGCGGATCCCAGATAGGAATGAGACGGCTATTTTGATCGAAGGTGTTGGAGAAATCGCCGGTACGCTCGAGTTCGGTAGGAAAGGTACGCTGGACGAGCGCAGTGGGCGTAGTACGTGGCAGAAACTCCTGCGACCAGAAGAAGAACAGCTTGTCCTTATTTCTGTTGAAGTCCGTGCCCGGCAGAAGCACCGGACCTCCAATGAAATAGCCAGGATAGTTGAAGCGATAACGTGGCCGTGGTAGACCATCACGATTACGGAAGAACTCGTTGGCATTCAACGCTTCGTTGCGCAGGAAGTAATAGGCGCCTCCATGAAACTCGCGCGTTCCGCTCTTAATGATGGTGTTGATAGTGCCACCAGAGCTACGGCCGTATTCAGCCTGGTAGTTGGTAAGCAAAACCTTCACCTCGGCGACGGCGTCGATGGATGGAGCCAGATAAGGTCCACCCATGGAACCAGTATCGAGACTGGAAATGCCGTCAAGCGTTAGGTTGATGGTGCCGGATCGATTGCCGTTGATGGTGATCCCGCCGAGATTGTTCCAGCCGGGGGCCTCGCGGTTACGGGTATCAATGACACCGGGTAGCAATTTCACGAGACCGAGATAGTCGCGGCCTTTAAGGGAAAGATCCTGCATCTGCCGGGTGTTGATGAGGCCGCTGCGTTCCGCGCTCTGCGTTTGGATGCGAACCGCTTCAGCGTCTACGGTAATTACTTCGGTGACTTCGCCAAGTGCTAGCGCGATGGCCGGCAAGGTGACGCGTTCATTTGCGGAAACAGAGATTTCGCGTTGCACATACTGGCGAAACCCTGCAGACGTAGCAGTTAGGCTGTACCGCCCCGGCAGCAGCTGCGTAAAGACAAACGCACCTGTCTGGTCAGTCGTGATCTCACGAGCTTGAGCGGTGTTGATGTTGACGATGGAGATGGTCGCGCCGGGAACAGCGCTGCCGGATTGATCTTGAACAGTTCCGGAGATTTGCCCGGTGAGACCCTGGGCAAAAGACGGGAATGAACCCACGCATGCGGCAAGACAGAGCGCTAGCGTGGCGCATAGAAGCTTCTGCATACGAACCCCCGAATGAGTTGCCGCCGCGAGCCGCAGGATTAGTGTGAAAGGACCTGCGAGCGACGGCTTCGCGCCATCTGCCGAATTCCGGGCAGTGGCGTGGCTGGATTATATTCCTGTCGTTCGATGGATGCAAGAACTTTCACAATATGCAGACTGTGAATATTTATCCCCGCGTCACGGATAATTCTTGACTATTTAAGTTCTTCCTTTTTGTATTGCGCTCTGGTTGCCCTGTGGTTCGATGAAGAGCTGCAACTTCGATATACTGCCCACACAATACCCGGCAGACCTTATGTTCTATGGAGGAATGATGCGTGGACTGCAGATTCTTGTGATGACGGTAGTTGCGGCGGCATTGGCTTCCGCCCAATTTGCGGCTCCTTTGCGTTCCCCGGAGGTGCATCCCGATAAGCGAGTGACTTTCAGGTTCAAGGCACCCAACGCGAAAGAAGTGGCAGTATCTCTGGAAGGCTCTTCGCGCCGCCCCATGGAAAAAGGCGAGGACGGTATTTGGACACTCACTACTGAGGCGCTAGCGCCGGACATGTATGGATACTCGTTCGTCGCCGACGGCGTGTCGCTGCTGGACCCCGGGAACTCCGTGATGAAACCTAACCTGCTGAACACCAGCAGTATGGTGCAAATACCTAGCGATGATGGTCTGCCCTGGGAGGAGCGCGATGTGCCCAGGGGCGCCGTCCATCGCCACTTCTACAGGTCAGCGGCGGCTGGCGATTCACGAGACTTCTATGTGTATACGCCCCCAGGCTATCGTTCCGATGCCGACGAGGCCTACCCCGTTCTCTACCTGCTGCACGGATATAGCGATGACGCTCGCGGATGGACCCAGGTGGGCCAGGCGCATGTGATTCTCGACAATCTGATCGCGGAGCGCAAAGCACGGCCGATGCTGGTAGTGATGCCCCTGGGCTACGGCACCATGGACGTGATCCAAAACCCGGCACAGGCCTTCCGCGACCCAAATCTGTTCCAGAAAAACTTCGATCGCTTTCGTACCGCCCTGCTTAACGAAGTGATGCCCCAGGTGGAATCTGAATACCGCGTAAGGAAGGACGCCGCGGGACGGGCACTGGCCGGGCTTTCGATGGGTGGGGCTGAAACGCTATATACAGCACTAAACTACCCGGACCAGTTCCGGTATGTCGGCGCATTTTCCTTTGGAGGGCTGCCCCCTGAGTTTGCCCCAATGTTCCCCAAAGTGAATGAGAGCATCAACAAGCAATTCGACGTGCTCTGGATCGCCTGTGGTGTGGACGACCGGTTGATTACCATTAACCGGCGTTTTTCCGGGTGGCTAAAGGAAAAACAGGTCAGCCACGACTTCGTGGAGACGGCTGGAGCTCATACATGGATGGTCTGGCGGCGGAATTTGGCTACTTTTGTACCGATGCTCTTCGACAAACGCCAATAGGGCCAGCAAGCCAACCCCGGGGTGAAGATGCCCCGGGGTGAATCCGGCTACTGCGGTCCGCTGGATGCTGAAGCAGCCGTCTTGGGCTCGGCCTTTGCGGCAGCCTGCTTTTCAAACTGCAGGTTGATATTGGGCTTATCGCGAGGGTCGAAGGTGGAAAGCGACTTGGTCTCTGTGTCGCGTCCCTGGAAACGGGCTTTCACCTCGTAATCGTCCGCTTTGATGAGTTGGTCAAACCGATAGCGTCCGTCTTCTTTGGTGACGAAGGATCTGGCAGCCTTGGTCTTGAGGTTCGTGATCGTGACAATGGCGCCCTTTAGCGGATCGCCGTTCTCGTCACGGATGATACCAATGAGAGCTCTCGAAGGAACGTCTTTCGGGTTCACCTCAGGCAGCTTCTTGAAGAATCCAGGACCCGTATCCCGTTGGTAAACATCTTTCGTATTGCCCTGCGCGGCCAGCATGCCGCTGAGGGTCAAAAGCGAAATGGTGAGGAATAGCAGACGGAGCACGGTGTTTCCCCTTCTCTATGAGCTTACTATGTCCGGTACGCGCTTACTATGTACCGATACTCCGAAGGCGCCAATGGTTTCAAGCTCTTTCGCCAAGAGCTGCCAATTGTGCCGCGTGGCGGATAATGGGCAAGAGGGTCGCCGGTCGGGATGATGCACGACCTGGCGGAGTGCGCCGCTGAGATTCACCGGATCGGAGACGTATTTCTACACATGTCGCGAATAATTGAGTCGTTGATGATTCCGGGGCCTGCCGGGC
>CAZUAX010000142.1:0-10982 GCA_964618435.1 uncultured Solibacteraceae bacterium
ACCGGAAGATTGGGAAAAGACCGGCACCACTGCTAGCAGAGCAGCCAGACAGACCACGCAGGCGGGACAGAGGATTCCGCGACGGGCGGAGGAAGGCATCAGCAGCAGAGGATTGGGCATTCGGGTTCTCATCATATTGTACGGTTCCGCTGGCTAGCGGGTTGCCACGGCCCCTTATGGCAGCGAACGTTTGGCGGCTTCATCCACACGGATGCGGCTGTGCCATGATGGATGGCATGTTCGCTCGGACGTTGCTGAGAACCTCAGCCGTGGCGCTGATGGTGTGTCTGTTTTTGATGCTTTGCGGCTGCGCTGGACCACAGCCGGAAGACCTGATTGACGTGCGGGAGGTGCTTCCCGACATACGAATGGACATTCGCTACGCCACCACGAACAACTTCACGAAACAAGTGTTGTACCCGGAGGCGCGCTGCGTTCTGCGGAGAGAAGTGGCGGAAGCCCTGGTAGGCGTACAGGCAGACTTGAAGCGGCTTGACATGGAGTTGGTGATTTACGACTGTTATCGCCCGCTCTCGGTGCAGCGGAAGATGTGGGAGATTCTGCCGGATGAGAATTATGTGGCGAATCCAGAGAAGGGCTCCCGGCACAACCGGGGAGCCGCGGTGGACGTAGGACTGTTCGACAACTACGGGAAGCGGGTGCCGATGCCCACCGAGTTTGACGAATTCACAGAGAAGGCACACCACAATTACATTGACCTGCCTTCGGCGGTTCTGGTGAGCCGACAGAATCTGCGGACGATGATGGAGAAGCACGGTTTTGCGGCGCTGCCCAGCGAATGGTGGCATTACGATTTCCTGGGCTGGCAACGCTATGAGGTGATGGACATTCCGATCTCCCAAGTCCCAGAACCGTGAATGTTTTCGTTCTAACCTGCCACGCGGAGAACAGGGAACCACACAAAAATCGGGAAGCGCATAAAATAGGGAGCAACGGGCGCGCCACTGGCCCAGCCGCGGCGGCCCCCCCACGGAGTATCCATGCCCCTTTCGATAAACGGTGAAATTGTTGACGATAGCGCGATCCGCAAGGAAGCAAGCCTATTGCGCCCGCAATTTGAGCAGGCCATGGCAGACCTGGATCCGGTGGAGTCGCAGATGCGGCTGTGGGAGTGGTCGCGGGAAAACGTGATTGAGAAGACGCTGCTGCGGCAGGAAGCCGTGAAGATGGCCGACCCGGTAAGCGACGAGGAGATTCTGCAGGCGATTCAGCGGATGAAGAGCTACCAGCCTGGGGGTGAGCACGGCTGCGACACCGAGGCAGGATCTGACTCCTTCAAGCGGGATGTGGAGATCCAACTGCGCGTGGACCGTTTGCTGGCGAAGGTGGCCGCGGAGGTAACCACCGCGGACAAGAAGGCCATCACGGAGTTCTATCGCAAGCACCGTGAACAGTTCCGGACGCCGGAAACCATCCACGCAGCCCACATCGTGAAGCATGTGAATGAGGAGCAGGATGAGGAGGCAGCGCGGGCGGGGATTGAAGAGGCCCAGCGTCGGCTGGAGGCCGGCGAGGACTTTGTGACGGTTGCGGATGAACTTTCCGACTGCCCCGGGAAAGGCGGAGACCTGGGATGGTTCGCAAGGGGTGTGATGGTGGATGAGTTTGATGATGTGGTGTTTGCGCTAAACCCCGGCGAAGTAAGCGGTATCTTCCAGAGCCTTTTCGGATTTCACATTGCCCGGATGATTGAGCGGAAACCGGAGGGTGTGCGACCGCTGCCAGAGGTGCGACCGGAGATTGAGGCACATCTGGTGGAAGAAGCGCGCCGGGAACGCGTGGAGCAATATGTGGATGAGCTGAAGGCGGCAGCCGATATTCGCAAAGTGGCCCAGGTGTAGCGGAGCGGGGTGTGATGAGCAAGTTTCCAGTAATTCGATCTGTGGACCGCCCCCACCCTTGCTGTGTACCCAGCAAGGAAAGAGCCGTAGTGCTGGGCAGTTCGATACAGGCGTCGAACGACCGCAGGCGGGCGCTGGAGGGTTCCACCAGCGACATGGTGAAGCTGGACGGCGGACGCTTTCTGATGGGTACGGAATCTGACGAGGGCTTCCCGCAGGATGGCGAAGGCCCCATCCGGGAAGTAACCCTCGACCCCTTCTGGGTTGACCGGTATCCGGTAACGAACGAGCAATTCCAGGAGTTTGTGGAGAAGACCGGATACGTAACGGAATCTGAGCGTTTCGGCTGGTCGTTTGTATTTCATCTGCACATCCCGCGCGAGGACTATGCCCGGCTGGTGGACGCGACGGCCCCGGGGGTGGAGTGGTGGTGCAAAGTGAATGGCGCCAGTTGGAAACACCCGGAGGGCCCGGACAGTTCGGTTGAAGGGCGCGAACATTATCCAGTGGTTCACGTGAGCTGGAACGATGCGGATGCCTTTGCCCAGTGGGCGGGCAAGCGCCTGCCTACGGAAGCCGAATGGGAGTATGCGTCTCGCGGGGGACTGGAACAACAAACCTACCCCTGGGGTAATGAACTGACCCCGAACGGGGAACACTTGTGCAACATCTGGCAGGGAGAGTTCCCACATACCAACACCGCCGAGGATGGATTTGTGGGAACCGCCCCGGCGCAATCGTACCCGCCCAATGGGTATGGGCTCTATAACATCACCGGGAATGCCTGGGAATGGTGCCATGACTGGTTCCATCCGGCATTCCACATCACCGCCACCCGGCTAAACCCCGTAGGGCCGATGGAGGGCAGCACGAAGGTGATGAAGGGCGGCAGCTACCTCTGCCACAAGAGCTACTGTAATCGCTATCGTGTGGCGGCACGCACCTCAAACACGCCCGATAGCGCGACGACGAATATCAGCTTCCGGTGTGTCCGCGATTAGCGAGCAGAAATTCTAAGGGCGCTGGTACCCATCCAGCTTCGTACACCAAAAGGTACTGCAGCACCTCCCCACTGGTGACGCACGAGTGATGCACTTTCTCCATCTATTTGAGCGAATAAACGAAAAAGAAGTAGTGTTCGGGCCATGAATCCCTTCCGGTTTAGTGATGAGTGAGCTATTGTAAACTTTCCGGGTAAATGTGCGCGGAATTCGAGAGTTAGCGGGTGTAGTTAAAGAAGTACAGCGAGTTTAGGCAGATAGAACCCTCGATTTTGTGTTGCTGGAAACCGGAAAGGTGACCGCGAAGGGATGACGGCAGTATTGGACATCCCAGGATAGAAGATTCTGCTTGCCGGAGAGCACGGTAAGCGATGTTGGGAAGATGTCAAACGCGGAGCCCAGCAGTAATTGGTTTTTTGCTGTTGCAGGCTGCCCCGGGGAGCAAGGGCAGAATGACGAATCAAGGCTTAAAGCGGGTCCTGATTGTTGAGGACCAAGAGGCCAACCGGGCACTTTTGCGGGAGTATGTTACCGAAACCGGTGCTACTCCCGTGGATGTAGCGGACGGTGTGGCGGCGTTGAACGAAATACACGCGCAACCACCGGATCTGGTGATTCTTGACCTTCGGCTACCGCGCATGGATGGCCTTACGGTACTGCAGAGAATTCGGGAGAATCCTGAGTTTCGACGACTTCCGATTGTGATTATCTCAGCGATCTCGGAGTTGGAACAGGTAAGCAAGTGTATTGAACTGGGCGCGATCGATTTCCTGCCAAAACCCTTCAAACCATCGGTGATTCGGGCAAGACTGCAAAGCTATCTGAATCGCAGGAAATACATTCCGGCAGACACGAGCCCGGACCTGTTCCCGCGGCAATTCGCCCGCCAAGTAGTGGCTTCGCTGGAATTACTGAAGGCGTCGCCCGCCGGGCAGGATGTGAACTGGTCCGATGCACTGTTCCAAGTGCTTGCGCACTACAACCCGGAAACCCGGGGGCACCTGGAGCGAATGTCAGGGTATTGCGACCTCCTGCTGCAGGAACTGAGGGCACATTCCCGATACGCACGCTTGATTGACGAACGGTTCATCCGGCAGTTCCTTCAATCCGCGAGCCTGCATGACATCGGCAAGCTGGCAGTGCCCGATTGGATCCTCTCGAAGCCGGGGCCATTGAACGCGGAGGAGCACCGCGTGATGCGGCGGCACGTAACGGTAGGAGCGGAGATTCTACGAGAGTTACAGGTACTGTTCCCGCAGGACGACCGACTGAGCCTGGCGATAGACGTTGCGCTGTATCACCACGAGCGATGGGACGGGGCAGGCTATCCGTTTGGGCTGAGCGGCGAGTCGATACCGCTGCCAGGCCGCATTATGGCGCTGGCTGACGTCTACGATGCGCTTACGTCGGAGCGCTGCTACAAGGCTGCGTTTAGCCATGAAGCAAGCAGGGACATTATCCTTGGGGCGGCGGGAAAGCAATTCGATGCCGCGGTGGTAGCCGCATTCCTGGCGTGCGAGGAACGGTTCCGGGCAATCAGCAGTTCGACGATGGTAGAGCCAGCGGCGGCAGAAGTTGTGGGCAGCGAGGATACAACCCGACGACCGCTTGCGCTGTTCAAGACGATGACGGCCTAGCTGAAACTTCCTAGCCAGAACGGCCCGGGTCGCGCATCCCGTAGAATGGGAAGCAATGCCGCGAACGGATATTTACCTGAAAGTGGAAGTGGATCACGACCGGGAAGAAAACCCCGAAACCCTGGCCTCCGAATTAGTGCGACAACTGAAGAAGCTCTATGTAGTGCGCACGGCGGAGATGACCAACTTCGTACCCAAGGGCGAGGATAGCCACCGATGAACGGGGCTTCCGCCCATCCCTACCCTTCCCCGAGATAACGCTGGCAAGCCCGCCGGAAGAAACCATCGGTCATCCCCGCGAGATAGTCGCAGACTAAGCGGTGCGGCGCTTCGTCACGGTGATACTCCCGAAATGTGGAGGAGATCGCGCTGGGGTGGTCTAACAGGTAAGCGAAGAGGGCGGCAATCTGGGATTCACACTGCTCCCGTTCCGCCTGGATTTGCGGAGAAAGATAGACATTCTGCCTGAGAAAGCGCTTGAGCTGGCGGTTTGCCTCGGCGGCCTCAGGGGAATAGGCAGCGACACGCACGGGAAGGTGGCGGAGATCCTGGGCGGTTTCAGCACCGGAGGAGAGAGCGGCGGCGCGCGTACCCTCAATTAACCCGGTAGCCTGGGAATCCAACAGAGCGCGGAGAGTCTCCACGAACTGCTCACGGACGGTAGCGCCAGCAAACTGCTGCTCCACGCGGCGCGCCCACTCACCAAAGCAAGGAAGGTCTTCGCGGCACTGCTCCCAGGTGAGTATGCCGGCATCACGGGCATCATCGAGATCGGCAGTGTTGTAGGCGATCTCATCGGCAAGGTCAATGAGTTGGGCTTCGAGGGGAGGCTGCTCACCGGGAGCATACTCATCCAGCCAGGGGTAGTCCCCCTTTGCGAAGTGGCGCGAATGCTTCACGATGCCCTCGCGCATTTCGAAGGTGAGGTTGAGGCCGGGGAACATGGCGTAGCGACGCTCCAGCACTTCCACCACACGGAGGGCATGGAAGTTATGGTCGAAGATGTCGCCGAAGCGCTGCATCTGGCGATTGAGTTCCGATTCGCCCGCGTGGGCGTAGGGAGGGTGGCCCAGATCGTGGGCCAGCGCAAGGGCCTCCGCAAACTCTTCGTCGAGCCCGAGGGTGGACGCCGCGGTGCGGGCAATCATGGAAACTTCAAGGGTGTGGGTGAGACGGGTGCGGAAGTGGTCACTGCGCTGGGCGGAAAAGACCTGGGTCTTATCCTCCATCCGGCGGAAGGCCCGGCAATGCACAATGCGATCGCGGTCCCGCTGAAACTCGTTGCGATAGGGGTGGGCCAGTTCCGGGTAACGCCGCCCCTGACAGCAACTCAAGGGAAATCGCAGATGAGCGAGTGGGAGCCCTGCTTGCATGGGAGGCGGCTTAGTTTGTGGCCGCGCGTTCCCGGCGAGCGATAATCTGCGCGTTCAACCTGGAGGCGGATTGCTGGATGATGCCTTCCTGCTGACGGAGTGGCTCAAGGATTTTCATCGCTTCATCCGGCTTGGACTCAGCGATGAGCTCGGCAAGAGTAAGTTCGGCTTGTTCTTTCAGGATCAAGCGCCCGGGCTGTGCGACCACTGCACGAAGAACCTTTTCGGCTTCGTCCGTCTTGCCCTGCGCCTTCAAGACTCCAGCTTTCGCGTAGTTGGCCAAGGCTTTCGTATCGGTGTTTCCGGCGCTGACAGCAAGCTCTAGATCTGCCAGAGCCTTTTCGAAATCGCCCTTTTCGGCGAGATCAGTGGCGCGGAAGTAGACAGCCACCGCAGCCTCGTTGGTGCCAGGGTACTTCGCCAGCAAATCCGCAACACCCTGCTCAATGGCCTTTTTCTTCTCGTCTTCGGTGGCGAAGGACTTACCGCTGGTGGTGCCCGCAGCCACGACGGGAGATTCCATGATCCGGAAGAAGTTGCCTAAAGCGGCCTCGCGCTCGGCAGCGCGCCAGCGAAAGAAGCCTACCGCGGCAATCACCAGGACAAGAGCCACCACGCCGATGAGCGCGTAACGCTTCACTTCCTTGCTGTGGTGGCTAAGCCCTTCCAGGGCGTGCCCGACCGTTGTCACGAAGTGATCTGTTTTCAGTTCTTTGCGGGTAATTCTGTCCACGGTAAACCTCAGAGACTGCTTTTGATATTGTAACACCGGCCGAGGGCGCATCATTTTGGTGAGGAAAGCACTGAAAAGGCACCCTGCATGCGCTACAACGAAGAGTAGAACAATGACGCAGTGGACGGAGCGCATCGCATCAGCCGAAGTCGCAAAGACAGGCGCGTTGCCCCAGAGCTTTTACGAGCGCCCGACGGCGATTGTAGCCAGGGAACTGATCGGGAAAGTGCTGGTGTTTGGAGAACTGGCAGGGCGCATTGTGGAAACAGAAGCGTATCTTGGAAGAGAGGACGCGGCATCCCACGCGGCACCGGGGCCAACCGCGCGCAACGCGGTAATGTTTGGAGCGGCGGGGGTGAGTTATGTCTACTTTATCTACGGAATGTATTTCTGCCTGAATGCCGTAGCGCATGAAAAGGGGGAAGCCGGGGCTGTCCTGATACGGGCAGTGGAACCACTGTGCGGGCTGGCCGCCATGCGCGAGCGACGCCCCGCTGCACGGCGCTGGCAGGACCTCGCTTCCGGCCCAGGGAAGCTGGGGCGAGCATTCAACCTGACACGTAACGAAAATGGCCTGTGCCTGGTAGACGGCCCCATCCGCATCCACAATTTTCTGGAGCAGGACGCGCTGGAGACCGTCGTTTCGCCACGAATTGGCATCCGCAAATGCGCGGACTGGCAACTCCGTTTTTTTGCAGCCGGCCATCCCTGTGTGAGCCCCTCACCGCTGAACCGCCAGAGGAGCTAATACGAGGAGAACGAAGCCACGAACCAACGGAATGGAAGCATGTGCGACGATGGTTAGCCGGAGCGCAAGATTGTTGCTTTTCCGCATTTAGAAACCGAGAGTTCTCGCAGCCAACGCCTTATGCTACGACCAACCGTGTTCCGTGAATATGACATCCGCGGAGTTGCCGACCGCGACCTGCCGAGCCCCGGCGTGGAATTGCTGGGGCAAGCGATAGGAAGCCGCATTCTCCGCGGCGGGGGCAAGGTGGCACACGTGGGGGCCGACTGCCGACTGAGCTCTCCCCGGCTTCGCGAGGCGATCATCACCGGGCTGCGCAGAGCGGGCTGCGACGTGGCGGACCTGGGAACGGTGCCGACGCCGGTGACCTACCATTCCGTGCTTAAGAACAAGGCGGACGGCGGCGTGATGGTGACGGGGAGCCATAACCCGGCTGACTATAACGGATTCAAAGTGATGGTGGGAGCCAGCACAATCCATGGGGAGGAAATCCAGGAACTGCGCCGGATGATGGAATCGGGCGACCTGGAAACGGGCACGGGCTCCATGGAGCAAGTGGACGCGGTGACTCCTTATGTGGATGATGTGGCAGCGCGGTTCGCATTTCCGCACAGGGTGAAGGTGGTGTTTGACGCGGGAAACGGGACGGCGGGGCCGGTATTGCATCGGCTGATGGAGAAGTTGAACATCGAGCCGGTGGAGATGTTCTTTGAAATGGATGGGCACTTTCCCAACCACCATCCTGACCCGACGGTGCCAGCCTTCCTGAGCCACTTGATTGATGCGGTGAAGTTGAGCGGAGCCGCGCTGGGTGTTGCCTTTGACGGAGATTCCGACCGCATTGGCGCCGTGGACGAGCAGGGTAACGTGATCTATGGCGACATGCTGATGCTGATTTTCGCGCGGGAGATCCTGAAGCAGAAGCCCGGTAGCACGTTTATCGGCGAGGTGAAATGCAGCCAGATCCTCTACGACCACCTGGAAAGTCTGGGTGGCAATCCCATTATGTGGAAAACCGGCCACTCGTTGATTAAGGCCAAGATGAAAGAAGAAAATGCCGCCCTTGCCGGTGAAATGAGCGGCCACATGTTTTTTGCGGACCGCTACTACGGCTTTGACGACGCCATCTATGCGGCGATGCGACTGGTGGAAGTGGTGAGCGTTTCCGGGCAGCCGCTTTCCGCGCAACTGGCGGATTTGCCAGTGACCTTCACCACTCCTGAGCTGCGGATGGATAGCGAGGATGAAGTGAAGTTCGAGGTGGTTGCGGAGGCGGCACGTCTGCTGAAGGAACGAGGCGAGAAGGTGGTGGAGATTGATGGCGCCCGCGTGATCTTCGCGCGTGGATGGGGTTTGGTACGCGCGTCCAATACGCAGCCTGTGCTGGTGATGCGCTTCGAGGCGGAGTCGCCAGAGGAACTGGCAGCCTATCAGCAGGAGATGGAGCGGACGCTGGCGGAGGCAAGCAGCCTGGTGGCCGAACGCCACAGGTGAAGCGCTGGGGATTGGGGCGGCGCGGCGTAGAACCATTGAGGGATAGATAGGCTGCGATTCGTGCCGGAGTAAGAGGAAGCCCGGCGCTTCGAGTGCGGGGATGAAGGCCGCCTTCGGATTTGCAACAAGCGGCTAGGCAACGAGCACGAGGCCATATCGCCTTTGCCAGTGCTCTCGCAAGTAGTCGTGTGCCGCACGGAGCTCCGGTTTGCCATCGAAACGGTCGACAAAGGCGATTGCCTCACTGCGGGCGTGCTCCAGCACGTCGTGGTCGCGGAGAAGGTCACCGAAGCGGAAGGCGGGCAACCCGGACTGTTTGGTGCCGAAAAGTTCGCCGGGACCTCGTAGCTGCAGGTCAGTCTCCGCGATGCGGAAGCCGTCGTTGGTAGCCACCATGGACTGGATACGCTGCTCCGCGTCAGGGCTCATGCGCGCAGAGACCAGAAGGCAGTAACTCTGCGCGTTCCCTCTGCCCACGCGTCCCCGCAACTGGTGCAATTGGGAAAGACCAAAGCCTTCGGCATGTTCAATCACCATGACGGTGGCATTGGGCACATCGACGCCAACTTCCACCACGGTGGTGGCCACCAGGATGTGCGTTTCGCCTCGCTTAAACTCCTCCATGGCGCGTTCTTTATATTCCGGCTTCAATCGCCCATGCAACAAGCCGACGCGAAACTGGGGGAACACGTCGTCCTGGAGATGCCTGCGCATTTGTTCGGCGGCTTTCCGCGCCGCATTTTCTGATTCCTCCACTAGGGGGTAAACGACATAGGCCTGGTGCCCTGCTTCCACCTCACGCTGGACGAGGCTCCAGGCCATTTCAATGTGACTCTCCGGAATATGCCGGGTTTCGATGGGCTTGCGTCCGGCGGGCATTTCGTCAATCACGCTTACTTCCAGATCGCCATAGATGGTGAGCGCGAGGGTGCGCGGAATGGGAGTGGCAGTCATCACGAGGACATCGGGACTCAAGCCCTTACGCATCAACTGAAAGCGCTGCATAACCCCGAACCGGTGCTGCTCATCAATGATCACGAGTCCTAATTTGTGGAAAGCCACGTCGTTCTGAAGCAGCGCATGGGTACCCACCACCAACTTTGCGAGCCCCTGCTCCACGGCCCGTTTCTTGACGGATTTGTCGCGGGCGGCGTCGCTACCCGTGAGCAGCAGCACCTCATAGCCGAGCGGCTGCAGCAGCCGGCGGAAGTAGAGTTCGTGCTGCTGCGCCAGGATTTCCGTGGGCGCGAGGACTGCCACCTGATAGGCGTTCTCCATGGCGATGATGGCCGCCTCGGCCGCCACGAGGGTCTTGCCGCTGCCGACATCGCCCTGCAACATGCGCAGCATGGGGGAGGGCTCGCTCATGTCGCTGGCTATCTGCTTCAACACTCGCTTCTGGGCTCCGGTAGGCTTGAAGGGCAGCATGCGCTTGATTTGATCGCGCACGCGGTCGTTGAGGGCAAATGCAATGCCAGGCTCCCGGCGCGCCCGGCGTCGTTTCAGCACCAAGCCGCATTCCAGCCAGAAGAACTCCTCGAAGATCAAGCGGAACTGGGCGTCGGTGCGGAAGCGATTGAGGTCGCGCACGCGCCCACCCTCGGCGGGGAAATGGGTTTCGCACAAAGCCTGCCAGAAGGGCTTTAGGCGAAGGGGTTCGCTGACAGGCAATGGTAGGGCATCGGGCATTGGCTCCACCTGTCCCAAGAGCCTGTGGATCCAGGTTCGCAGCATGCGGCTGCTGATTTTGCCAATGGCGCTATAGACGGGCACAATGCGCCCGGTGTGAAGCGCTTGCGCCGCCAGATCGTCAGGGTCCGCCTCGGCAGTTGCATCGAGCAATTCGTAGTCAGGATGCAGCATGCTGAGGGATCGGGTGTAGGATTCGAATTCCACTTTGCCGTAGAGCGAGACCAAAGTCCCCGGCGTCAAAACATCCGCGACCCAAGCGCCATGGAACCACTTGCCCACGAGGGATCCACCGGTTTCATCGTGAAAGACGACTTCGGTGAGGCGCGACCCTTTGCGGAGGCTCTTGCTGTGCAGTGAGGTGACCCGCGCCATGACAGTGGCCATCTCGCCGGGGGCCAGATCGCGAATACACTTCTGGCTGGAACGGTCTTCGTAACGCAGA
>CAZUAX010000143.1:0-3090 GCA_964618435.1 uncultured Solibacteraceae bacterium
CCAGGGCTAGCGCTGCCTGCTCCGCCTCAAAGGGGTAGTCTGCGGTGGTGAAAACGGTCTTGCCCAGACGATCGGATGTGCGGCCACGGACCAGGCGTGCGCCATCCGGCGACACGTAGTATTCCTGCTTCAGAGACGCGCCTGGAATGCTTGCTGTCACCTGCACATCCAGATAGCCGGGCAGCGTGGAGGATGGGACCGGTTCTCCCAGGCTAACGGTGACGTTTGGTCCCCAAAGGTTCAAGTAGCGCAGATAGTCCTCAAGGGCCGCTTTGTCGAGGGTTGCGGAGCGCTCGGCGGGCGCCGGAGTAGGAGTGTGGTTCTGGGTTTGTTGTTCTGCCATCAAGGGGCAGGTGACAACGCATAACCCCAGCAAAACATGGGCCATTAGAGGATTGGGGAAGAAGCGCATAGCAATACGTGTTGGACGAGAACAATCACATTGGACGACAACAGAGAGGCACCGTTTCGTCCAACTCTCAGAATACTCTTAATCCGCAACATGACCTCAAACGGCGGTATGGAAAGCGGCGGTATGGATTCAGGCAGAACCCACCTGCCAGCCTACAAACGGATACTTAGTCCATCGGCAAGCGAGTTTCGATAGGCCTTCCAGGCGGGCACAACCCCAATCAACAAACCAGCCACCCACAAGCATCCAAGGTAAAGGAACTCGGTGTTTCCCAGCGCGCGGATGGGTATATAGATACCGAAGTGTTGCTCAACAATGGGTTGGGCCACAAACGCTGTGCCATAAAGCAGGCCCACGCCCAGCAGGCTGCCCACCACCGTGAGAAGCGCGGATTCCATGATCAGCAGGGTGCTGATTTTAGACTGGCCCAGGCCTACTGCCCGAAGGATGGCCATTTCACGGCGACGCTCCTCAAGGGTGGTATAGATGGACACCAGCATCCCCAGAAAGCCCACAATCACCACGATTACGCTTACCACGCGCATCGCATCTTCGGCATAGCCCACCACGTTCCACAGTTCGGCAAGCGTGACGCCGGGCAAGATGGCCATCAGTGGCTCGCCGCGATAGTCATTCACCTCGCGCTGAAGGCGCAAGCTGTCGATCCGGCGATGGGCGCGCAAAAGAAATGCAGTGACGTTTCTGATCTCCAGAGAATCGGCGCTCACCTGGTCGGCGGGAACTTCCTCTCCAAGCATCGGCGGAGCGCCATCCTGCCAGTCCACATGAAGGGCTTCCATGCCGTAAAGCGTGATGTAGAGGGAACGGTCAATGGGTGTTCCGGTCTTGCCCAGAATGCCGGTGACGGTAAAGGGTTTGTCGTCGTGCCCGGCAGCTCCGCCAACGGCCTCGCTCATTCCGTGGCTTAGCGTGATCTTATCGCCCAGCTTGTAGCCCAAGGCGCGGGCGACGTCGTTTCCCAATGCAACATCAAAAATACCTTCGGGGCGCTTGCCCTCCAGGAATTCCACTTCGCGGTCACCGTAGTAGCGGTAGTGCTCGTAGAAGGCTTCCGTAGTGCCCACCACCCGGTAGCCTTTATGGCTGTCACCCAGCGAATAGGGAATGGTCCAGGCCACCGCTTTGTGCTTGGCGAAGTGCTGGTAGGCATCGTAGCTCACATTGTTGGTGGCGTTTCCAATACGGAAGACGGTATAGAGCAAGAGATTGATGCTTCCACTGCGTGCGCCCACTATCAGGTCAGTGCCGCTAATGGTGTTGGCAAATGCATCCCTTGCGCCTGTGCGTACCTGCTCCACGGCCAGCAGCAAGCCAACGCTGCAGGCAATGGAGGCCAGCGTAAGCAACGTGGTTAGCTTTCGGTTGAGCAGGGATTTCCAGGCCAGTTGAATGAGCATCGCAAGATCCTTAGGCTTGAGCCGGACGTAGGTCCGCTTCCTCCCTGGGGGCTGCAAGATTGATTTCGCGCAAGGCCACCTGACGGTCGAAGCGAGACATCAGTGTTTGGTCGTGGCTCACAAAAAGAAGTGTGGTGCCAGAGGCATTGCAACGTTCAAAAAGAAGATCAAGAAATCGTCCACGATGGTCGTAATCGAGGGCCGAGGTTGGCTCATCCGCAATCATCAGGGCGGGGGCGCCAATCATGGCGCGCGCGGCAGCCACACGCTGTTGCTGGCCCACGCTGAGTTGCAGGACGTTGCGCCGCAGGTACGGCTCCAGGCCAAGATGCACGGCAAGTCTTCGCGCCTCGGCACGCATCTCGGTACCACTCAGGCGGCTGCGGCGTTCCGCGCTCACCTGGCAGGGGAGCATGATATTTTCTTCCACGCTGAGGTAGGTGATGAGGTTGAAGAGCTGGAAAATATAACCGAGGTTGGCGCTGCGGAAGGCATCTCGCCTGGCAGGGCTCAGCTTGGCCATGTCCGCGCCCAGAACGTGCAGAGAGCCCTGTTGCACCTCCAGAACGCCCGCGATCAGCCCCAAAAGCGTGGTCTTGCCGGAGCCGCTGGGGCCATACAAAAAAGCATGCTGCCCGCGTTCCAGCCGGAACTCGGGAATATGGAGGACTTCAGGGCCACCGGCGTAGGCGAAACGCAGGTCACGCGCTTCGATTGCCGCCGTGTTGCCAGACAAGGATTGAGGTTCAGAGGTTTTACTCACGCTTGCCAGCCCAGCCTAGTCCACGTAATCTTCCTGCTTTACGCCTTCCAGGCTAAACGATACTTCGCCATACGGACTTTCCACGGTTTCGATCTTCAGGCGACCTTCAATCCAGTAGGGATCCCACATGGTGAACTTGATCTTCTTGCCCTTGGCCATCATCACGTGAACAATCTGGTTAGGCGGTGGGGGCGGTACGTGGATGCAGGCCCCCTGGTAAGGCACCAGCAGAAATTCAGTGGCCTCTGTGGCGGAGTCCTCCAGCGGCACGATGAAGCCCGGCACACGCACCAACTTCTTGTCCAGTGATTTCAGTTCCTCCGCGATGTCACCCGTGCGGTAGTTGAACTTCCGGAGCATGCTCCACGTTACCTTCTTGGGCGCTTCGGCTTGCTGGCCGTGCAGGGAAGGCGTGAGAGACCACTCTCCAGCGGGGCAAAGCAGCATCAGCGCGCAAAAGGCAAGCGGTACAATCCGCAGGCGGGTGACAAGATTAC
>CAZUAX010000143.1:3190-10918 GCA_964618435.1 uncultured Solibacteraceae bacterium
CAGCCCCACAACCTCCGCTACGCTGCCAGGCCCCTATCCACCAAGCGCAAAACACATCGGAACTGTTCGTGGACCTTTGCGTGATAAATGGGGACTCATTCCGGAACGACGGAGCAACCGCTTCGATCTGCTTCTAGGATAGCGAAACACCCAGCTCCTCAGGCGGCCAGTCGCGCGAACTTAGCCTCTCAACGCCATCCGCCGGGCCAAGGTCCTCAGCAAGCTGCGAGATCGCCAGGTGGTGCAAAGGATGCACCCAATCCCCGGCGATCTCGGCCAGGGGCAGCAAGACGAAGTGGCGTTCCGCAAGGCGAGGGTGGGGAATCTCCAAGCCGGGGAGGTTGACGGTGTCTCCGCCCCACAGAAGCAGGTCAAGATCAATCAGCCTGGGTCCATTCCGGATTCCGCGGACCCGGCCCATGGCGCGTTCCACAGCGAGTAGCGACTCCAGGAATGAGGCTGGCGCCATCCCGGTGTCCAGAACGGCGGCCGCATTCAGGAACCAATCCTGCTGAAGGAACCCAACCGGGGCTGTGCGATAAAGCGAAGAGACGGCGCGCACCCTCGCAAAACCAGCGATCCGACCCAGTGCTTCCCCAAGATTGCGCTGCTTGTCTCCGAGGTTGGAGCCCAGCCCGATGCAAACAGACTGGGGCATCAGGAGTCCTCCGAGGGTTGCGAGGCACTGGAGGCCCGATGTCCGCGGGGCTGGAAGCGCTCAATCTCCACGGCGGCGGCGGCTACCCCTCGCGCTCGTAGCGCCTCCGGCTTGCGCAACAGCAGCCGCACCGATGCCACCGGAAACTGCCTCAGTACCGTGGAGCATAGGGTTTCGGCCAGTGATTCAATCAGGACCCACTCGCGTGCGCCAGCGATGAAGTGGATCAGGTCCAGGACTTCGGCGTAGTTGACGGTCTCTTCCAGATTCTCGTTGTAGGCGGCGGCGCGGATGTCGGTGCGCAGGCTCAGGTCGATGGACAACTCCTGAGGCTGGGCGCGCTCCTCGGCGGGAACGCCCACTCGGCAGGGAACGCGAACGTCGAAGAGGTGAATCTGGTCGTTCATCGGGAAATCTCTTTCACGGCATCCGCCACGCGCAGAGCGCGCCTGCATTCAGCCACGTCGTGCACACGCAAAACGGCGGCACCCTTCATCGCGCAAATCACGCACGCGGCAATGGTGCCTTCCAGACGTTGATCCGGTGCTTCCAGCCCCGGCAGCGTTCCCAGGAAGGACTTGCGGGATGGGCCTGCCAGCAGGGGGACGCTCAACTCGTGGAACTCTTCCAGGCGGGCCAGCAATTGGAAGTTATGTGCGGCCGTCTTGCCAAACCCGATGCCGGGGTCGATGGCAATGTCCTCAATACCGGACGCTCTGGCCTCAGTAACCATGGTTCGCAACTCCTCCCGCACCTCAACCACCACATCCTCATAACTAGGGCTCTGTTGCATGGTCTTTGGCACGCCGCGCATGTGCATAATCACCACGGAGGCACCGTATCGGGCGGCAGCGGCGCGCATCTCCGGGTTGCGCAGGCCAGAGACGTCATTGAGAATTCGTGCTCCTGCTGCCAGGCAGCAGGCGGCCACGCCGGGCTTCATGGTGTCTATGGAAACCAGACTTGCCCCTTGGCGGACAAGCCCCTCCACCACCGGCAAAACACGAGCAAGCTCCTCGGCTTCCGAGACGGGATTGGATCCGGGGCGTGTGCTCTCGCCCCCCACGTCGATGATGTCGGCACCCGCCTCGCACATACGTATTCCATGCGCCACGGCTTGTTCCGGGTTGAGGAAGAGGCCACCGTCTGAGAATGAGTCCGGTGTCACGTTCAGTATGCCCATCAGCATGGTGTGCGGGGCGCGAAAACGGGAGGAGTTGAGGGCTGTCACGCGGTTACCTTTCTCATGGTAACGCGCAGCGGCATTACGGCAACCCGTAGCGGCACACAGAACAGGTAGGGAAGCAGATACGCCTGGGTGCGAGCGGCACACTTCGGGCAAAGTTGTCGTGGTGGCGCGCCAGTATGGAACGCGAATCGTTCCGTATCGGAACAAAACAGACGTTATTCGGTGATTGGGAGAGAACTTCCCATGACTCACGGGACTACTCACACGAACAGACAAACGCTAAGGCAGCAAGATTCCGCCGCAATCGGGACGTATTCGCTGCCAGGACGATGTTTCGGACGGAGACCTAATTCATGCTTCGCACACACAGACCATTACTTGTTCTGCTTTCTCTCTTGATATTGGCTGCTTTCTCCGCGCAGGCGGCCTTTGTCTCTACATCAGCCGGAACGGTGGACACCAGCGTCTTCGGTACGTTGGTGGACTTGAACACGCCGGCACAACCTCAACCCTTTGGTACGCAGATCAGCGACGCGAATCCGATCGAGGTGTTCAACTCCGGGGGACAAACGGTGAACTTTGGTATCCCGAATGTGGCGACCGCGCAGGCCCCTGTTGTTTTCGGCTTGACCTATGACTTGAGCGCAACCAGCCAATCCCTTAGTCCCTATATCCTCAACAATACTGACCAGACAGTTGTGAATGCTGGCTTCGCGCCTGTCCTGAATTTCTCCGTTGGCACCGCCGTAGCGGCAATAGGGGTGCACATTAGTAGCATCACGGGCGGCGGCTACGAGAGTGCGCCGTTGTCACCAATCCAACTGGTGGTGATTTTCGATGACAACAGCACCGCCACCACAAGCATCACCGCCACCCCACAGGCGACGAACAACGCGGAACTTGGCGTGTTTCATGGCTATACCAGTGCGTCGAACAATATCGTGGGATTCCAGATTATCGGCGGTCCCATTATCCTCGACAATCTGCGTATCGGCAGCCTGAGCGGTGGCGACCCTGGCGACCCTGGCGATCCCGGCGATCCCGGCGACCCGGCGGCAATTCCGGAGGCCAGCACTTTCCTGCTTTGTGGCAGTGTCTTGGGTTTGCTGAGCCTGCTGCGCAGGCGCAAGCTGGAGCGAGCGTAGCGGTATCCCGCACGAAATTCTTCATCTCCTCAGCGCTCTCGTAATCTTTTTACGAGTAGACGGGAGCAGGGCGAGTCGCATACCTCCCCTGCTCCCATTTTTCATTGGAGTGCGGCTCCATTGCGGTATGCGACCATCAGTTCGTATGGATTCCACAACAACTCCACGCCCCACGCTTACCACGCAGTTGGCAGCGTCGGAACTTCTGTTTAAGGGCGATGGGCTTACGATTGAACGGGCCGGGCGTTACGTGCTGGCGTCGCTGCACAGCCCGCACCTGGTGCTCTCTACTTGCTCAGTGAACGGGGGTCTGCGTAGCGGCCTGCGTTTTCTGCTGAACCATCAAAGTTGTGAAGGCAAGGACCACAACGAGCGTCACGACCTGATGAAGGCTTCCGGGCTGGATGGCTACCACCATCAAGTTTGTGCCGAACTTGGCCTGCCCGCCGGCGAATTGGCCATGATGGGCACTGCGGCGAACATGAACTACGCCAGCGTGGTAAGCGTGTATGACCGTTCAGGAAAAACGGCAGAGGCGGCCGACGACCCGTTGACCGTCACGGCGGTGGTCACGGCGGGTGTACAGGGAAACGCCGTGTGCGCGGGAGACCCGGCGACGTGGCGGGAGACCCCTTCCGGCTGGGAGAAGGTGGAACCGCTCTCCGCGGCTGGGTCGGCTCCCCGGGCGTTGGCGGGCACCATCAATACCATGTTGCTGGTCAACCGTCCCTTGACGGAGGGAGCGCTGGCAAGGGCCGTGGTCACCATGACCGAGGCCAAGAGTGCGGCCCTCACAAGGCTTGCGGTGGGCAGCCGTTACTCCCCCGATGCCGCTACGGGCACCGGGACAGACCAGTTCTGCGTTGCCGCGCGCATCACGGAAGATCCGCCGCTTACCGCTGCCAGCCAGCATGTGCGGCTGGGAGAAATGATTGGCATTGCGGTGCGCGATGCCACCCTGGAAGCTCTGCGCTGGCAAAACGGGCTGGAAGCTAGCTATACCCGGGGCATTTTCCATGCGCTGGAGCGATACGGCGTTAAGGAAGCTGCTCTGCTTGCGGCACTGGCTGAACATTTGGACGAGCGACCGCTGGCGCTATTGCGGGCAAACGAAAAATCTGTGTTCTATGAGCCTCTGGTGAGTGCCGCTGCATTTGCCATGGCGTCGGTGCTTGACCGGGTGCGGTATCAGGGCTTGCCGGCAAATCTTGCAGCCGAAGCTCTGCGCCACCAGGCGGCGTCAATGGCGGTTGCGCTCTCCGCGCGCGTCTCGGAATGGCCGCGTTTCCATGCACAACTACTTAACGTGGATGCGCAGCGCCCACTGTCGCTGGTTGCACAAGCCATCGCCCTGGGGTGGGCCGCGAAATGGAGCTAGTGCTCAGAGACCTTGGCCCGCTCTTTCCAGCGGCAGGCGCGCTGGCCGCTGCGGTAGTGCTGGATTTGATCTTCGGCGACCCGGTGTATCGGGCGCACCCCGTCCGGCTGATGGGCGACACGTTACTGCTGCTGGAGAAACTGCTGCGCCGGTTGGGAGGCGATGGGTATCTGGGTGGCGTTCTTCTTCTGCTGCTGCTGTCTGTGTTCTGGGTGGGGATATCGAGTGTGGCTATCCTGGCTGCGGACAGAGTGCACCCATGGCTGGGGGTGGCGATCCATGTGCTGCTGGTGTATTCCCTGCTGGCAATGCGCGATCTGCTGGCTCACGCCTGGAGGGTGCAGCGCGCAGCCAATGCTGACGATTTGGACGGAGCGCGGCACGCGATCTCCCAACTGGTTGGGCGCGATACCTCCAGGATGGACCTCGCCGCCTGCCGCCGGGCCGCCATCGAAAGCATCAGCGAGAACCTCACCGACGGATTCATCAGCCCTCTCCTGTGGTATGCCATCGGCGGCGTTCCCGGTTTGGTGTTCTTTAAGGTGGTTAGCACAATGGACTCCATGGTGGGCTACAAAACGGCCTTGTATTTGCGCTTTGGATGGTGCGGTGCGCGGACCGATGATTGGCTGAACCTGGTGCCCGCACGCCTCACTTGGCTGGTGATGGCGGCGCTGGCTCTCTTGCTGCCGGGATGCTCCGCGCGCAAGACGATTTCCGTGGGGTGGCGGCAACACGCCCTGGTGCCGGGGCCGAATTCGGGATGGCCTGAAGCGGGTATGGCCGGGGCGATTCAGCGGCGCCTGGTGGGTCCTGTCTGGGCAGGTGGGAAACTGGTGACCGAACTATGGCTGGGCCAGCCGGAGGATCCTCCTGCCGGGGAATCCCAGGACCTTGTTCGCGCCGCCTTGCTGACACTGCTATGCGGCATTCTGGTGGCTGGAGTGGCGGTGCTGGCGCTGCATCAATTGCGCGGTGGATGGGGCTAACCTCTGCATTCCTCCGCCATGAAACGTGGGCGTAACAGCACTTGGCTATTCTGGGAAAGGCATTTCCCTGGAGGATCCGGATGAACAGAAGGAATTTTCTACAAACGCTCCGCGGAGCGGTGATTGGTGTCCCAGTGCTGTCGCTTGCCGCGGCACAAGTGGCCGGGGAGCAGGCATCCGCAAATGGATGGAGCTTTGTTCATTTCACCGATACGCACATTCAGCCGGAGTTGCGCGCGGACGAAGGTTGTCGTGCCGCCTTTCGTAAGATCACGGCATTGCAGCCAGACTTCGCAATCTCCGGCGGGGATTTGATTTTTGACGCCCTTGGCGTGGACCGCCGCCGCGCTGACCAGCAGTTTGGCCTCTACAAAGAGGCGGTGAAGCACCTGGAAGTGCCCCTCTATAACGCGATGGGCAATCACGATGTGTTCGGGCTCTATACCAAGAGCGGTGTCCAGCCCAGCGATGAGAAGTATGGCAAGCGCCTGTTCGAGGATTACATTGGCAGGCGCTACCATTCCTTCAATCACAAAGGCTGGCACTTTATTGTGCTGGACTCGATCGGCATGACACCCGAGCGCCAATACGTTGGCCACATCGACGATGAGCAACTCGCGTGGCTCAAGAGTGACCTGGAAGCTACCGGCACGGGAACCCCGATCGTTGTCGTAACGCACATCGCATTGGCCACCACGTTTCCGATGATGGTGAACCCGCCCGGTACATCAACGGCGGGTGTCATCATTACGAACACGCGCGAAGTGCTGGCGCTGCTCGCCCCTTACAAGGTGAAGGCGGTGCTACAGGGGCATACGCACATCATCGAAAACGTTCGCTACAAAGATACGCAGTTCATCACCTCCGGAGCGGTGTCGGGTAACTGGTGGAAGGGGCAACGCTTCGGCTTTGACGAAGGCTTTGCCGTGCTTACGGTGAAGGGCGACGAGATTAGCTGGCGCTACGAGACCTACGGATGGAAGGCCGCCCCGGCTGGATAGCAGTGATGATGGAACGGGCGGCTGCATCGCCCGTCAATCTGCAAGTTGCGTTGGGCTTCGCGGCGCTACCTTATCCGTTGACTGGCTGCGTGTCCCTGGGCCTCACGTAGAAGTCCAGTTTGTCCGGCACGCTGCCTTGCGACGGTTCCTGCTCCGCTTCCGGGTGCGTATCGCGGTAGCGCTGCAGCAGCTTCTGCTGAAAGTCACTTGCCACCTGCGGGTACTTTTCACTTACGTCCGTAAACTCGCCCGGGTCTTCCACCAGATTGTAAAGCTTGTGATAGCGGCCAGGTGTTGGGTTCTCGATCTTGTAGCCGTCCGTGCGCTCGCGCTTGCCGGAGCAGTAAATGTATTTCCACTTGTTGGACCTGGCGTAGCATTCCTCGTTCTCCAGCAGTTCGCTGAAAATCCACTCACGTGCGGAGGGGTGGCTTCCCCTTTCGAGGTAGGGACGCAGGCTTTGGCCGTGCTGTACCGGCAGTGGGTTCACGCTGAGCATATCCATGAGTGTGGGTCCAAGGTCGGCGTGCTCGGTAAGGTCCGCTATTACGCCTTCCCGGATGCGCCCGGGCCAGCGCATCAGCAGCGGGACGCGAAGGGCTGGGTCGTAACCGCAGTGCTTCTCAAAGCGCCCATGCTGGCCTAGCGAATAACCGTGGTCTGCGGTGTAAACAACAAGGGTGTTTTCTTCCAGATTGAACTCGCGCAGCAGATCCAGGACTTTGCCCACGTTTCGATCGAGAAATCGCGTACTTGCATAGTAGGCCGCGATAATTCCCTGCTTTTCTTCGTCACTTAAATCGCGATAGATCAACGGGATTTGCCAGCCATCCTCGGGGCCTAGGCGGGGAACGGGGAAGCGATTCGGGTCGAAGTGTTTCCAGTCCTCCACCGGAAAATCAAAGGGCGAATGCGGCTCGTGGAAGCTTACCCAAAGGGCGAAGGGATTATCGCGATTCGCCTCAAGATACTCGCGGACCAGACGTACCTGGAAGCTGGCCTTCATGTCATAGTCGAGACGGGCAAAGGGCTCCGCGCGCGCATTCAGCCATTCCCGGGCGGGGGTGCGGAAGGGCTGCCAGGGACCTCGGCCGGGGATACCGGCGGGGAGAGGCTTTGCTTTGTGTTCGGCACGCCAGCGCTGGTTCAGAATGTCTTCTGTGACGGCGATATCAAAGCCGTGGAGACCGGGCTTGCCAGGCTGATTGAAGTGCATTTTGCCGAATGTGGCAGTGCGGTACCCGGCTTGCTTCAGGTTGTCTGCAAGGGTGGGTTTGTCTTCGGAAAGCGCGGTGCGCAGGGTGGTGACGCCGGCCATGTGCGGCAACTGTCCGGTGAGGATGCATTGCCGCGACGGCGTGCATACCG
>CAZUAX010000144.1:0-10900 GCA_964618435.1 uncultured Solibacteraceae bacterium
ATCAAGCTGGGGCGCGTGGGCGGTTTTGCCAGCGCCATTGCCATCCACAATGCGGCGCGCAATGCAGGCATCCCTGTTTGGTGCGGAGGGATGCTCGAAGCCGGCATCGGCCGCGCCCACAACATCGCCATGGCCTCCCTCGAAAACTTCATCCTGCCCGGCGATGTCTCCGCCAGCAAGCGCTACTGGGCGCGCGACATCATTGTGCCGGAGGTGGTGGTGAACGATCGCGGCATGATTCCGCTGCCCGACGGGCCAGGCTTCGGCTTTGCAATCGATCACCAGTGGATCCACGAGATCTGCTACCGGCGGGAGACCCTGCGCGCATGAGCGCTGCAATCAGCCAGCCCGTTCCGGCAGAGCGATTTCCCTGGCGCGTTTATGCGGTGATGTTCGCCATCACCGTAATGTGGTCAGGCAATTTTGTGGCCGTGAAGTATGTAGTGCGTGAACTGCCGCCGCTGCTGATTATGGCCTTGCGCACCCTGCTGGCGGGAGCGGTGATGGCTCCTCTGTTTCTGGCCACGCCGCGCTCGGCGGAACAGAAGACCAGCATGCGGCGCGACTTCTGGCTGCTTGCCGCGTTGGGTATGGCGGGCGTGACGCTGAATCAATTGTTCTTTACGATGGCCCTGGAGCGCACCAGTGTGGCGCACGGGTCATTGATCATCAGCACCACCCCCATCTCCATTCTGCTCATGGCCAGCCTGGTGCGCCAGGAGCGGCTAACTGTGCTCAAGATCCTGGGCATGCTGCTGGCGCTAAGCGGCGTGGCACTCATCCAGTTAACCCCTTCCAAGAACGGGGGGGCCACCCTCCTTGGCGATTTGTTGGCGCTCTGTGGCAGCCTTACCTTTGCCGGCTTCACCGTGTTTGGCAAGCATGTGATGCGCAACCATTCCAGCATCACCATCAACGCCTTCGCGTACGTGGGTGGTTCGCTGCTGCTTATGCCGGCAGTCTACCTGATTGGTGGCGGCGCCAACTTCGCGAGCATTTCTTGGGGCAGTTGGCTCACGCTGGGCTACATGGCGCTGTTTCCGTCCGTGCTCTGCTATGTGGGCTATTTTTATGCATTGAACTACATCCCTGCTTCGCGCGTTGCGGTATTTGCGTATCTGCAACCGGCCATTGCCACCTTCATGGCTGTACCGCTTCTAGGCGAGACGGTGAGTTCCGGGTTGATTGTTGGCGGGGTCATCGCTCTTGCCGGCGTAGCCATGACGCAGCGCGGATAGGGCGCAGCAGCAGATGTCCATCCCAGGCCTGTCGTGCAGTTCACACCTGCCATCCAACGTCCAATTGAGTAACGGAGCATGTGTCGGGTGTGTTCACGCGCTGGCGCGCGGCGGCGGATAGAATTGGGCGAGGCCTACTTTTTCCATCCAAATCGGTCCTATGAAAATTACGCGTCTCTCTACCGCCGTCATTGAAGCCAATTACGATTGGGTGCTCGTTCGCCTGGATGCGGCCAACGGGCTCTCAGGCATTGGCGAAGCCTATATGGGTCCTGGGGTTACGGCAATCCTGCGCGAACTGGCATCCCTGGTGGTTGGGATGGATGCCACCCGGCCGGACGTCCTTGTGCGTCGTCTTCGGGCGCACACCATCTTCGCTTCACCAGGGGTGGTGTGGCACGCCATCGCCGGCATCGAGACCGCCTGCTACGACCTGCTTGGCAAGCACCTCGGGCTTCCGGTAGCGGATCTGCTGGGCGGGATGTGTCGCCAGAAGGTGCCCGTCTATGTGGATTGCCATGCGGGTGACGCCCTGGAGTCCTTGAGCCCGCTCCTGCTGCCCCGGCAGCCTTCCTGGATGCGGGAATCGAACGAGCGTAGCCATACCCTTGGTTCCTCCCTGTCGGAAATCACCAGCCTGAAGCATCATGGTTGGGACCGGACCGGCAACGAGTTGCCCACCGTGGACGACTACCGCCGTCGTGCCGTGGAGATGGTACAGCGCGGCTTCCGCACCTTGAAATTCGATGCCGACATCCCTACGCCCCACCCCTCAGACGAATACAACCGAAGCCTCTCCCTCGCGGAAATCCACTATGTGGTGGAGCGCCTGTCTGCCGTCCGCGAAGCCATTGGGCCGCAGATCGCTCTGGCTGTCGATTGTCACTGGAATTACAATGTTGCCGACGCTTGCCGCTTGATCCAGGCGCTTGAGCCGCTGGAGTTGCTATGGGTGGAGGACCCCATCCCGCCCGACGCCATTGCCGCTCTTGCCCAGGTGCAGGCAACCACCAGCACGCCTGTCGCCACCGGTGAAAATCATTTCCTACTGGCGGATTTCCTCGCTCTAATCCGTGACGGCAAGGTTCGCATTCTTTGCCCCGATGCCCAGAAAATTGGCCTTCAGCATACTCGCGATGTGGCCCGTCTGGCGGAAGTTCACGCGGTACCAGTGGCACTCCATAATATCTCCGGCCCGGTAGGCTTGATGGCGGCTGCACACACCGCGTCCTCCATTCCCAACTGTCTGGTGCTGGAATGGCATGGTGCCAGCGTTCCCTTTTATGACCACCTGCTGGCGGACGGACCGTTGATTGAAGATGGCGATATCGCCATCCCTCCGCTTCCGGGCTTGGGCATCCGGCTAAACGAGGAAGTGATCGCAAAGTACGCCAAATCCGGCGAACCTTTCTTTGCATGACGGTTGGCGTTTGCCAACCCTTGCCACCAATCGTTGCCACCAAACTTTGTCACCATTAGCGGCCTGCTGAATCTGCAAAGGAGACAGTTGCTGAATTTGCGGAATAGAAGGGACACATTCATGGAGTCGATTGTTCGTTACTTGGGTGGTGTGAAGTTTGAGGCGGACTGCCGTGGCCATAAACTCATCTCAGACCAGCCCCTGGATGCTAAGGGTACTGATGAAGGCATGACGCCACCCGAACTGCTGCTCGCCTCGCTTGGCACTTGCGCGGCTTTTTACGCAGCCTACTATCTGAACTACAACAAGCTATCTACCGATGGGTTGGAAGTGAAAGTCACAGCGGACAAGGCGCGAAACCCACCGCGCTTGGATGACTTCGTCATTCACGTGCAGGCACCCGATGTGGATGAATCCCATCACGAAGGCCTTTTGAAGAGCGTGGAGAAGTGTCTCATTCATGCGACCTTGCTGAATTCCCCAGGAATCCGCACTGTCGTTGAGACCGCAGAAACAGTAACTGTCTAGCATCGGCTAGAATGGGGGTTCCGGGGCAGAAAACACAGTCCCCGGGTTGTCTCGGAACCTGCCCTGCTGATGTACACAGAAACCGCCAAGACCCGGGAAGTGGTGCTCGCTGAAGCCCTGATGCAGGGCGACTTGAGCGCCTTTGATGAGTTTGTGGAGATCTTCCGTTCGAAGATCTTCCAATACAGTCTGATGACCTGCGGGCATCGGGATGATGCGGAGGAGGTGTCCCAGGACACTCTTCTGAAAGTGTTCGAGAACTTTCGGCAACTGCAGGATCCGCGCAATGTGCGCGCCTGGGTGTTCCGCATCGCCAAGAATGCCTGCTTGCTGAAGCGCCGCAAGAGTGTGTTTGCGCCAAAGACAGAACTCAGCCTGGAGGATTATCTCCCGCAGTTAGAAGAGTCGCAAGGGACTCTGAAGATGCAGATTGCCGATTGGAGCATGGTTCCGGACAACCAGCTGCTGCAGGCCCAGCTCAAAGGAATTTTGACCAAGGCCATCCGGGAACTTCCGGAGATTTACCGTTCCGTGCTGTTGCTGCGCGATGTGGAAGAGCTAAGCACGGAGGAAACCGCGCAGATTCTGGACGTGAGCCTGGACGTGGTAAAGACGAGGCTGCACCGGGCAAGGTTGGCCATCCGGCAGAAGCTGGACCGCCATTTGCTGGAAGCCTCAAAGAGTCTCAGCCGGTAAACGCTGCCTTCGCGGCAAGGGCTTCCCGGTTGTGAAAGGGAGAGGGCGATGAAGCAGCAGGACACTAACTCGATGAATGCGAACAAGGCCGCGCAACCGCTCGGGTTTACTCTGGCGCCTGAGGAAATCGACGAAATTGCCGAGCACCTGCAGGGCTGTCCGCCATGTCTTGAGTTTATTGAAAGCCTCAAGACGACGGTGAAGCTTTGCAAGGATCTCGGTTCCACAGAGCAGCCGCCTCCATTGGATCCGGCCACCCACCAGCGTCTGCTAAGCGCGTATGAGGCGATGCGCACCGGCAAGGCCGCCACTGCGGCAAAGCAGGCCTAGGCACTCCACCTTCCTGGCAGTCGCTGCCAGAGCGAGTTCCGCGCCTATCTGGACCCCTCGCCCTGTGCGCTCAAGATCTGCTCGCATTCCGAGAGCCTGTCGTTGAGATTCTCCCTAAACGGAAATCGGTTCTGCTCAGAGGAAACCGCACCCGACCACGTGACGTGGGCTTTCTGGAACTCTCTGCAAGCATCGGCGCCGGCCTTGTCGCGCATCAACTCCCCCTCAATCATCGCGATGGTTGCCTGTGCGGATGCCGGTGCCTGATAGCGGGCGGCAAGGCGTTTCAGCTCTTCATAGTCGGCACGAAGCGCTACTTCGTCTTTCGAAGTCACGTCGAGATAAGTGGAACGCACCAGAGGGTACCAGAGGCTGCTCTGATACCACCGATTCTGCGGGTCCACATCCAGAAGGCTTAGCCGCAGCCGGTAGACGTCCCGATAGATCTCACTGGCCTCCTTCGCCTTCTGCTGCGCTTCAAACGCGGAGGCAAGCGTGGTCCGTGAGAAGCTCAGGTCCATGCGCGCCGTAGCGTTGATCGGGTTCAGGGCGACGCGTTTCTCGTCATAGGCGACGGCTTGCTGCGCGTGCGCAAATAACTCTGGACTGTCTCCAGGCAGGGAACCAGCAATGTACTTGTGAGCGATGGCGATGGAGCGCCAGCAGACTTCCTCGCCACCGAAGCGGCGCTCGTCTTCGCTGGCAAGTTCAAGAACGCGCTGGTAGTAACGAAGGCGACGCGCCACATCCGCCAGACCGACTGCGCGCTGGAAGTAGTAAACCACGCCAAAACGGTAAAGTGCCCGAGAGGGTTCAGATCGCTGTAGCAGTCGCACCACCTGAGGCTCCAACGCGGACAGGGCGGCCTGTTTCCCTTCCAGGTCGTCTCCAACGATGAGCGGAATCAGCCGGATCTGGTTATCAACCATAAGCCGTTCCGTCATCAGCCTGTCTTGCTGCAGGTTTGCAAGCTGGGAAATCAGCACCTTTCGCCGGTTCAGCAGTGCCTGAGCCTCGTTGCGGTCGCCGAGGTTGGAGTTCTGCCCGGCGTAGGTGTCGGACAGATTGCCCAGCGCGTCAATCATGATCATGAGCAGGTTGGGGTCTTCTGGTGCGGAGCCCTCCAGCCGTTCCAGGTGGCCTAGGGTGCGCTTCAGCAGCTGAGCACGCACCGGAGTGGCGCCCGGCAGGCTGGCGATGTCGCGGTAGGTTTCATCCAGGAATGAGAAGCTGAGACGCAGAAGGTCTTCGCGACGGTCTTCCGAGAGCGTGCGGAGCTCTTCCGCCCGCTGGAGCGCTTCCTGTGTGGTGCGTCGTGCGCTTAAGGCATCCGCCGCCGCGCGCTCTGCTTCCTGCTGGCGCAGTACCGCCACCTCTCTCTGCTTGGTTGCCTCCCGTGCCTGGTAAATGGCTACGGTGGAGCCGCCAAGAATCGAGGCCAGAGCTACCGCGGCGGCTGTTGCTACCCAGGCGTGACGCCTCAGGTAGCGCAACGCCAGGTAGGGGAAGCTGGCTTTCCGCGCGCTTACCGGTAATCCATCCAGGAAGCGGCCTAGGTCCGCGGAAAACTCGCTGGCGGACGGATATCGCAGCGCCGGGTCTGCCTCTGTAGCCTTCCATAGAATGGCGCGGAGGTCTGGGGGAAGCGACGGATGTGCCGGAAGCCGGTAGTTCTCGCACTCGCGCAGGATCTCCGCGATGGGCCGCTGCGACCAGCGCCGAGCCCGTTCGCCAGTGAACGTTTCGTAGAACACCAGTCCCATCGAGTAGATGTCTGCGGTAGTGGCGGCAGCCTCGCCGCGCAGTTGTTCGGGGCTGGCGTAGTCCACACTCAGCGCACGGTAGATGGTTTCGGTGAGTTGATGGCCTGCCTGTTCGTCCAGGAGCCTCGAAATTCCGAAGTCCAGCAGTTTGGGAACGCCCGTCTCGCTGCACAGGATGTTGCCTGGCTTGAGGTCGCGGTGCACCACCAGCTTCGTATGCGCATACTGCAGGGCATCCAAAAGCTGACGAGCCAACTGGACGCGTTGGGCAAGACTCAGTTGCCGGTTCTTGCAGTGATCGGGAAGCGGCTGTCCGTCGATGTACTCGAGTACGAAATTGGGCAGGTGCCGCGGGCCGATTCCGGCGTCCAGCAGGTGGGCGATATGAGGGTGCTGCAGGCTGGCCAGGATCTGCTTCTCGCGTTCGAACCGTTCGAGCAGTGCAGGGGTGGCGAAGGGTGTATTTAGGAGTTTCACGGCCGCGCGCATCTCCGCCTTGCCGTCGGTGCGGTGAGCCAGCCACACCACACCCATTCCCCCGCGTCCCAGTTCGCGTTCGAGTGTCCAAGGCCCCAGGCGCGCCCCTGGGGTGAGCATCATCACGGACTGCCGGTCGAAGAAAGCCTCCGCCTCGTCAGCCTGCCTCAACATCCGCTCGGCTTCGGCAAGAATTTCTGGGCGTTCAGCCAGTTGTTCGCGCAGCCAGGGCACGCGCTTCTCCGCCGCCAGTTCCAGGGCATCGGCCAACGCGGCCTCGAGCTCCGCCCAGTGGGTAGCGGAGCCTTTCGCTTCCGATGAGGGCAGATCCTCGCGCTGCATGCTTTATCCTTGCCTGCGCTGGAGATGGTCAAATAGCCACAGTCTCGCGACAGCCCAATGTCGCTTGACGGTAGCGGTGGAGAGGCTGAGCGCCCGCGCGGTCTCTTCCACGGAGAGGTCGCCGAAATAGCGCATCTCCACAATGCGTGCCTTGATGGGTTCGATGGCGTCCAAACGGTCCAGCGCCGTATCGAGGGCAAGCAGCATTTCCGGTTCCGTCTCCCAGGCGGATGCGGCAAATTGCGATGCGGCAAAGTGCGATTCGGTAAGCGGCAGCGGCGTCTGCCCGGAGCCCCGTCGCTGGCTTGTGCGGCGGCGCGCGCGAGTCACCAGGATCTGCCGCATCAGGTAGCCGGCAATATGGAAGAAGTGGTTGGCATCTTCCGCGTGAATCGCCTGCTGGCGCTGCAACTCCATATAAAGGTCGTTCACCAGGGAGGTGGGGCGGGTGCGGTTCTCTTGCGGCTCGTCCCGCAATAGACGGTCCGCCATGCGATGCAGGTCGCGGTACACCAACTCGACCAGACGGTCCAGTGAAGGGCGATCGCCTTCTCCGAGACGCTGCACAAGCGCATCCACCAACCCTGGATCCACTTGCGGAGAAGGCATGAGATTCAGGGTATCACGAGAATTTTGAGCCAACCTCGCAGGGCTTTGCGCTGTGGTCCGCAATTGGAAAATTATGTCGCGCCTCATTTTGACCCTGTTCGAGCGCGGCGACGGTAAACTGCGGCAGTTCCTACTCCCGCAGTGGACTCGACAACTTTTTCGTAAGGGTAACGGGTGCGGATCTACAGGAGCCGCCTAACCCCAGCGCCATCCCGGAACCGGGCACGGTTCTGTTGATGAGTGCCAGCCTGCTCGGATTGGTGGCATACCGCCGCCGTCTTTCTGCGTGATTCCCAGGAAGAGACGGACATGGCCAAGGCGTCCAGGCTCATCGGCCATGCCCGCTTCTCACCCAGGCTGGATGTCTATCGATGCCTATCTAGGTGGAATCTCGCATTGAAACCGTTGCCGACTTCGAGTATCCTCAAGCAATATCCGCTTGCTGATTTGGGTTTCGGAACCCATTGCGGGGAGCGGTCGATTTTCTGGTGAACACCGCCACATGATGACCAACTCAGGTCGCTGTCTCCGCTCGTCACGATCCCTCGCACTAGTCCTGTGTGTGCTTTCCAGCGCAGCTTTGGCTTCTGAGAAACTTGTGCCTGCCTACCTTGCTCCGGCCGTAGAAACAAACCCCGCGCGCTCGACTGACAGCGAGGTAGCGGACCCCGCCGCCGTTGATGTCGTGCCTGTAAGTCCGGCGCCCGCCACCGCGCCAGTTCTCCCGGTTGGATTCTTGCCCGCCGGGACGGGAGTTGCGGAACGTCTCAGCCGCACCGTGAAGCCGGGCGAACCCTTCCAGCCATTGACGACGCGGCAGAAGGCGCGTCTGCAGTTGTTGAATACCTTCCAGCCGGAGACGCTGCTGCGCGTGGCGGTGACAGCCGGAATGGCTACGGTGCGCGATAGCCCGCAGGAATGGCCCCGCACCGTGGAAGCCTATCAATGGCGATTCGCTGACCGAATCGGGCAACGGCTCGTATTCAAACAGGTGCAGTTCACCGTGGGTTCCATGATGCTGGGCGAGGATCCGCGCTATTTCATGGCTGAAGACCGCAGCAAGTGGAGCCGCGTAAAGAACGCCTTCAAGCAAACCTGGATGGTGCGGCGCGACAGCGGCAACTGGGCACCCGCCTACGGTACCTTCGCTGGAGCCTATGCCGCCAGTGTGGTGAGCAGCCGCTGGCAGCCGGAGCGACGGCAGCAATGGGATAGCGTCGTCATTCGCGGTTCGTCCCAGATTACCTTTCAGTTCTGCAATAACCTGTTGCGCGAGTTCCTGCCCGATATCAAGAAAGCCTTCCGCCGCTAGCCGCTTCCGGTCTTGCTGCCGTCTACTGTAAGTTGGCCTGCATCGGCCAGGCTTCGCCTTCCCACTCACGGGGCTTCCAGCCCAGCTCTGCCATCCGCTGACACACCAGGGACACCGGCAGACCCACAACGTTGAAGTAGCAGCCTTCAATCGACTTCACAAATCGGGATGCTTTTCCCTGGATGCCATAGGCTCCCGCCTTGTCCATCGGCTCGCCACTGCGTACGTATTCGTCAATGTCCTCTTCGTCCAGGGGCAGAAAGGTGACGCGAGTGGAGGCAACATCCACCAGGGAACGAACACCAAACCGCAGGCAAATGCCGGTGTGTACCTCGTGGGTCTTCCCGCTTAGTATCTTCAGCATCAGCTTTGCCTCACTGTGCGAGACGGGCTTGCCCAGGATCGCGCCATCCAGGCTCACAATGGTATCCGCACCTAGCACCAGGTCTGCAGGGCTGGCGGAAACCGCATTCGCTTTGGCGCTGGCAAGGCGACGCACATGGGCAACGGGGTCTTCCCCAGGCAGGGCGCTCTCATCTACAACCGCGGGGCGCACTGTGAAGACGATGCCCGCGTTCAGCAGCAACTCGCGGCGTCGCGGGGAGGCTGAGGCCAATACCAGCATGATGTTTCCTTATCCATCCACATGCGAAATCGGCGTTCCGCGTACTCCCGCCGCAAAGGACAATGCGACACAATTGTATTGTTCCAAATACGAGGGAGATTCACCAGTGGGGAGGTGGCAGTTTAGTGACAGGTGCCTTCGTTGGAGTGGAACCCCATATTGTGACGGGCGGGCGTCCGTCGCGGTGGTGCTCAGGCGAGTACGCAAAAAAGAGACCGGCCTCCCGAAGCTCGAAATGGAAGCCGGTCTCCCGGGTTACCAGCATGTGCTGGTCCGTTCTTCAGCCAGGGTTTCTGCACTTTCCGGTGAAAGGAGGAGGTACCCGATGACTGCGTCACCCTAGTTGAAGAAAGCCTTATTGCGGGCGGCCGCGTCGGCATATTCTGCCGGAAGGTCTTCCGCGAGATAAATCGCGTCGCTCGGGCAGACCGCTACACAAGCGCTGCAATCCGTGCAAAGTTCGGGATTGATGAACAGGCTGTCGGTGGCCTCATAGTTGGCATCATCCGCTGCGGGGCTGATGCAGGCCTCTGGACAGGCGTCAAAGCAAAGATTATCCTTCGTGCAAAGTTCAGGAACGATTACGTATGCCATTTTGTGTGTTGGTCCTTTCCGCCGGAATTCAGTGCACGATGGGTGCCACCATTTCCGACTACCCGACTCTATTGTCCTATTTCCTTGAGCCGAAAGCAAATCTTTATTGAAGGGTCCTGTATGAAAAATCGCGATAACCCTAATCGGATCAAAGAGGTCCACGCAATAGCACCCGCTTGGGTGGGGGATATCACCCATGCCAGCCAAGCCGGGAAGTCCTCGCGCAAAAAAGGCGGGGCAGACCGGCTGATCTGCCCCGGGACACGAACAGGAGTTACTGGCTACCACTGGATGCGCAACACCAGTTGCAGATACCGCGGGATGGCGGCGTCCACTTTGTTGTTGCGGTTCAGGACTGCGGTTACCACACCGGCCGCGGCGATGTTGCTGATGTTCAACCCTGGATCGTTGTAGTTGGGCTTGTTGAGTGCGTTGGTGGCAACAAGCTCGGTCCGGACGCGAATGCGTTCGCGGATCGTGGTGACCTTTGCGAGGTTCATGTGCTGGACGTTGATGCCCGGCCCAATGATGACACCCGCAGAGGAGCTGCCAAAGGCCCCCGGTTGTGGCGCAGAGAAGGCCCCCACGTCAAACCAGTTGTTGATAGTTGGGTTGGCCAGATTTAGGAGCGCAGAATGTCAGGCCGGATGGTTGCATTGGCCGGGGTCGTGCGATAGCAGACTCCTGACTTTCCGGCACTTGGCCTTCCGTCTGTGAAGGCTGTTTTAATGTTCTGCCAGGACGATGTTCTGAAACAATTCCACTCACTTTGGCGTCTGGACAGGTGAACCCCTTTCTTGTGGAGTGCCTGGCAGTTTCTGGTGGGCTCTCCACTTTTTTTTCCTGTTCTTTCGATCCCAGACAATTTGGCCTAAGCAACGCTGCAAGCGTGGTGCGTGTGTACCCCGTCTGGAGTGCTTCGCTACTCGTGTCGGCAGGCTTCCCTATACAGGTGAAGCAGGCAAA
>CAZUAX010000145.1:0-10785 GCA_964618435.1 uncultured Solibacteraceae bacterium
GCGATTCCTGACGTTGAGGAGCACCCCAGGCGGAGGCGACACCGTGCTTCAAATTCCCAGCAGATTCGCCGCTGCGCACGTAGACAGTGGTACCAAGGATCCACCATGCCGCGCAGGTGCAAAAGTAAATCAAGCCGATGCCGAGGATATGCTTGGTCACTTAGTGCCTCCGACTGCAAGCACGGAATCCGTCTCTGGAACTGTCACGAGGCCGCCAAAAGTGCGCGTCCGGGCATGATAGTCAGCAAGCGCAAGCTCCAGTGCGTCCTTGCCGAAATCAGGCCAAAAGGTGGGTGTAAACCACAGCTCGGCATAGGCGCACTCCCAAAGCAGAAAGTCACTGAGCCGCTGTTCACCGCCAGTCCGGATGAGCAGGTCCACCGCGGGAAGCCTGCGCCCTGGTTGCCCGTACGCCTCGGCAAGCGCATAATCCATGGCCGTACGGGTAAGCGGCGAGGGGGACCTTTCGGCGTTCCTGCCGCCTAGGGCGGCAGCATGCGCCAGCATGGATCGTGAAGAGTAGTCGACAGCGATGCGCAGGGTAAGCACCTTTCCATCAGCAGTTACTCGCTCGGCATCGCAAATGGCCCTCTGCAACGAAAGAGGCAGCCGGTGCCGCCATCCCACGCAGCGCAGTTCGACCCCCTCGGCAGCGCAATGCGCTGACTCCACCTCCAGGTAATGCTCAAAAAGTGCGAAGAGCGCCTCCCGCTCGTGCTCCGGACGTTTCCAATTGTCCGCGCTAAAGGCGAAAACAGTGAGATTTCGAATACCCAGCGCGGGAGCAGCCTCCACCACCTCACGGAGTGCCCGGGCGCCCGCGGCGTGGCCGCGCCCTCGCGGTAGTCCCCGTTCCGCGGCCCATCGGCCGTTGCCATCCATGATGATGGCCACGTGGAGCCCGGACACCCGGACCGAGCTTTCGCTATGCCAAGTACTTTGTTTCATAAAGCTTTTCTCCAAAAAAAATCACGGCCGCGCCGCGTCGATCAACTTTTCCATGTGATCCAGGTAGCGTTTCAATGCCGCGCGGCCCTCAGTGGTAAGCGTAAATGTGGTCCTGGGTGTGCGGCCCTCAAAGGTCTTTTCACAATGCAAATAGCCCGCGTCTTCGAGTTTGCGGGCATGGATACTGAGATTTCCGTCTGTAATGTCCAACAAGCTCTTGAGCTCGCTGAAGCTTAGATTCTCATTCACTGCAAGGCTGCTGACAATCGCCAGGCGGGTTCGCTCGTGAATCAGATTATCCGCCACGGGGTGGCTCACCACGCGCATCACGCGAGGCGACGGATTTGCAGGAGCGGCAGTTTTCCGAGCGGCTTTAGCCATGGTGCCTCCAGGCAATATAGGCGCCAAAACCCAGGTGTAATCCGCCAAAACCGAGTAGCAACAGAACCGGTGTGGCTGCGGCTGGCAGGATGAGTGCGGCTGAGCCCAGCAGCAGAAAGCCTACGCCCATCACGGGCACACTGCGTACCGATGCGAAACCACCGGTGACAACACCCGCGCCATAGAGCAACAGCCAGAGCGCGCCAAGCCACTCTTGTTGCCCGGCACGATACATGGCAAAGGTGAGCAGCATGGCAGCAAGAAAAGGTGGCGCCAGATTCAGCCCAAACTTGCGGGCTGGCCCTGACAGCAAACTGGCGCCCGTAAGCCGGGCCTTGACCACAATGGATATGCCCCCAAACACAATGGCGACTGCAGCGGCGATGATCCAGGTCTCTGTCCAGCGATTGGTACCCAGCCACGGATTACCCATCCAGTAAGCCACGGCGCCTACCAAACCGATTGCCATCAGCCCAAGGCCCGATACAGCCGTAAAGGACGCAGCGCGTTCCATGGTTTCCCTGATAAAACGCAGGTTGCGTTCGGCGCCCGCATCCATACGGACAACCCGGCCTGCCGGCAAAGGATTGGACGAGCCCGCCATGAATTTACGGTAGCAGACTTTCTGAACATTTCCAAGTACTTTATGACACAAAGCTTCAAGCACACCAAAGACGGCTCCGCACCGCTTACGGCTGCGCGTTAAAGCGCTTGGACATGCGAAGCACATTCCAGTCACCCCGCCGGAAATAGTCCCATTGGTCCATCACTTCGCTGATGATCAGCATGCCTCGTCCGCCGTTGGAGAGAGTAGTTGGATCCGAGGGATCGAAGGCATTTGCCCGCCGAATTGCGCCATCCAGATGGGAACGTTCCACGCCGGGGCCTTGATCCTCCACCTCAAAGTGAATTTCGTCGTCACCCAGTTCCATGCGCAGCCGCACAATGCTGCCGGACCTTCCCTGGTAGGCATGCACCACGCAGTTCACCAGCGCTTCCTGCAGGCAAAGCTCTGCCATATCCGCCTCATGCTCATCCAGTTCCAGCCGCGAAAGGAAGGCGCGGACCGCGGCTGAAGCCAGGGTGGCATCTTCCAGATTGCTGTCCATAGCGATCTCAAACGTGCCTGGCCTCATCGCCGGCCTCACTTTCTTCGCGTGGCTTCTCCGCTGCTGGCGGATGGATGTGGCCAGTTACGCGCCGAATCGCGTTGCGCAGGCGCCGGGTGGGTACGCGCGCATCGTCCGCCATCTCTATCCATACTCCATCACACCACGAGGAGCGTAGCCACTTGGCAAATAACGCCAGTAGTTCCTGGCGGCTCTCCGCCGGATGCACCACGGCATTGGCCCGACTCGAATCCACCAACCCTTGCAGCACGGCTGCTTCCAGAATGGATGCGCTAACGGCACGAGGAGGCTGCAAATGTCCGCCCCATAAGGGCCAAAGCATGGCCTCTTCAGGCGACCGGCCCGGAGCCACAGCTACGCCATGCAGCAGGGAGAGCATGCGTGCAAACCCCAGGCTAGGCGGGAAACAGGAATTCAGCTTGGCAAGACGCTTGTGGAGACGGGCAGCGGACTCGAAGTCGAGTTCCTCGCTGGCGGCGGCACGTTCCTGTTCCAGGCGTTGCTGTAGACTTTCCCCACGGGTGGCCAACAGCGCCAGGAACTCACGAGCCTCAGCACGATAGGTGGCATCGTCGGTGGCCGCCTGGCAGGGACGAAGGCACATGGCCATCTCTCCATAAATGCAACCTGGATGATCCGGTTGAGGCTGCAGATCCTCTTCGCAGCGCCGCAGCAGGAACAAGTCAAGGGTTTGCGAGAGGAACGCCTCCGCATCCCCACGGGTAGGAAATGGGCCAAATGCTGTATCGTCCCGCGCCGGGTTGCGGGTAATGACACCACGCGGAAACCGGTCTTCCACCAAAAGTGCCGCATAGTAAGGGTGGCGAAGTCGCAGCATCCGGCGGTAGCGGTCCGGGTGAAAGCGTCGCGCCTGCTCCCAAAGCGTAAGCGACGCATCCAGCGCGTTCGGTGATCGCCAATAGGACAGCGCGCGGGCTATCCCACGCAGGTTGAGCATGCGCGAAGTGCCTTCAGCAGGACGCAGCAATCGCCGCATGCGTCGCCATAGATTACTGGTGCGAGAGAGATAAGGGTGCTGCCCTTCCCCGACATCCAATGCAAATACAACCGGGATGCGAGGCAAGCCCTCAATCACGCAATCCAACGCCGCATCCTCGGCAGGCAGCTCGATCTCGATTGGATGCGTAGAAAACAATAGATCTCGGTTCCTTGGTTACCTAGAAAAGGCGGCTAAAGAGTTCGCCGGGCATTGGAGCAAAGCTGCGAAGGCCAAGGTTTTCCGCCACATGTGCTGCTTGGCTCATGCCCACCAGCGCGGTGGTGATGCCTGGGGCGGATCGCGCAAACTGGAGCGCACGCTGGGCGTCCGTGGCCGCCTCGGGAAAAACGGTTTTCATCTGCTCAGGCAGGTTGCGGGCGAGGCGGGCCTGCAGGATGGAAGCGCTGGCAACTACTGTAATTCCCAATGCCTGTGCCGCTTCCAGCAAGGTTGCCTGGCCGTTGCCGGTGATTTGATTACGCTCCGTGTAGGCTTCTGTCATCGCAAGATTGAAGGGCAACTGCACCACGCGGAAATGGTGCGAATCGCCAGCCACCTCCCGCGCGATCTCCGCCATTCGCCACAGCTGTAGGCCGTGTTCGGCACCGGCCTTACGCCGATAGCCATCCCAGGTTGCAGTGCCATAAACCTGCACCCATCCGTCCGCGCAGCAGTCCTCCATCGCTTCGAAGGCAGAGCGGATACGCGCTTGGAATTCCGCATCATCCACCTCTCCTAGCTGCGTTTCCGGGTTGTGTAGATAATGGATGTCGATGGTGTCCAGGCCCAGGTTCTCCCGGCTGCGCTCTATCTGGTCTTTCAGGAATGCGGGATGCATCGAGTGAACGCCGCGCACGATGTCTTTTTCCTGCAGGATCCCGGCTGTTACCGCGCCGGGCGCGAGAAAACCCGCCTTGGTGCATACCACCAACTCATCGCGGGAAACGCTGCCATCTGCAATGGCCTTGCGAATAGCGGAACCAATCGCCTGTTCGCTGCGCTGATGACGGTAGTTGATGGCAGTATCGACGACGTTAATTCCTCCGGACACCGCGTCCAGGGTTGCCCCGTAGTAGCCAACGTCGGCCTCATCGCTCAATTCTCCCAAGTAGCTGCCCAGCCCAATACTCGACATTCGCCAGCCCAGGGCATCACGGAAGAAGCCCTGCTCGGCTGCTTGGGCAAACCGGGCGGCGTAGCGTGCCGTTCCATCCGCACTAGCCAATCCTGTAACCATGCTGCATTGCTCCTAGGTCGGGATAAGGATGCGCTCATGCGCGGAGTTCACTGGGGCCGGCGATAAGGGTTTCCGATTCCGTTGCCGATCTTCCGTGCCAGGTTTCAAGCGTCACCAGCCAAACCAGTACCCAGATGGCCTGCGCCATCAGCAGATGAAGCACCTGCATCCACCCTGGAGCAGCCAGCAAAATGTTTAACACGCCGAAGGCCAGTTGGGTAATGATCGCGTGCTGAAGAGCGCGCAGAACCCGGAATGCATCACTGCCTCTGGCCTGCTTCTGCCGCTGCAAGCCGATAGCCACGCCCAGCACCACCATTGCTGAGAATACCGCCACGATGGGATGCAGAATTCGCAGACGCACAAGGAAGTGCTGGCCCACACTCAGGTCCTCGCGTACTTGAGCCAGCAACCCGCCATCCAGCGCCGGTTGTTTGGGGAAGAGCGTATCACCAAGGGCGGTCACCGCACCCGTGCTATTCGTAAGCACCAGCACTACCATCAACGCCACCAGCACACCACGGCTCACCACCACCGGGGATAGCGTCCCCGGGCGCCGTCCGGCCCACCACGCTGCACTTGCGGCCGCCGCCATCAGCAGCATGGTGTTCACCAGATGGAGCGAAATCACCACCGCCCGGGAAAGCGACGCATCGCCGGCCACCAGTTCCTTCTTTACCAGCACTGCGCCAATAAAGCCTTCTACCAGTACAAAAAAGAGAGTAGCCACCGAGGCCCAAAACACGCGCGGACTCACGCGCCGCGCCCAACCCACCAGCACGAGCGCAAAAATGCCGCACAGCCCGCTGGTGACACGGTGGGTAAACTCAATGATAGTCTTCGTCTCTGGAGCCTGCGGGATCACGTCCCCGTTGCAGGTGGGCCAATGATTGCCACAGCCGGCTCCAGCCCCCGCAATGCGCACCCAGGCGCCGAAGAGGATTACCAGCACCAGGTACCCAACAAAGAACCAGGCAAACTTTCGAAAACGAGGATGCTCCATGACGGTCTCCAGATGCTGCCTCTCTGACGTTGCCCGGAGCCTATGGGATGGCTTTCCGGCACACACTTTGCGCCTAGAACCTGCCAGTTCGTCAAAAACACTGGCCCTGCATCCGTTCAGAAACCCTAGGCCACTGGCTACGAGTGACGTTCCTGCGAATCGCAGGCTCGTCCAAAAATCTTCCCGATACGCTGTTAAAGCAGCTCCTCGTGGCCCAAATTCTCAATCTGCTTCACGAGGTCGCCCACGCGATGCGCCAGGCTGCGACGGGTGATGAGCAGCGCATCTGGCGTATCCACCACCACCAGGTCTTCCACTCCTACCAGTGCGATGGTTTTTGCGCCGTCCACATAGTTGCCTTTTGAGTCGATGGAGAGCAGGCGGGCGGAACGCACGGCGTTGCCAGCATTGTCTTTACTGGTAAGTTCGTAAACGGCCTGCCAGCTACCTACGTCGCTCCAGCCGAAATCGTCCGCCACCACCCCGGCTACATTCTCAACCTTTTCCATCACACCATAGTCGACGGAGATGTTTTCGCAAAGCGGGAAGAACTCCGCCAGGTCGCGCTCAAAGCCCTTCGTTCCGAGGGGTGAGATCGATTCCAATTGCAGTGCAGTGAACGGCAGATGCATGTTCAGGGCGTCCAGGAACACCTCGGCTTTCCAGAAGAACATCCCGCTGTTCCAGAAGTAGTTCCCAGACTGGACATACATCTGCGCGGTGGCCGCATCCGGCTTCTCGCGGAAGCTGGATATTGGCATTGCACCGGCGGCAGTGGTGGCGCCGGCGGCAGTGCTAGCACCGCGGCGGGGAAACTCCAAATACCCGTATCCGGTTTCTGCCCATCGTGGAGGAATCCCCACCACCACCAACTGATCAGCCGAGGCTGCTTTGTAGGCACGGCGAACGGTGCTCAGGAACTTCGTGGAGTTGGTAACGGCATGGTCCGCCGGAAAAACCCCCATGACGGCTTGAGGATCGCGCTGCCGAATCAACTGCGCCCCTAATCCAATGCAGGGGGCTGTATTGCGCGGCAGTGGCTCGGCGATAATCTGGTCTTTCGGCACTTGCGGCAATTGGCGCAGCAATTCAGGGCGCAGCGCTTCGCTGGTGATGATGAAGATACGGTCGTGGGTGGTGAGCTTGGCCACGCGTTCCACCGTTTGCTGCACCAGGCTCTGTTCACCGGCAATAGGCAAAACCTGCTTGGGATGAGACTTTCTGCTGCGCGGCCAGAACCGGGTTCCCCGACCACCTGCCATGATGAGCGCGTACATTTGGGAAGACTTCATAAAGCGAGAGTAACCCTTCCAATTCAGCACGCAGCTTTTTGAGGAAAGCCTTAGCCCTGCCTGCCAACTGGTGGAACTGCGCGTACAATCAGCCGCTCACAACCTTCCATTGGAGGCAGCCCCACGGTTCTTCATGAGCTGCTGGAAATCCTTATTCTACCTGTTCGGCGCGAACCAGCCGAAACGAGCGATCCCACCGTGTTTTTGAGAAGAAGCTACCCAGCAGGTAACGTGCATGCTGGATGTTCAGCAGTGAACCGTTGGTCCAGCGTTCAGTCGGCGCATCGAAGCTCCAATAGATCACCAAGGGTTTGCCGACCACAAGCCGTCGGGGCACGAATCCCCAATACCGGCTATCGGAGCTGTTGTCACGGTTATCCCCCATCACGAAGTAGTGTCCGTCAGGCACAATCAGCTCGCCGTTCTCCACATTTTGATCAAGCATCTGGGTAGCGGCTTCTGACAACGAGATATTCGGAAGTGATGGAAAGTTGTCGCGGTACGGGTCAATATAGCCAGACTTGTGACGGACATAGGCTTCGGCAACTGCTTTGCCATTCAGAAACAGTTGCTGTTCATCAAAACGAATACGGTCCCCAGGTTGGCCGATCACGCGCTTCACAAAGGTTTGGCTGGGGTCCTCCGGATAGCGAAAAACTACAATGTCACCGCGTGTCACCGGAGAGTAAGGCAACACGAGAGAACCGAGCTTCCCCGAGGGAGCAAACGACAACTTGTCCACCAACAAGTGGTCCCCAATCAGCAGCGTATCTTCCATAGAACCGGTGGGAATCACAAAAGCCTGCACCAGAAAGGTGATCCCGAAAAGCAGCAATAGGACTGTGATTGACCATTCAGCGATGGGGTGTCGTTCATCGTCCCGGGACGGCGAAGCCTCCGCGGAGTTAACGGCCAGGGTGTCAACGGGAGCAGCGTCTGCTGATGCGGCCTCGGTAGGCACAACCGTTGAGGACATGGAATCCGCGGGCATCACTTCTCCCGCCGGCGGTGTGCCATTGAATGCCTCCGCGTCTGTCACCGGCGGTAGGTTTTCCGGTTGCGTGCGGGGAGGGAGATGGTCTTGTTCCATGCTCATCGCTTGCTTCCCATGCAATCACTCTTCCAGTGCTTCATTCCGCACCCTTCACTGGCTCGTCAAGAAACGATCCCACAAAGGCAACGGACTCAATGATTGCCAGGTAAAGGTTGAGAGCGCCCAAACCGCTCACCGCTCCCCGGAAATAGGGGCTCATCACAACCGGCTGCCAACTGCCAAGCAGGGTAAAGAAGTAGTTGTCTCCCCAGTAAGGCATCCAGGGAAACACGAGGAGAAAGGCCCCTACCTCCAGGCAGAAAAGCGTAAGAATGAGCTTCTCGACACGGCGTCCCCAGGTCATTTTGGGCTGGGATCCCCCGTTCTGGGGAGGTAAAAACGGCACTGCCACTGGTCCTGCATTGCTAGTTCCTGCATTGCCTGGTCCTGGTGGGCCGTTATCCGGCTGGCCGGGTGGTGGCGTCGGTTCGGGGGCGCTTCCATGGGCGAGATGCTGGTTCTCCGTGGCCATTCGCTGACGTTAGAACAATTCAAGTTGGGGTTCGGCGCGGGGCTGGCCTGCAGCCAGAGGTCCCCACCCGAGCAAGGGTAGCGCCATGCACGCATCGCGGACCGGACGATAAGAAAAGCGATGCCCGGGAGTAGCGCCCTGAACACGAAGTCCCGCCAGATGCACGGCGGTCCCATAGCCCTTGTTGCTTGCCAGCCCGTAACCCGGGTAAATCCGTTCCCATTCTCGCATACTCCGGTCACGGGTCACCTTGGCAAGGATGGATGCGGCAGCGATGGAGCGGCATAGGGCGTCTCCATGCACAATCGGCTTCTGGGGAAGGGGCAAATGGATGCGAATGGCATCCACTAGCAAAAAATCGGCTTGCTCACGAAGGGCCTCAACGGCCATGCGCATGGCAAGACGGGACGCTTCCAGGATATTGATGCGATCGATGGTGGGTGCGTCCACGGAGGCGGTGGCCCAGCACAAGGCACGCTCAATAATTTGTTGGTAGTGGCGCTCCCTGTCTTCAGCAGTCAGTTGTTTGCTGTCATTTACGCCCCGCAGCCCGTGGGGATCCCGCAGGATAACAGCGGCGGCCACCACGGGCCCAAACAGGCAGCCCCGCCCTACTTCGTCCACACCCGCAATCCGCTTGAAGCCATCGGCACGAAGATCCTGTTCCCAGCAGGGATGAATGCGAAGGGCTCCGGGACGCAGCATCGCTGCGCCTCCGGAGCCCTTGGTTACGGTAGGTTTCCGAGCCAACCGGTTGTTCCGCCTTAGGAGGAGCGGCGGGTCGCGGAATCGCGCTCGCGCAGACGGGCAGCCTTGCCACGCAGTTTGCGGAGGTAGTACAGCTTCGCGCGACGCACCTTGCCGGTACGTACGAACTCAATCTTGTCGATGACTGGCGCATGGATGGGGAAGATGCGCTCCACGCCATGGCCGAAGCTGATCTTCCGAACGGTGATGGTCTCACTCACCCCGCTCCGGTTGCGGGCAATCACGGTGCCCTCGAAAATCTGGATGCGTTCCTTATCGCCTTCACGAATCTTCACATGCACCTTGATGGTGTCCCCCGGGCGAAACTCCGGGAGATCGGTGCGCTGAAAGCGAGACTGAAACTTCTCGATCGCTGGATGAATCATCTGCGTTGCCTTTCATTTCTGTAACCAGAGAGGTTTGCCGCGACAAACGTCCAGTCACTTTATTCCTCGCGTCCGGCGGTCTCCCGCGTTGCGCGCACTCGATCGAGAAGGTCCGGCCGCATACGTGCCGTTTTTTCCCGCGCGGTTTGGTAGCGCCACCGTGCGATTTCCGCATGGTTGCCACTTAACAGGACATCCGGCACTTTCCAGCCCCGGAAGTCGGCTGGCCGCGTATACTGCGGACAGTCAAGAAAACCCAAGGTCTCAGCGCTGTCCCCAAAGGACTCACGCGCCGTGGAGGCCTCATTGCCAAGCACACCCGGCAACAAACGGGCCACCACATCCACCACCATGGCAGCGGCTAACTCGCCGCCGCTCAACACAAAATCGCCAACCGAGATTTCCTCATCGGCCAGATATTCCGCCACTCGCTCGTCCACGCCCTCGTAGCGGCCACAAATCAACATCAGTTCGTCGCAAGCCACCAGACGGCGCGCGAATGGCTGATCGAACTTGCGGCCTTGGGCCGAAAGCAAGATCACTTTTCGCGTCCCCACCCCATCAGGGGCGGAATCCTTGCCTGCGTGCCTCGCCGCACGTTCCGGCCAGATGGCTTCCACCGCCTCAAACAGAGGCTGCGGTTTCAGCAACATACCCTCACCGCCACCAAAGGGACGGTCGTCAACGGTACGGTGCCGATCGTAGGTCCAGTTTCTCAGATCGTGGACCAGCAACTCCAACTTGCCCGCATCGGCGGCCTTCTTCACCACACCATGCTCAAAAGGCCCCCGGAAGAAATCCGGGAAGATCGTCAGCACATGAAACTTCATGGCCTGTTCAAGTTCCGCAAACCATCGGGCAAACGCACACGCATTTGGCGCCGTTCCAGATCAATATCCAGACAAATCTCCTTGGCAAAGGGAATCTGCCATTGTTCCGGGTCCGCCGTCCCCACACATTGGCTTCCCCGGCTCTCCACATCCACCACGCCGGGGCCAATTCCTTCTGTAAAGCCGGTCACCACGCCGAGCGTTTCTCCGCTTTCCAGATCCACCACCGCGAGCCCTTTCAGGTCGTCGTAGTAGAACTCACCATC
>CAZUAX010000146.1:0-9316 GCA_964618435.1 uncultured Solibacteraceae bacterium
ACCGTGATCCAGGATGCGCCGGACACTGCAGTCCAGGAGCAGCCGGAAGTGCTGGAGACGTTCACGGAACCAGAGCCGCCTGTGTTCGACGTCGAGAGCGAAGTGGCGCTCAGGGTGTAAACGCAAGGTGCCGCCGCCGCCTGCGTGACCGTGACGGTCTGACCGGCGATGGTCACGGTACCGGTGCGACTGGTGGTGTTGGCGTTCGAGGCGAAGCTCAACGAAACAGTGCCGCTGCCGGAACCGGTGGCGCCTGCCGTTACCGTAATCCAGGATGCGTTTGAAACAGCAGTCCACGCGCAACCGGAAGTAGCAGATACTGCGACTGACCCGGTGCCACTCCCCGAACCCGTGGAGATTGAGGTGGGGCTAAGAGAGTAGCTGCACGATTGCGTGGCGGTGCTGCGCCATGCCGCTGCATAGGGAGCAGAAAATTCAAGCGTGCGCGCGGCGTCGATATCGTTTGCCACACCCATGGGGATCCCGGAGTAGTTCACTCGCGGATTCGAAAAGTTTGCAACCGCAGTGCAGCCAGAGCAGCCCGAACTGTATGCCATCACGGTGTAAAAGGTGGGTGTGAGCGCCTTCTGCTGGTAGCCCTTGGAATAGGAATGCAGTGCGCCTGCGGATCCGCCGTTTTCGGGATCGTGGTTCAGGCCCAAATTGTGCCCTACTTCATGGGCGAAGCTGAGATAAATACCGCCAGCGTAGGATTGGTGGTTTACGCTGAAGGCCCAGGGTGCGAAGCTCGCAGGCGAACTGGTGCACATGTATGCCATGCCCACCGTGCCCCCGGAAAACGGATGCGATACCAGCATTGCCACGACGTCCGCACCGTATTGGTTGCGGAGGGTATGCACCTCATCCATCACGCCGTCACTGGTCTGGCGGAGCGCAGAGAGCGCTGTGTTGTAGCTCATGTTTGCCAGTGAGTCGTCGTAATCTACTAACGCAGCGTGTACCAGCCGAAGTTGGATGTTCACCTGGGTATTGGAGTAGGCCGTATTTGTCTCAGCAACGATGTTGTTGATGTGGGAAAGCACTCCAGCAGTGCCGCCGCGGGCATCTCGTGTCCTGGCGGTGTATACCATCAGCAAGTCAATGGTTACGGTGCCGCTTGCAGCGTTCGCCACATCCTGGCTGGCCTGGAAGGTGACCGGCACGTTAAGCTGATTTGCCTTCGCATGGCGCACCAGTCCGTTTTCATCTTCTTCCGGAATCACATAGTCATCCGCGCCGTCCGGGTTGCCGTGGAAGCGGACCTGCCGCACTTCACCCTCGCCAGAGGGGCGCACGAACAGATCGTAAAATTCGCCGTTGGCCATCCGAATGGACCCGCTCATGGCGCCTTCGTAAACGGTGAGGATCACGCGGTCTTCGCCGTTCTCTCCGGCATGTCCATGAATGGTCACCCCCACTCCATCGTGGGTGGGTTCCCGCCGCTCGACACGCATCGGAAACTGAGTGTCCGGAAAGAGATTCAGTTGCACTACCGGATGTCCCGCGTCCACAGCCGCGCCTCCGGCTTCACCCAGTGCAAGGGCGCGCACGGCGTTTTTATGGAGGCCAATTCCGCGACTTCTTAGTACCTCAACGGGGTCCTTTTCATTCAGTTCCAGGGCTTGCGCCTGCACACCCTCAACATCACTAAACAGCACGGGGGCCATCTGCGCGGAAAGGACGGAGGCAAAGAGAATAGAGAATAGGAAGATGACGATAGATTGTTGAAATTGTCGGATCAATAATCCGGGGTTTTCGGACTGAGTGGCTAAGGATTCGGCAAGTATGATTTGTGACACGTTGGAGCTCCAATGCTCGCTGGATGCTTTAAGTCGCTTTCCACTTCTTTGCCCTCCAAGGGTTCCGAAGCTGGTGTGCGATCTGCCCTTCATTGTCCGCCCTAAGTGCGAAATATGCGAGGCAAAAGTACTTATCGTACTAGAAGAAGAATTCTGATAATTTGCTAGGTACTCCCAATAAAGCTATCAGAAAAGATTAAGTTAACGCCGTTTTCGGCAAGAAATCTCATTTTCTGCTGGATGTCCAATCTCCTTAATGACACACAGTTATCGACAAAAGATTGTGCGACCGTAGAGAATTTACCGGACGGCCTCCCTGCGGACCACCTCGTGGCCCTCAAAAGGGCTTACTATTTCAGGTGGTTACGAGATTGAGTGGAAGCAGTGTAATTTTGCCTGGGGCCATGTAGTATTTACATTGGTACCTTTGGGACTACAGAAGCAGGCAGTTCTGCGTAAAAAGAGAAGAAAAAGCGAAGATGATCCAGTTTCAAATTTGTGCTGGAGACACACTTTCTTGATCTGATCGCCTCTCGGTTCTCGCTTCCTGTTGTTTTGGTAAATGAGAGCTGGTGATTGATAAGGGCGAGCCCGCCCGATAGCAGCCCTTGGATGCTGCCATGGGTCGCCCACAGCGAGAAGCGATTTTCCGTTCTGCTGCTTCGCGGCCATGAAAAGCATTTCGACCCGGAATGGTAAATTAAGACCGGGAAATCGGAAAAATGCTTACTTGGTGAATACCGGAGGTCGCCTATGCGTGGGCGCCGATTTGGACAAATGGTCTGAAAGACCTATGTTGCGGCACGGTGCCGAGTACCCGCGTTGTACGGTCTAATAGCGATATGGCCCCTGCCGCCAGCCGGGATCGTTTCTGTCAGCGGTGCCCGATCGGCCTGTCTGGGTGGCTAGCCTTCCTGATTGTCTTTCTCGGCTTGCCTTTCGGTGTGGAGGCCCAGGATCTGTTTCCTGCCGGGGCACACCGCGGCGTGGCTCAGTCGGAGCAGACGAAACCGGTGGAAACCTCCAAAGATCTCCCGGAGGAACTCCAGCGCAGATTGGATGCTGCGAGCGCTCTACCCCCCGAGTTCAGTGTCTATGTGCGGCTGACTCTCGCGGAACGCCTGTTGCGGCGAAATCCGACACTTGCACTGCAGGAAGCACGGCGAGCCTTCGAGGAGGCTCCCCAAGCCAGACACGCGCATGGATGGGAAGCGGTGGACGCGCAGTCTCCAGCAGCCGAATCCGTCGAGGGACAAAGGCCGCTAGCGCTGTTCATTGGACTCGATGCGCTTTCGCTACAGGCGCGTGCTGTCCGGGTGGCTTCTCGCGTGAACCTGGATGAGGCCCTTCAGTGGCTACCTTTCGTGATCCGGCCAGAAATGCGCGAACCTGGTTGCGACGCATTCCTCCTGCCCACAGAGGCACCTCGATGGCGGATGCTCCAAACACTGTCACGGATGGTGTGGGCCTTTCCCCCTGGAGAAGAGGCTGCGCGCGGGTTCCGTCGCCAGTTATGGGCCGCCTTCGGAACAGAATTTGCGGCGCTCGGTCGAATCAGTGATCTTGCTCCCGCTCTCAGCGTGGTTTCTGAAGGTTTCTGGAGTGACGAGGAACGCGCCGAGCTAGTGCAACTCGTGGCCGCGGCAATGAAGCGTATCCCTGCGCTTCCTCGGCCGGCCCTCCGCGTTTACCAGCAGGTCCATTCGCGAGTGCTAGCAGCACCTCTGGGAAATGACTCTGGCAGTGCCCATCTGTTGCGCGACGCGTGGGCGGAATTGCTTGACCGGCAACTGCATGTACCCCGGTGTGAAGCCGATGGCGATGGAGACGCGATTGCGCTTAACCGCCTGCGGAGCCTTCGTGATTCAGGGTGGGAAGCCAAGGTCGGTATGGGATTTAGGTCCGGTCCGCTGGAGGTGACAATGGTTTCCTACGGCAGTACTCCGCGCGTATGGGATCACCAAAATGTGGAAGGCTTCCTGGTTACTCCGCTGTGGACAGACAGCGAAGGGGTGGAACTTCATCATGCCCTTTCGCGTCTTCTGCCCAGTCCCAAGCTCCGTACTCCGGAGGTGAAGTTGCCTGATGGTCGCACCCGAACGATTCCCTTGCCTCGAGAACCACAGGACGCGCATGACGAGCTATCGACCACTCGGTCAATCGCGCAAGTCAGCGAGCGGTTTGCTCGCTACCGTGCGGCGCAGGACCGGCACGACTTATCCGCTTTCCATCGCATTGGTCTGCTTTGGGAAACATTCCTCCGTGCCCTGCGCGATGGACCAGACTTTGCCGAGGAACTTTCGGCATACGGCCGCTACCTGGAGGAAAGCTCAGCTTTTTGGGAGGATCCGCCCGGATGGCTTCTCCGCGCCAACGGATGGTTCGGTATCCACCAGCCGGCCCGGCCCGGTGGGGTAAGGCTGGAGCACTTCCCGCGCCTCAAGGCGCTGGTAGACACGGACTCGCTCGTCCCCCACAGGTTGCGCGTGCCCCGTGAACTGGTTCCGCAACAATAGCTTCCAGCAACAGCCGAAGATCGCCACCGTCATTTGAGACTCTCCCGCGATTGGGTCTGCCAGGCAGCCGGGCAGGGAAGCGACCATAGAATAGAAGCATAGGGGATTTCCGTAGCCGTACCCCAAACGGGAGCGCTCTCTGCAGCATGCCAGAAAGACACACATTCCAAGTGCAAGGGATGGATTGCGCCAATGAGTCTCGCGTAATCGATGCTGCGCTCCGCGCCTGCCCAGGTGTGGCTGCTGTGGACTTCGATCTGCTGCGGCAGCGCCTAACCGTCCACTACGATGCCGAACGTGTTGGAATCTCTGCCTTGCGTGACGCTATCGTGCGCAGCGGATTTACTCCGGCACCGGAGGGCTTTCCCGAGGCTGAAGCTCGCGACCTCGGTGGGGTCCTTCGTGGACAGGTACTTCTTGCCGCTGTTTCCGCGGCTTTGTTCCTTTGCGGCCTGGCGGCGGCAAGTGGATGGTTACCTGCGTTCCCAGGCTGGCCCGAGTCCCTCCCGTCTCGTATCCTGTTTGGTCTCTCGATGATCCTCAGCATGCGTCATTTTGTGCCTCGGGCGTGGACGGCGCTTAAGCAGCGCCACGCGGACATGAACGTGCTTGTGTCTGTGGCAGCCGCGGGAGCGCTGCTTTTGGGTGACTGGGCTGAGGGTGCGCTGGTGAGCTTGCTCTTTGCGGCTGCGCATCTCATGGAAACTGCCAGTAGCGCAAGGGTACGAAAGTCGATTGAGCGCTTTCTGGCCTTGATGCCGGTTACGGCAGAGCGACTCTCCGGCGAAGGCGTGACGGAGACCGTACCTGTTCATCAGCTGCGTGTGGGTGACATGGTGCTGGTGAAGCCGGGTGTCCGGCTGCCAGCGGATGGAGTGGTGGAAACGGGTGCTTCCTTCGTAGATCAGTCCGCATTAACCGGGGAAGCGATTCCGCTTTCGGTGCAGTGCGGCGACTGCGTGTTTGCAGGCAGTACGAATGGCAATGGGACCCTTCGTGTGAGGGTTAGCCGCGATGCCTCCCATTCGCGCGCTGCCCGGCTGGAAGAGACCATTCACGAAGCCCAATTGCTTCGTTCCCCTACTGAGCGATGGGTTGAGCGCTTCGCCCGGGTCTACACTCCGGTGGTGATTGCACTCGCCGCGGCGGTGGCAGTGGTGCCTCCACTTATTGGCTACGACTGGCGAGAGTGGTTCTACCACGCGCTGGTGATGTTGCTGATTGCCTGTCCGTGCGCGCTGGTGATTTCCACGCCGGTGACGATGGTATCCGCCATCACCGCGCTTGCTCGGCGGGGAGTGCTGGTGCGGGGTGGGGAGTCCATCGAGCGAGCCGTTGCCGTCCGCGCGGTAGCCTTTGATAAGACTGGCGTCCTTACCACCGGAGATCTTCAGGTGCGGCGAATGGCTGTCGTGGGTGCGGTGGATGAGTTGCAGGCACTGGTGCGCGCCGCTGCAATTGAGGCGCTCAGCGAGCATCCTGTGGCGCGAGCAGTCCTAAGTCATGCTGAGGCAATCGCCACGCTGCACGGAACTGCAATTCCGGTTGCGGATGACTTCCAGGCCATTCCAGGCTTGGGTGGCGCGGGCATGGTGGACGGGGTTTCGGTGTGGGTGGGAAGCCCCGGCCTCGCCCGGAAATTTGGGGCATGGAATTCGCAGGCGGAACATCTTGCTGTTGAGCTTGCCGGGGAACGTGGCGCACTGGTGGCGGCAGGTTCTGGAAAGCAATTGTGGTTCCTTGCCGCACTTTCCGATACGCCCCGCCAGGCAGCGGCTGAAGCCATGGCCACATTGAGTTCAATGGGCATGGCAAGGCTTGCGATGCTTTCAGGAGACCATCCGGCGAACTGTGAGGCAGTCGCGCGGGCCGCGGGAATTCGGGAAGTAAGGGCTTCCCTGATGCCCGAGGACAAATTGGCCGCTCTGCGCGAAATCGAAGCGTCTACCGGGCCCGTAGCCATGGTGGGAGATGGCATTAACGACGCCCCTGCAATGGCTGCCGCCAGCTTCTCCATTGCCGCGGGACAGCGTGCGAGCGATGTCACCTTGCAGGCGGCTGACGCCATTATCTGGGACGGTGATTTGCGGCGTGTACCGTTTCTGCTTGCGCACTCCCGAAAGGCAATGCGGATCGTCCGGCAGAATGTGGTGCTGGCGGTTGGCTCAAAAGCCCTGTTTGTGCTGCTTGCGATGCTTGGCGTGGCAACTCTCTGGATGGCGGTGCTGGCCGATGTGGGCGCGACGCTGCTGGTGACGGCGAATGGTCTTCGGCTGCTAAAAATTCCTCAGGGCAGGGCGATGGAAACCAGTTCCGCTGTGGTTGTGCCAAGCACCTCTTCATGAAAACGGTCGCAGCCTACGCAAAGGTTGCGATAGGTTTTCCCGGAAGGGAGTTGCGCCACAGATTTCTCCAGGAAGGTTTCCACGCTCCAGCCATGGCGAATGCCCATCCGCTCGGGGTGTCCCATGGAAATTGCTTCGTAGACCGGGTTGCCGATGTGACGCTCCAGGATCATCTCAAGCGGTTCAGCGGCAACATTCCCCAACGGGAGTTTCGTTTTCAGGCAGCAGGGGTAGAGGGAGCCGTCAGGTTCAATGGAAACTTCCGATCCAGCGTTCTTGTAGTCCAGGAAGTTCAGCCCGCCAGACCAGCGGTTACAGAAGTTATCTTCGAGCGAGGCTACCGAGAGTTCGTTTTGCATGGCGCGCCCGCGGGGCCACAGCGGGCCAATCCAGGAATCCGGGGTAGCGCCAAAAAAGTGGTAGTACTGAATACCTAGATCTCCTCCCGCAGCCATCCGCTTTGCATCCTCCGGGGACGGTTGCATGTCGCGGGTCTGGAACCATCCCAACAGTTTATTGCGAAGCCTGGCTTGGGCCTCTGGAGTATCAATTCCCTTGTGATAGGCATCCATGCCAGCGATGGATATGCCGCGCACGTTCAGGGCCAGCAGTTCGTCCAGAATTCGTTCTGTTAGCACGTCGCCGGTGGTCTGCACCAACACGTCCACTCCGCCCGTTGCGGCATACCTGGCATGGATCTGGCGGATGGCCGGGTAGAGGATAGGTTCGCGTACCGCATCTAACAACACTTCGCCGCCTGCAAGTATGATGCGGCCACGACGCTCCACGGGTCGATCTTCTCCGTCCGTCGTCCCCCAATCCCGGTACGTCATGCGCTCAGGTAAGTTGTCAATGACCCTCGGCACGGTGGACTTGCTGTGGTTCACCACGTCTGCCAATTCATCACCATAGTAGGGCCGGAAACGGTCCTCGTAACAGTGCGCGCAGGTGCGGTGACACAGATAACAAATTACGTAATAAATCGATTCCATGCCTTGCTGCAATACTCCTTTGTCATCATCCGTCATCATCTTGTGCCGAGGCCAGTCCGGCGAAGGCCAGCACCGCTCGCCCTCGAATCTTTTTCCCTGCAAATCATAGAATTGTGGGTAGCATCAGCCAAAAACCATATCCTGTTCACCCCGCATGGGATGGAACCACCCCTCCCCTGAAGGGGGTGAGAAGAAACAGAAAAAGAGGGAGAAAAGGTACAGAAAACCCTAACGAATCAAGAAGGTTTTCGGCTAGAATCTGTAACGAAAGGTGCCTAAATAGCAGCTTCCCGCCCGGGCGTCCGTACCCAGCCTCATTTCTGCCCGGGCGGTACTTTTTGTCGCCCAAACTGATTGCACGTTTCGTTCCTTTCGATTTCATCGTTCTCTGCATCAGAGGAACCCTTGGTGTCACTCCCTATAACACGCCTTATTCCTAACACTTAGGTAGCAACAGCGTCCTGCGTTGATGTACCATCCCATGTGCTTAATTGCAGGAAAGGCGGGAAAAATTTCCTACTGGCAAGAATTTATTCCGTATCTCAAAATCCGCGCTCTCCGATTTGCGATTCCCAAACCATCATTAAGCAGGGACCTTCTGTCCCCGCCCTTGCTTTGTCGGCTCAAAAGAGTTCGATAGACTAGCGCCCAAGGATCACTATGTCTACAGAAGGAACCGCCAGCTTTACTTTGCAGCTTGGGAAATACATTACGCTGGTGGCTGTACTGCTGCTCGCTACCGTGATGCTGGTTTCGCAGGACGCCGCTGAGGCTCGCCGCGATCAAGTGCTCAAGGACTTGCTGGAGATCCTTACGCCCTCTCGCACGCCCCACGCGGGACGCATCAACGCCATCGACAAGACATGGGAAGAATGGCAGCGTCGTACTGGCGAGTTGCCGCCGGACTTCGCGAACATGCCGTCACAGCCATTTCTGCCGGATCCGCTTGCTGCTGTCCCCGAGGCAAATCTTTCCGCTGTACGTGATGCTGCATCGTGGGCGCCTAAGCGGCAGTGGATTGCGGCACAGGCCCAGCAGTGGCTGTACGGGAAGATTCCCCCGGCCCCCACAAATCTCAGCGCGGAGACGGTCTCCACCACGCGAGACGGCGAAACCACCGTGGAACGTGTGATGTTGTCCTTTGGACCTGACCTTCGCGCACGGCTGCTTCTAGAGATCGTCACTCCTCCCGGGGAAGGCCCGTTCCCTGTGTTCCTCACCAACCACCCGCGCTGGAGGCCGTGGATCGCTACTGCAGTGCGTCGAGGCTACATCGGCGTATTCTATTCGGCGTCGGATCCCAACTACTCCATAGAGGACTATAGCGACAGCTATATCGATGTCTATCCAGAGCATGATTTCTCCACCATCGCCCGCTGGGGCTGGGCTGGCAGCCGCGCTGTGGACTACCTCTTCACCCTGCCCAAGGTGAACAAGGCCCAGATTGGTATTACCGGCCATTCTAGAAACGGCAAGCAGGCGCTGATGGCGGCCGCCTTCGATGAACGGATTGGGGCGGTGATTCTCTCAAGCGGAAACACGGGCGAAGCTACGCCGTGGCGATTCACGCCGGACATCTACACCAACGAGACCCTGGAGCAGATCACCACCAACTTCCCCCATTGGTTTCATCCCCGACTTCGCTTCTTCGCGGGTCGCGAGCA